>CAZZIF010000443.1:0-3204 GCA_964654025.1 uncultured bacterium
GAGGGAGGCAGGTGGACAGAGCCAGTCGTCCGCCCCTGCCGATTCAGTCGACCTGGGTGGAGGGAGCCGGGTAACGCGGCCGAACAGCCCGAGCACGCTGACCAGATCGGCCTCGCCGGAGAGCGCGCTGAACAGCGCTCCCGTGCCGGCGATCGTGACGGCGCCGTACGATCCGAGCGAGCAGACGCCCGAACACCTGACCCGCCTGCGCGAGGTGCGCAGGGCCCACTTGCTGGGCAAGATGCACATCTATCTGTCCGCCAATCTGTCGCTGATCCACGAGGCCATGAATCGCACCTACCAGGCCCTCGACCGGCAGCACCAGCGCGTCTTCTTCGTGGCCCTGGGTACGGGGCTGTTGATGTTTCTGGTCGTGGCGGCGCTCGCCGGGGTGATCCACCGCGGTGTCATCGGGCCCGTCGTGCGCCTGGGCCGCCAGGCGGTAGCCGTTGGCCACGCCGATCTGTCACGCCGCGTCACGGCGAGCGGGGATGAGGAGATCGACGAGCTGGGGCGTGCCATCAATCGCATGCTCAGCGACCTTGAACGTACGACCACTTCGCGCGATCGTCTCGAAGGTGAGGTAACCCGTCGCGGGGCGGCGGAGGTGAAGCTGCAGGCGGCGCTCCAGGACCTGCAAGCCACGAATCGTGAGCTGGCGCAGTTCGCCTACGTGGCGTCCCATGACCTGCAAGAGCCCTTGCGAACGGTGGCCAGCTTCACCGAGCTGCTGGCCCGGCGTTACCGAGGCCGGCTGGATCGGGATGCCGAGGAGTACATCGATTTCATCCAGGAAGGCACGCGGCGCATGCACCGGCTGATCGAGGATCTCCTGAGCTACTCGCGGGCCACCTCGGGGGAGCACGTGGTCACGGAGGTGAACGCGACAGATGCGGCGGCCGAGGCGTTGGTGAATCTGAAGGGAGTGATCGAGAGCACGGGGACCGAGGTGGAAGTCGAATCGCTGCCCTGCGTGCGTGCGAACCGAGCGCAGCTGGTTCGTGTGTTTCAGAACCTGGTCTCGAACGCCATCAAGTTCAGGGGAAGCGCTTCGCCCCGGATTCACATCGCGGCTACGCAGGAATCGGGTGACCAGGTCTTCCTGGTGCGGGATAATGGCATCGGCATTGATCCGGCATACCATGATCGGGTGTTCACGCTCTTCAAACGTCTGCACACGGAGGATGCTTATCCAGGATCGGGCATCGGTTTGGCGGTGTGCAAGCGGATCGTGGAGCGCCATGGTGGGCGGATCTGGATCACCTCGGCGCCGGGAGCTGGCAGCACCATCCATTTCACGTTGCCGCCGGGCCGGGGGGAGACAGCGAGCACCGGAGACCAGCGAGGGGAGCCTGCCCGCAGGGATGGGGCGCCGTTCGTGGAAGGATGAGACGCCGTTCGTAGAAGGAGAACCATGCGCATACTGATCACCAATGACGATGGCGTCAACGCCCGCGGGCTGCAGGCGCTGCGGGTGGCATTCGAGAGCCGGGGAGAGGTATGGGTCGTGGCGCCCGACCGCGAGCAGAGCGCGGCCAGCCACGCGCTGACGCTTCGCGATCCGCTTCGCGTGACGGAAGTCGAGGAGCGCGTCTTCTCGGTTTCGGGAACGCCGACCGACTGCGTCCTGATGGCCGTCCGCGGAGTCGCCGGGGTGATGGAGCCGAAGCCCGATTTGATTCTCTCGGGCATCAACCACGGGCCCAACATGGGCGATGACGTAACCTACAGCGGTACCGTGGCCGCTGCCCTCGAGGGTCGTCTCCTCGGCGTGCCGGCGATCGCGTTCTCCAACATCGAATGGCACCCGAAGCACCTCGAGGCCTCGGCGCGCTGGGCGCGGGAGTTGGTGGACCGTTTGGTCGACCGTGGCCTGCCCGGCGACCTGTTGCTCAACGTGAACCTGCCCGACCTGATCTTCGAGAACATCCTGGGCTGGAAGGCCACGAAGCTGGGCCTGCGCGTCTATCGCGATGAGATCATCTCGCAGGTTGATCCGCGCGGCCGCGCCTATTTCTGGATCGGGGGCGATCCGCCCGTATGGGAGCAGGATGAGCACAGCGATTTCGGTGCGGTGTCCTCGGGCTACGTGTCGGTGACACCGCTACAGAAGGATTGGACCGACAAGGACGGCCTGGCCAATCTTCGCCTGCTCGAGGAAGAAGACCGCAATGCCGCTCAGGTCCAGGGGCGGCCGCTGGAGTAATCTTGCGTCGCGCTTTGGGTCCAGGGGCGACCGCTGGAGTAATCTGGCGGCGCACTACCGGTCCAGAGGCGGCTGCTGGAGTGATCTCGCGAGGGAGGGTCGCGCAGGAGTAGCGGTGTACCCGTCCTCGGTGGGAGGAGATGAGCATCACGTGAACACCGACTACCGCCGGGCCCGCTTGCGCATGGTCGAACGTCAGCTCCGCTCGCGTCAGATTCGTGACGAACGCGTGCTGGCCGTTTTCGAGTCGCTGCCACGCCACCGCTTCGTTGATTCGGCGCTTGCGCCGCAGGCCTACTCCGATCGCGCGTTGCCGATCGGCCACGGCCAGACGATCTCGCAGCCCTACATGGTGGCGGTGATGACCGAACTGCTCGCGCCGGAGCCGGCCGACCGCGTGCTCGAGATCGGGACCGGTTCCGGCTATCAGGCCGCGATCCTGAGCGGGCTCGTGCGCAGCGTCTTCACCGTGGAGCGCGTCGCCGCGCTGGCCGAGCGCGCGCGGACGATCTTCGGCGACCTGGAGATCACCAACATCCTGCAACGCGTCGGTGACGGGTCCGTGGGATGGAAGCAGTATGCGCCGTACGATGGAATCATCGTCACCGCCGGTGCCCCGCGCGTGCCGTATCCACTCATCAAGCAGCTCGCCGAGGGTGGACGCCTCGTGGTGCCAACCGGGTCGCGCCACGGCCAGGAGCTTACGGTTCTCACTCGAACTGACAAGGGCTACGACGAGATGCACTGCGTACCGTGCACGTTCGTTCCCTTGGTCGGAGAGGAGGGCTGGGAGAACGCCTGAACGCGGGATCGCACGGGATGATCGAGGTCACCGGTGAGAGGTGAGAGCTTCCGGGTGCGAACCGCGGACCAGACAGTTTGACAAGCCTCCGTTTGCAGGGACCTCCGGGCGGGGTAGGTTGTAAGGAAGGTAACGTTGAGGATGTCGTCCCAACGTTACTGGTCCGATCCGGAGACCACGTCCTGGGTTTCCGGGG
>CAZZIF010000444.1:0-3203 GCA_964654025.1 uncultured bacterium
GTCCTGGCAGCATACCGGCGAGACGATGTAGGCCTGAATGCGCTCGGCCTTCGCGCCCGGCGGATAAGGATTCCATTCGACTCCATCCGCGGCCGACACCTGCCGCTGTTCGGTGAAGACCGGGTCCAGCAGGGGATCCGTCGTAGGCACGCGGGCATAGGTGCCGCCCGGATGCCGCCAGGAGGATGGATCGATGTGGGAGAAGCCTTCGGCGTGGCGGAGCACCAGTTCGTCCTTCGATGCCAACCAGAGAGCCAGACCGGCAAGGTCGTTGTGCATCCCGGCCATGCCGGTCGGGCCGGCCAGGGCCGTCCAGGCGTCATCCAGCGATTCGGCCGCGCCCATCTCCAGCAGGATCTTGCCGTAGGTGTCCACATCGGCCCAGAAGCGGTGCCGGCTGAGGTGAGCGTCGATGCGGGCCAGGACTTCGTCGTGCTGTAGCGGCTTGGTCAGGTAGTCGACGCCGCCCGCCTTGAATCCCTTGATCTTGTCGGAGGTGTCGGTCAAGGCCGTCATGAAGATGACCGGGATCTGCCCGGTCGCCGGATCGGCTTTGAGGCGCCGGCAGGCTTCGAACCCGTCGATGCCCGGCATCATGACATCCATCAACACCAGATCCGGACCCGCAAGCTTGGCTTGGTGCACGGCGCTCTCGCCGTCGAGCGCCACGAGGGTGCGGTACCCGGTGCCTTCCAGGGCGTCGAAGAGAAGCTTGATGTTCGCCGGCTTGTCGTCCACCAGCAGAATGGTCGCTGCATGACGATTGGCCGCATGGCTTGCAGCCGCATGGCTTGTGGCCGCATGGCTTGCAGCGGCATGGCTTGCAGCGGCATGGCTTGCAGCCGCATTGCGTGTGGCCGCGTTACGTTCCGATTCTTCTCCCGTCATGGAAGTCTCTCCGCGTTGGTCGATGCAATCCTGTCCCACTGACAACGGTGACTACGGATCACGAGTAGTACGGATCATAGCCGAACTACGAGATTTCGTAACGGAATTTCGCTCAACGGCGAGGGGCACAAGGACCCGCCGTAAGTGGGCTTGTCCTGCAAGCCATTCTATTTGAATGGTTTGCGGCGTGCGCGGCCCGATGGCACGCAGCGTGCGACCGAGCAGGTCGTCCGAGTCAACGTAACCACCAAGGGGGATAGCCATGATGAGGCCACAGAAAGTCATCGTTTTCGCGGCGCTGGTCGGCGCGAGCACGGTCTTGGGGTCCGGCGGAGCCGTGACCGGGGCGCTGGCCGACGAAGGCCGGGGTGATGGCATGCTCGGCTCCTGGAGCATCGGCTTCGCCGGCACCGGGCGCTCCAGCGTTCGGGAGTCCGAATCCGCTTACGAGCTGCGCACGGGCATGATCGATCTCGAGAGGGGATCGATGGCCGGATCGGCGAAGGTCCTGCAGTTCGACTGGTCAGGCGAGCATGACCTCGTGGGGAATTCGCATGGTCGCGTCCCCTGGGGCCGTCTGTATCACCTGGATCTGGGACTTCGGCGCAGTGGTGTGTTGACCCCGCGCCTGATGTACGCGGCCCTGCTGGGCATCACCACCGGCTTCGAAGAAGAAGTGGATCGCTCCGTGTCGGGCTACGGCGGCGCCTACGGTGTCTACCGCCTCGCTCCCATGTGGATGGTGTCGGTGGGGGCCTTCTACTCGCGGCACCAGGAGGTCGCCACCGACTATGACTTCGTTCCGATCCTGGGCATCTCGTGGAATGCTCAGGCTACCGGCGGTCTGTCGGTCAACCTGGGTCTTCCCTCGACGGATGCGGTGTGGCGTTTCAGCGAGGTGACCCGGCTCACGTTTTCTCTCGAGTACAGCTCGGCCGAGTGCGGTGTGTACCGACTCGCCGACGACAGCCCGATTCAGCCAGGCGGCTATGTGGAACTGGCCGGATCGACGGTGACGCTGCGTCTGGATACGCGAGTTCACGGCGACGTGGCCATCGGTCTCGGCGTGACGCACGCCATCGATCAGGAGTTCAAGATTCACGACCCCGACGGTCACAATGAGGAGACTTATGATGTCGAAAAGCAACCCGGCCTCGTGCTTTCCGTGTCACGTGCCTTCTAGTCCACAGCGAGTCGTTGCGACGGCGGAGGACACCCTCGCCGCGCGCGAGCCGAGCATCCAGACGACCACCCAGAACGATCGGGACCGGCTTTCGAACGGCGGGGACCGACTCTGGAACTACCGGGACCAAATCTCCAACGGCGGGGACCGGGTCTCGAACGACCGGGACCGAGTCTCGAACGGCGAGGACCGAATCTCAATCCGCGCGATCGGCCCCTTTCTCCTGATGACCTTTGGCCTGGCCTGGGGCGTTCTGGCTCTGTTCATCTTCCTCCCGGATCAGATGGCTCGGTTGGTTGGCGAGCTGAGCGGCAGGCACCCGCTCTTCTACCTGGCCGTCTACGCGCCGGCCATTGCGGCCTTCGCCATCGTGGCGCGCCGCGGTGGCGTGTCCGGGCTGAGACGGTACCTCTCTCGAGCGCTGCTCTGGCGTTGCCCGCCGGCGTGGTACGGATTTCTGATCGTCGGCATCCCGCTGCTCTTCATCGGCGGATCCGCCTGGAAAGGGAACCTCCTCACGGATCCCTTCCCATTCTCATCCTTGCAGTCGTTGGTCGTGGCCATGGTTCTGGCGGCCATGCTGGGCCCGATGGAGGAGTTTGGCTGGCGAGGACTCGCTCTTCCGCTCTTGCAACGGAAGATGACGCCGATCAGCGCGGCGTTGGTATTGGGCGTCATCTGGGGTGTGTGGCATCTGCCCGCATTCGTGCTCAATGGGACGCAGCAGAGCGAATGGTCCTTCTCCGCCTTCTTCATCGGGTGCATCGCCCTGAGCATCATTGTGACGGCGCTGTTCAACGCGTCGCGGGGGAGCATTCTGCTCGCGGCGCTATTCCACTTCCTGGTCATGAACCCCATGCTGCCCGACGCGCAGCCCTATGACACCTACCTCTTCAGTGCGGTGGCTATCGGGGTGGTGCTCATCGACCGGAAGCGCATGTTCTCGCGCGCCGGCGCGGAGACCGGCGTCATCCCGCGGCAAGGAGGAGGGCCTCTGCAATGACTGCCCGCTCGACGCTGAGACCGGCGGCCGTCACGGGCCGCATTCGGATGAGGATTCGTCGTCAGTGGATCGTGCTCCTCCTGGCCGGCCTGGCGACCACGTTCCACTTCACCTTCGCGCTGTCCGACC
>CAZZIF010000445.1:0-3167 GCA_964654025.1 uncultured bacterium
CGATGCCTACGCCGACAGCGGGCTGACGGTTTTGGGGATCTCCGAAGATGACAACCGGACCGCCGCGCGCGTGCGGCCCTGGGTGCTTGCCCGGCGGTTGACCTTTCCGGTGTTGCTCGATGCCCGCGGCGAGGTCATGCGCCGCTATGGGCACGAGGAGATTCCGGCGTTCGTGCTGGTCTCGCCGCAGCGCAGGATCGTCTGGGGCCGGCGAGGTTTCCGGCCGGGCGATGAGGTCGTGATCGAGCGGGCGGTGCGAGAGCAACTCGGGGCGCGTGCGCCCGCGGATTCGACGGGGGAGAAAGCCGATCAGTGATCCCGGTGAGTGATCCCGATCAGTGATCCGGCCCTTCGCATCGGGCAGGACCTATGCGAACAGGCCCTCCTTCCGAAGCCGGCGCACAAGCTGGCCTTGATGATGCCGTTCGCGCACCTCCACGACCCTGCCCCCCAGCGGACGAACGAGGTTCTTGCCCACGGCCAGCACACGCCGGGCGGTCTCCTCATCGGGGCACTCGATGATGAGCGTTTCGGCGATTCGTACACGCCGGCACTGTGCGAACCACCCCTCGATCTCGGTCGTGACATTCTTGGGCACGGGCTTCGAGGATAGCTCGCGCAAGGTGGTGAGGACGCCCTGGCTGGTGGAACCGGTCGCGGCCGCCGCCAGGATCGAGGAGCGCGTGATCTTGAAGAGCGTGCCGGTCTGGGCGACACCCCGGGCGCTGTCCTGGGCACTGGTCCGGGCACCGGTCCGGACGCCGGTCCGGGTGCCGGTCCTGGCACCGGCCCGGGTGCTGGTCCGGGCGCTGCTCCGGATGCTGGTCCGGGTGCCGTCATCGATGCCGCTGCGTTCGGCAAACCGACCGATCTTGCCGGCTGCCACGGGCGAGGATGACAGGAAGACGATCTCGAAGTTCGGCTGGACGACGATTTCGGCACGGCCCAGCGACTCATAGTCGAAGTCGGTTCTCCAGTTCAGGAAGAACTCGCCGATGGCGGTGATGCGAAAGGCCAGGTGGACATCGGCCAGACAGTCGTCGGCCAGGCAGTCGTCGGCCGGGTGGTCGTCGGCCGGGTGGTCATCGGTGAGGCAGTCGTCGGCCGGGTGGTCATCGGTCTGGCGAGCGAGTTCAATGCCGCCCAGCGGAAAGAGGAGCCGGCGGAGAAGGCGCTCCAGCGTCATTCGCCAGACCGGTGCAAATTGGTCCTTGGCGAGGCCGTGCACGTAGAGGTACCGATCGAAGCAGGCCAGCAGGGCTTCGTCGGTGGCCGCATCGCCGGATAAGGGACATAGGTTGTCGGCGGCATAGTCCAGATAGTCGTTCAGAGGCAGAAAATCCGTCCCCCGCGCGGGAGACAAGGACGCCGCAATCTTCTCCTGCGCCAGCGGAGGCAACAGACACCTCATTTGCCCTTCGGCCCACTCGTCGGCGTGGTCCTCGTCATCGAAGTCGTCGTCGTCGAAATCCTCGTCATCGAAGTCGTCGTCATCGAAATCCTCGTCATCGGAATCCTCGTCATCGAAACCGGCGGCTTCGAGGTCCTCGTCCAGGGAACCCCTGTCGAGGAAACCCTCGTCCTGGAAGTCCGCGCCCCTGATGCTCGCGTGCACCGGGCTCGGGTCCGCGGACCGTTCGTCGTTCGGGTCAAGCGTCACGCCGCTCTTGGCGCTTTGATCTCTCTGCGGGAGATGTTGGCCCGATCCGCCCGATCCGCCCGATCCGCCCGACGCGCGCGATCTGCCCGATTTGCCCGTCGCCGCTCCGGCGCGGGTCGACAGTATACCGTCGCGCACGAAATTGATCACCGTGATGAGCTGCGCCTTCTCGTCCAGCAAGAGCCAGGCCTCACCGCGGGCGGTGGCCAGCAGGCGTAGCCCTTTTGACCTCACGTACTCGACTCGTGCGAGTTCGCATTGCATCAGGAACTCTTTGGCGAATTCAAATCGGATCTCGGTGTCGAGGGGCCGAGCAGGCAAGAAATCCGGGGGAACGGGCATCGCGCGTTCCAGGAGGCGCTGGCACGTGCGCACGTACAACTGATGATCATCGGTCCTCAGTGGCGGGGGATCGGCCTGACACAGGGCCAGCAGTTGATTCATGTCGGCGATCAAGTACGGCGCATGAACCGGATCGGTGACCTCCACCGGCTCCGGCCGGGGAGCCAGCTCGCGCTGCAGCCAGCGCAGGACTCTGGGCAGGAGACCGATCTTCAGCCGCAGCGTCTCTGGATCGACGATGGGAAACAGAATCAGGTAACGCACTCCCGCCCGCAAGGCGGCGGCGAGGTCCGCGGGGGAGTGGGGATCGAATTCATCGAGCAGCGTTTGCAGGTGCTGCGGCTCGGGCAAGCGGCTCAGCCAGCGCCAGATCGACTTGGTGAGTTCGAACACCGCCGGGGAACTGAAGTAGGCGTTGGCCTTGACCACGCGCGGCGCTCCCCTGCGGGGGAGAAGGCCGTGGTCGCGTTCCCACCCGCGCTCGTCGTCACAGTCAAGGAACGCCTCGTTCCATGCGATCGGATCGAAGCCGTTCAGATCAAGAATCCCCGCCGCCCTTGCGCCAGGGGGACGGAATGCGACCATCTCGGCGGAGTCGAACTGGCTGCTCAGATAGCCATTTGGGGGATAGGGGCGCTCATCGCGGGGTACCGGGTCGGCGATGAGCGCCTGCATCATCTTGCGGATCGGGGCGTAGCGCCCAGGCAGCCGGACCCTCAGCCCCCCGGGCTCGCGCCGGACGTAGCCGGCCTCCTCGAGCACACGGCCCTCTTCTCCGAGCGCTTTCAGCGGGACCGCCGCCGGCTGCACGTGATCCAGAAAGGTCTCGCGCGCCCGCCGGGGCAGCGCGTCCCAGGCGGCGTCTTGTTTCAGGAGCACTCGCCAGTCGAAGTCCATGTGCTGCATGGGCTCACACCTCCACCGGTTCCTCGTCCCGGATGGCGTACTCGTACCCCTGCTCGCAGAGGAAGAGCTGGCGCTTCAGGGCGAACTCCTGTTCCACCGTCTCGCGCGAGATCACCGTGTAGAAGTGCGCGCGATTGCGGCCGGGCTTCGGGCGCAGGATGCGCCCCAGGCGCTGGGCCTCCTCCTGGCGGGAACCGAACGTACCGGCCACCTGGATGGCGACCCCGGCGTCGGGCAGGTCGACCGCGAAGTTGCCGAC
>CAZZIF010000446.1:0-3159 GCA_964654025.1 uncultured bacterium
ATCGTATAGACAAATAGGATCGCAAGACACCAGTGGTACGCTCTCAGCCACGGACGATGCCGATAGTAGGATGCGAGATAGATCTGAAGAATGGACATCACGGCCATCGTGTCGGATAGCATGTCATGAGACCGAAAAATGCCGCCAGCGCGCCCACCCAGGTCCGCGAAGAGGTACTCCGCGCGAGCCACCGAAAGGTACCACTCGGGCAAGTATTTTACATTGGGCAGAAATTGCTCCATGAAGGCTGTAAAACACACCCAGACCATGCCGATGGTGAGCATCTCAACCATGAAGAGGAGGCGTCGTGGCGATCGACCCAAGCTGGTGATCATGTAGAAAAGGATAATCGGCCAGAGGAGGTTCCGAAGCTTATCGAGGGAGCTGTGGAGGAGGGACGCCGAACCGATGTGAGCAAGCGACAGCAGATGGGCCAGCACATATGCGAGAATGGCCCAATCCAGCGGCGTCCTCTGGGGTCCTGATTCGATGCGCATTGTGGCCTTGACGATCCATGATATGAGCAGGAAGGTCAGAAACACGAAGTTGGTGCTTCCAAGCGCAATGCCCGTGGGGGTTGTCCACAGAATGAGGAACAGGCCAGTGGACACGAAACTCGGGAACCTGATGATCGTGAGAACGAAGGCGACTCCGATCGTGAGCTTCACGAATCGCAGATTGACCTGGCTGGCTTGCATGCCAATCAAGAGCCCGATGATGAGGGCCATTCCGATCCAAAACACAGGCTGCAACCACAGGTTGCTGATCCGCTGCCCGCGAATGGCCGCCAAGTCCTCGTGCTGCTTCAAGCGGTCGCCTCCGAATGCGGTCCAATGTGCTCCTGGTCTACCTGTTCCCTACATCGGCAGATTGCCCCAAGACCTCAATCCCTCGCGAGGGTTCTGCTCCCTATCTGGCTACGATACTCGTCGCTCGGCAATCCATCGTCAAGAGTGTTCCCAGACGGGGTCGTGAAGGGGTTGTCGGGTGGCCCGGAGGGTCAGTCACATGGAACGGAAGCCATGAAGGAAACCAATCCTGGTCCGGGAAGATTCAAGCGCAGCTTGAGTTGCGGGCCGGCCATCTTCCATGAGATGTCCTTCGTTCCTGGCCGGGCCACGTTCTTTCACATGGGCAATCTCCAGTCCTTGCCTGGCCGGATGCGAACCGATCACCAGCGAGGAGACGTGTCTATCTGGTTCATATGAAGTCCTGTTCGAAGTGATTGTCACGGATCCAATCGCAACAGTGTTTGCCGGGCTGAAGCAGCGCCTACGCGAGCCTCGAGGTAGTAGACGCCCGCCGGTGCTGGTGATCCGCCCCTGAGCCGTCCGTCCCACTCAGCCGTATAGACACCGGTGTGTCCCGAGACGGGGGCCGTCGCGGGCCCTGGGGCGCTGCCGGCGGCCACACGGCGTCCGGTGGGGTCGTAAATGCGCCACTGCATCGATTCCCACTGTGTCGGTTCCGATGGCATCGGTCCCCACGGCATCGCCCCGGCCGGCATCGTTGCTCCCGCCGCTGCGCTTACGGTCAAGCGGATCCGGACGTGATCGCGGAATGGGTTGGGGGTGCTCGTGATCTCCATGCGAGCCGCGGCCCCGGTGAGATCGCCGGCAACGGGGTCGAACTCGACCGAAGAGGCTTGAGGCGTCATGAACTCCCAGGTCTCGCGGGAGAGACGCGTCAGTCCCGCGCTGTCCTCGGCCTGCACTTCCCACCGATAGGTAGTGAGGGGGGCAAGCGGGAAGTCGAGGGTGACGGAGGTATCGGCGCCGGCCTCCACGAGAAACTCACTCTGCGGATCGCCGGCCTCGAAGATGCGCACGCTGTAGGCGAGCGGATCGGGCGCGTCGGGATCCACGCTCGTGTGCCAGGTGAAGGTTGGCCTGCGGTTCTCGGTCTCGGTGCCGTTGGGCGGCGAGATGAGCGAGTAGGGCAGAGGATAGGTGAGAGGTGTCCAGCCCAGGGCCGCTTCGGCATCGATACGGCCCCAGCCGTGTTGGTTGTCCGGCTGACCGGCGCGGTCGGCGGTTTCGAGGAGCGCTTGGCGAAGATCCATGTTCGACCATTCGGGATGCGCCTCGAAGAGAAGGGCCGCGGCGCCGCCCACCAGCGGGGTGGAGAGAGACGTGCCGCTCGCGTAGCCGTAGGTGCCCGTCTCGTCCGCCGACGCCCAGTAGGTGTCCACGCCACGGGCCAGCACCTCCGGTTTGGTGCGGCCGTCGTAGGTCGGGCCGCAGGCGGAGAAGTAGGCGATCACGCCTAGGCTATCGACCGCACCGACCGCCACCATGCTGTCGGCATCGGCGGGGGTGCCGAGACTACCTTCGTAGCAGCCGTAGTTGCCCTGGGAATTGACGCACAGGATCCCACGTCCGGCGGCGATATCGATCGCCCGGGTGATGACGGCCGTATCGCCGTCCTTGTCCTCGT
The DNA here is from genome assembly GCA_964654025.1 of uncultured bacterium. Classification (GTDB taxonomy): domain Bacteria; phylum Eisenbacteria; class RBG-16-71-46; order CAIMUX01; family WJJG01; genus CAYQJL01. The sequence goes on from CAZZIF010000446.1 coordinate 2,437, forward strand.
ACTCGTAGCAGAACTCGTCGTCGAAGCAGACGTAGTTGAGGCTCGCGCTGGTGACCCGCACGCCGAGCTGGTCGGCCCACTCGAGCGCCGCTACGTAGAAGTCCTCTTCCGCACGGGTCTCCGATCGAATGTCCTCGGTCTTCGACAGCACGAAGGAGGCGCCGTAGCCAGGCCCGATCAGGTGTCCCGGCGCGTAGCCGCCGGCCGTGCCCCAGCAGCCGGTGCCGTGATTGTGCTGGCTCTCGTGATCCTCTTCCTCATTCTGCACGATGGGATCTCCGAAGACGAAGTCCCAGGTGTCGACAATGTCGGTGGCCGCGAATGCGTCGTGATCCAGACGGAAGCCGGTGTCGATCATCATCATGCGCACGCGGTTGCCGGAGAAGCCGAGGGCATGCACCGGCACAACGGCGATTTCCTCGAGCTGGTGGACCGAGGGGCCATAGTCGAGCGATCCGTAGGCAAGCTCGCCGGTGCGCGCAAACGCCGGCCCGGATTGGTGGAGCCGGGTGGTGCGTCCGAGCGGGCGGCCGGTCTCGTCGAAGGCGGGCCCCAGCGATGCCCGGCGGGCTCGCGCGACGGGCCGGATCTCACGAACGAAGGGCAGGCGGGCCACCTGCTCCCGTTCGGCATCATCCAGTTGGGCGCTCACCGCGTTGAGCCAGCGGATACCTTTAATACAGTATGAGATTGTTGTTAAAAATAATTGGCTTGTGTTTGAGG
>CAZZIF010000447.1:0-3155 GCA_964654025.1 uncultured bacterium
CAGGAGCGGGAGTAGGAGCAGGTGTAGGAGCAGGTGTAGGAGCAGGAGCAGGAGCAGGTGTAGGAGCAGGAACAAGGAGGAAACTGCAGATGCAACCCGATCCCAAGACCTTGTTGGACGTGGCCAGGATTGAAACACCTCTCATCGGTTTCTACGACGCTCCCGATCCGAGGCAGTATGAGCCCTATGTCTCCCCTCCGGAAGGGTCACGGCCGTGTCTCTTCGCCTATTACCGCAAATGGCTCGCTGGTAACTTCCTGCGGTTGACCAGTAGTCAGGCTGGGTGCGGCGGAGCGGGCTACTGGATCTGTGGTCAAGAAGGCCGGCCGCGCACCGACTTCGTGCGTTTCCTGGTCGATGAGGAAGGACTCAAGGCGTCCCACGAACTCATGAACCAGTGGCTTGATGCCTGTCGGCCGTACCCAAGCGAGCACGAGAGTCTCTTCATTGGCCCTTTACGTGAGTCAGAGTACGACCACCTCAAGACAATCACATTTCTTGTGAATCCGGATCAGCTGAGCCTGTTGATGATCGGCGCGCAATACCACAGCGCCCCTGGCGATCCTCCGCCGGTCCTTGCCCCGTTCGGTTCGGGCTGTTCATTGCTCGTGGCACCCTTCGAGGATCTAACCAAGCCGCAAGCCTCTCTGGGGGCCACCGACATCGCTATGCGCCAGTACCTACCACCGGACATGCTCGCCTTCACTGTCACAAAACCCATGTTCGAAGACCTATGCCTGCTGGATGAGAAGAGCTTTCTTCACAAGCCTTTCTGGAAGAATCTCCAGAAGGCGCGTTCGCAATCCGGGGAGTCGTGAGTCGGCATGGATAGGCGCCACATGGCGCAAGCACCGCACGGCCAGCATGTCCCGTACCGCCTGCACGGCCTGCACCGCACGCACGGCCTGCACCGCACGCACCGCCTGCACGGCCGGCACCGCCGGCACCGCACGCACGGCCTGCACCGCACGCACGGCCTGCACTAACCATACAGCTTACGCCAGGGTGCAGGATCGATCGGACTCAGAGAAGAGGATGCTTCCTGTGGACGCTCTCTATCGAACTCACCCGATACCGGTCGCCCTGGGCCCTGGGAATCCGGTGCTCATGATTTCACCGATCGGATACGCTCAACGGACCACTCAACGTACCACTCAACGGACCGCTCAACGGACCGCTCAACGGGGCGTTCAACGGGGCGTTCAATGGGATGCTTAATTCTTCGGGAGGGGCTCGGGGCTCTTTTCTCGATTGTGGCCGCTGTCAAGTCTTCTCAGGAGATTGACATCCCAGCCGTTCTGGTGAACCAGTTGATGGCACCCTGAGCATAGAGTGATCAGATTCTCGGGCCGATCTGTCCCGCCTTGAGAACGTGGACGCCGGTGATGAATCTCCAGGAAGTGTGTCTTTGCGCAGCCCGGCATTTGGCATCGGTAGTGATCACGCTTTAGCACCTTCCTTCGAACCGATGGGCGTATCGACTGTCGAGCTTTTCCGTTAGCGTCTTCGATGGTGGTGTCACACATGACCCGTTCCAGTTCGTTCCGGCCCAGATGCTTGCGCCCGCGATTCGTCTCCACAACCGCCTTCCCGCAGGACTCGCACCAGAGGATGACGACCTTGTATGGCGAGCCGTTTTTGCCCCGGGGCAAAAAACCGGTCTCGCTCGGATCGCTGTCGAGATCGTGGGTACGCGGATCGTGGGTACGCGGATCGTGGATACGCGGATCGTGGGTACGCGGATCGTGGATACGCGGGTTGGGGGGATACGGCTCGAGTGTCGAGTCGCCGGCTTCGGTGGGCACCATGCGAGAGTCTACTCTCTCGCTGGCGCCAGCCACCGTAGCTGGAAACTTCTTCGCTCTGCCGGCGTCATCCTGTCTCGAAGGTCTGCCGGACGTTGTTCCTTCCCTGCCGTCCTTGGTCGAAGGGGCACTGAGTTCTAATCCAGCACTATCCCTTCGCGCCAAGGGCTTGCCGGGGACTTCCCCATGAATGTGTGTCCGTGGCCGTTGCTCTCGGTGCATCTCCCTCAAGCTCACGGTTTCGGCGGATTCGTTCCGTGGTGCATGGAGCTGCGTCTCGGTCTCGAGAAGGGCACGCATCCCCTGAAGCAAGACCGTTGCCCGAGAGGCATTTGCTCGAATCGTGCCGGTCTTGTAGAGAGCCTCGAGGAGGCTCTCGTACTCGGCGATTTCTAATGGGGACAGACGAAAGGAGATCGTCACCGGGATATCTGCGGCGGTTGGCGGCAAGCTGCTGGGTGCCATAGAAGGACTCTCCGTCAAGCCCTTCTCCTCAGCCTGTAGCCAGTCACTGGTGACTTCACCCTTGGTAGTTGCATCGTGGGCAGCACGGGTACTATCACCAGCGCTGCCGCCCAGACACCCGTTCCCATTGTCACCCGGATGGAATGTCTCTCCGTCCCCAGAAGCGACCCGTGCGCTTCCTTCGACATCTGCCGAACCGGTCTTGGCGGATTCTGTCGTGTGACTCGAGATTCCCCGCACGCTGGTTGGTTGTGGCGAGCCGGCCGTCGGGGCCGGCATCGAACTGCGTGCCGAACCGGTTGCCGAGGCGTGTGGCAAGCCGGGTGCCGAGCTGTGTGCCGAGCTGTGTGCCGAGCCCGGTGCCGAGCCCGGTGCCGAGCTGTGTGCCGAGCCGGGTGCCGAGGCGTGTGGCGAGCCAGTCCCTAATCCCAATACCGAGGCAGCCGCCGGTGCACCCGCCGACCCAGCCGCCAGTGCACCCGCCGACCCAGCCACCGATACAACCGCCGACCCAGCCGTCTCGGTGAGGTTCCGTTGGCTTAGATGTTTGCGCCTGTTGGCTTTCTGACGCTGACGATCTCTCAGCTCGGCAACATCCCGCTCCAGCGTTCTTCGGCTCGTTGTCCGGGCTCGCTCGATCCAGAACTCCTCATTCTCTTTGCTGGCAACCTTCACTAGCTCACGGACGTGCGTCCACCCCAACTCACCCCGGGCGATGGCGTCGTATGTGGCCGGGAGACCCTCCAGAAGCTTGTCGAGCCTATCGTACCGATAGATCATGTTGTCGGACAGCCCCAGAACCTCTCTGGCGTATTCCCTCATAGAGACATGTCCCAGCTTGTTGTACAGTTTCCGGCGCCTCATCTCACAGAACCAGAGCAGCAC
>CAZZIF010000448.1:0-3153 GCA_964654025.1 uncultured bacterium
CGGTGCAACCGAAGGCGGTCATCGCGAACTCCGACTTTCCGGTCAACAAGGATCCCGCGACCCTCGAAGCCGAGCGCCAGGAGGCCATGGCAGCGGTTCCGCCCGTGCTCGTACGCCAGGATACGGTGGCGGTGCAGGCGCTGCGTTCGCTCGACCGTTTGCAAGAGACGATCACCGATCTGCGGGGCAACCGCCCGCCCGATCAGGCCATTCTCGAAGATGACGACGTCGCCATTTCCCCCAGCGTCTACCTAACGCTTTTGCAATTGGAGCCGGCGAGCATCTTCGCCCAGGCCCGGGGGCTCTTGCGCGAGCTTTTTGATCGCGGTGTGGTGCCCGCCGAACTCGAAGAGCGCCTCGAGAGCATCGATCGCGCCACGCTGGTGTCGCGCGGTGTCGATTGGGTGGGGCCCACGCACCGTTTCCTTGGACCGCAGAAGATTGAGCAGCTCCTGGCCGCTCGTGGCGACAACAGCCGCGAATCGCTGGCGGTGGCCGAACTGGTGATGCGTTTCGCGCAGCCGAATGTGGTCTATGACGAGCAGGCCACCGCGGCCAGGAAACGGCTTGCGCACGATGCGATCGATCCCAGCGTGGGTATGGTGCTCAAGGGCGAGAAGATCGTGGGCGCCCACGAACGGATCACGAGCGAGGTGCTCCGCAAGCTCGAATCCTATGAAGCCCATAAGCAGCATCTCGCCGAGACCGAAGGCGGTGGAATGCGCCTGGGTGTGGTCGCCGGGCGGGCGCTCCTGCTGGCGATGCTGCTGGGCGGTTTCAGCTTCTACCTGGCCAGCTACCGACCCGAGATCCTGCGCCAGCTCGACGACCTCACGCTCCTGGCGGCATCCTTCGGAGCATTTTTGCTGCTGGGAGGGCTCACCCTGAACGCGTTGCGCCTTTCGGCCTACCTGATCCCGGTGGCCGGGTTCGCGGTCATGGTGACCTTGCTCTATGACGAGCGCCTGGCGCTGATGGCGACCGGCTTCCTGACGACGATCATCGGCATGGTCACCGAACAGGGACTCATCTTCGTCGTCGTCATTGGATTCGGTTCGGTGGCCGCGATCCTGAGCGTCCACCAGCTCCGCGATCGCCGGCAGCTCTACCGTCTGCTGCTGTACGTGCCGCTGACGCACATCGCCTCACTGGGCGTGATGGGACTCGCCACGTCCCTGGCCTTCGAGCAGCTGTTGACCGACGCACTCTACTTGGTGGCGAATCCGTTCATCGCGGCCGGTTTCGCGCTCTTCGCGGTGCCCCTGACCGAGACCTCCTTCGGCAAGTGCACGAACCTGACGTTGCTCGAGCTGCTGGACCTGAACCGGCCGCTCCTGCGCCGCCTCATGCTCGAGGCGCCGGGTACCTATCACCATAGCTTGATGGTCGGAACCCTGGCCGAGGCGGGCGCGCAGGCGATTGGGGCCAACCCTTTGATGGCGCGCGTGCAAGGCTACTACCACGACATTGGCAAGCTTCGCAAGCCGGACTACTTCATCGAGAACCTGATGGCCGGCCGCAAGAACCCGCACGACAAGCTGGCGCCCACGATGAGCCGACTGATCCTGGAAGCCCATGTCCGCGATGGGCTCGCCCTGGCCCGGGAGTCGAAACTCCCCAAGGTCGTGTGTGATGGCATCGCCCAGCACCACGGCACGGGCGTGATGACGTACTTCTATCACAAGGCGAAGCAGATGGGCACCGATGTGCCCGAGACCGAGTATCGCTATCCCGGTCCGCGGCCGCGCTCACGCGAAACGGCCGTGGTCTTTCTTGCCGACCAGGTCGACGCCGCCTCGCGCAGCCTGCAGGATCCCACTCCCAGCCGCCTGCGCGGGCTGGTCAAACAGCTCGTGGAGAAACGGGCCATGGAAAGCGAACTGGACGAGAGCCAGTTGACATTGAAGGACCTGGCAGCGCTGAGGGACGCGTTCGTGCCGATTCTGACAGCGCTCTTCCACGGGCGCATCAGTTACCCCACGTTGGAGCAACGTAGTGCCAAGTTCACATCCGGTGTCGGTAGCGAACCGGCAGCGAAGGCTGAAGGTTGATACGCTCGCTCTGCGGCGTCTTGCGGGCCGCGTTCTCGAGGCCGAAGGCGCGCCGCTGGGGGCGGGAATCGAACTTGTCTTCCTGCGCGATGAGGCGATGGCGCGTTTGAATGCCGAGTACCGCCATCGCGAGGGCCCGACCGACGTACTCTCATTCGCCTACGAGACCGGCCCGCCGGCTGGCGCAGAGCCGCTCTGCGATCCGGGTGCCGCCGCGCCCGAGGCACGCGCCGCCGCGCCGGTTGCTCACGAATCCAATTCCCGGGCAACGGTTCAAGAGCCGGCCATCTTTGGCAGTGTGGTCGTCTCGGTCGATCGCGCGCTAACGCAGGCCCAGGAGCGGGCGCAGGCCGTGGATGAGGAGCTGGCGCGGCTCGTGGTTCACGGCGTCCTGCACCTGATGGGTTATGATGATGAACGTTCCAGCGATCGCCGGCGGATGCGGCGACGCGAGGATCATTATTTGAAGACCCGAACCGAGGGGAGGTGAGATCCGCACCCCGATGGATGACCCGCAACCACAGCCGCTCTGGGCGGCCGCACTGTTTCTGATCGGCCTGCTGGCCCTGGCGTTTCAGGCCTACTGCTCCGTGCGACGTGGCGCGGTGCCACGAGTTTCCCGTAAGGTTGCCTACTGGTCGGGCCTGACCGCGTGGCTGGCTCTGGGGGCGGTGGCAACGGCCGGCGAATACCGTCCGATCGGTGTCGTGGGCGCCTGGGGCCTGGTGATCGCCGGACTTCTGCTGGCCAGCCTCTTGAGATGGCGTAGCGAAGAACGTCCGCCGCTGCTGCTGGAAGAGCACGCCGATCAAGTTCCGGTCGAGTTGCCCAGCAAGAATGGGGGGGAGAGCCCGACCACCGAGTCCGCCCTCGACCTCGAGGATCGGCGTCTACTCGGCAACCTGTTGGGTTTGCTGGGCCGGCGTGCCGCGCAGCTGATGATTCCCCTCGAGTCGCTGCCCTATCTCTACGAAGACGACCCGATCGATCGCATACGAGAACTGTTCCGGACCACCCGTCCGGTGACCCAACGGTTGCCGGTGGTGCGCCGCGCCGACCGAAGAAGCGTCGGCTTGATCGATGCCCGGCTCTTCCTGCCGCG
>CAZZIF010000449.1:0-3150 GCA_964654025.1 uncultured bacterium
TGGACCCTGTCTTCCGACGACGAGAGCGGTTTCATCTTCGGCGCCATCGTCGATGTCGCGCTGCATCCGTCAGGAGTGCTGTGTCTCTTAGACAACACGCTGTGTTGCGTTCACCGCATTGACACCAACGGTAGCCTGCTCGGCCAATTGGGACGCTCCGGCGAAGGTCCAGGCGAGTTCCTGTTTCCGACAGGGATTTTCGTCACAGAAGAAGGAGACTTGGGCGTTGTTGATGCAACGAAGAATGCTGTCCAGTTCGTCTCACTTGAGGGAAAGCCGAAAGGAAGCTGGACGCTCTCGGTTGACGGCTACGATCGCACTAGCTTGCTACGCGTCAATGTGCACGATGGACGCTACATCGTTGGTTGCGAGTTGACAAGCTGGGAGAGAGAGGGTGCCCGAGACCATGTCTTCGCTGGAGTCTTCGATACAGACGGTACGCTTCTTGCCGAGTTGGGACGAAAAACCGTTGACAGACCCGATGCCGCAGAAATGGTCTTCGATGAGGTGGCATCAGAGCCGACGATCATCCTTGGCACACATCCAAACGGTTCAATATACACGACAACCGCCTACGAAGCATATAGCTATGAGATCCGGAACGCCGCGGGGAATATCACGCACCTTGTCGAACGAGAGCAGGATCCTTTGAGGCGTAGTGAAGAGCAGATCAGCGATCTGAATGCCTATTGGAAAGGACTCTACAAAGCGTTTGACAACGTTGAAGTGAAGTTGTCGCCATACGAGAGAACCGTATACGCTGTTCATGCAATAGAGGCTGACCGTCTGTGGATTGAGACGAGCGCGGGTTGGTACGAGCGGATCTCAGATGTTGCACTGCGCTACGATGCAACTAACACGAGCGGTCGGTTTCTTCATGAAGTGCACTTGAGAGGGCAGCTTGACCCAGTGGCGGACGCTGCTTTCTTGGTCGGAGGCGCTTTGGTGGTGATTTCGGCTGGGGCCTCCGTTGCTTTGACATCCATGGGTGTCGATACCCAGGGCGAAGAACATGAAATCGCGGTTCCGTCTGTCACCATGTTTGATATCCGGCCATTGTGATTCTTGGATGTCGTTCAAGCAACGAGATATCAGCCTGATCGAAAAAGGATAAGTCCATGAAACGCTTGCTTGTGAGCCTAGTGGTTGTCATCGGTACACTAGGAATGTGCGTGAGCGATGCATGTGGGCGTCAGCTGCTCATGAAAGTACCGGAACGCACCAAGAACGAAGGACAGCCGGATGAGTTGCCAGACTGTGGTCCCGAGGCCCCAGGAGGATCTCAAGGCGCGTTGATGCTGAACAGAATGACCACGCCTGCCCAGATAGGACCGAGGATAGGTGAGAGCCAAGCACTTCTTGTGCTGGTCCTGGAGGACCGTGCGTGGAGCTGTGAGCGTGGCTGGCGAAGCATCTGATCCAGCAATGCATCATGTTTTGAAGGGGCATCACATGGATTGGGATGACATTGAGCAGAGAGCCATGGTGTATGTGCTAGCAAGCGCCTGGGAGTCTGCCGAGACGGTCATTCTCAGTACTGCGGGCCAAGCCATCGCCAGTGATGCTGTGCCTACCAAAGGGGTTCGGGTTCTCGGCTTGCTTGTGATCTGTTGGCGTCGTCAAGGGAAGCTTGATGCCGCACGGGAAGGAACAAGACAGATCGCTCGCATCCTAGAATCTGCAGATGGATTGTCGAGTGATGCTCGCATGCTGGCAATGATCTGCATCATCAACAAGATGATTGAGGACGGGGACTATGCGAGGGCTTCTGCCACTCTTGACGAATTGCCGCCGCTCCGCAGCTCTGATGCTTGGGTTAACTCAAGACTCAAGGTAATCGAGGCCAAGTTGCTATTGCGCAAGGGACAGCTGTCAGAGTCAGAGAGTGCGGCGCTGGCTGCAGCAGTCGAAGCGCGTCGCGCGCAGTCTGAGGGGCAAGTTGGTGATGCGTACATTCTGCTGGCGACGATTGCCAAGCAAAGGGGACGTGTCACTGAAGCCTGCGGCCTGTATGGGCAGGCGGGAGCGCAGTATGCAGCAGCGGGTGACGATTCGGCTCTTGCAATGGTTGAGCTGAATCGGGGGCTCGCGCTGGGGACACTGGGACGCGTGAAGGTTGCAAAGAGCGCATTTGAGGACGCCCTTGCGCATGCGGAGTTTGCCGGCCGGCCTGCATCGGTTCTTCGGTGCAAGATCGGAGTCGCGTGGTGTGAGATGCGCATGGGATGGCTGCACGAGGCAAGGGGAGGTCTGCTTGGGGCATGGCGGCTGGCACGACGGCTGGGGCTAATTCGTGAAGAGGCTATCGCGCTAGAGTACTTGGTTCAGTGCTATGTGCTGTTGGGCCTCACGTTCCAGGCCCGTTGCGCCCTGGGAGTCATTCAGTGGCGACTCAAGGACTGTACGATCCTAGATGTGGAAATCGAGGTTGAGCTGCACGCCGCGTCCGTATTGCTTCTCGAGGGCCGTGCATCAGAGGCAGTCAAGACCGCGAGGGCCGGGCTTGAGGGCGCTAGGAAACTAGGGCTCATGTGGGAGGAGAGTATTGCACTGCGCACGCTGGGTCTCGCTCATATGCACCGGGGTTCGAAAAGCAGGGCGCGGAGATACTTCGAAGAAGCAAGGGACATTTTGAAGTTGATGAAAGAGCGGCTCGACTTCGCACTCGTGTCTGCCTGGATTACTGGGATTGATGCGGAGACTTCGGAGGAGGCGATTCGGCGGATCAATGGATCTGTCTCGCGAGCTGGCGATGAGATTCGATCCGTAGAGTTCTGGATTAGGCACGAACTATGGGGGCCGCTTGCGTGGTATGCGCGGGGTGGAGGACGGCGTTATCAGAGAGCGAAGAGAGAGGAGCGCAGCCCTAGAGAGTCAGTTCAAGATGGGCACGCAAGACGGATCAGTGGTGCCACCCGAGGTGGGGCAGACAGTGTTTGGTCAGCGCTTGGAATGGTAACCAAAGCTGAAGCCCTTCAGCGGGTCTTGCGGACAGCGGAGACGTATGCAGCTAGTCGGCTGCCGATCCTGATTCTAGGTGAGACCGGTACTGGGAAAGACCTCATCGCTCAAGGCATGCATGATCTTAGCAACAGCAAGGGAACATTTGTCCCCGTCAACTGCGCGGCAGCCTCCCGAGAGCTGTTCGTG
>CAZZIF010000450.1:0-3149 GCA_964654025.1 uncultured bacterium
CTAGAAAGAATAGCGCTACGTACATGCGATGTACCTCCCGTCAGGGCCGACCCGATCTCCGCCAGAACCCGGCCGCCGGGCCACGTGTGGCACACGGCCGTGAGCGGTTCGCGGCAGCCTGCGAAGCACGATCGCACCCCGTGCGGAGCCATGCCCGGCTGCCACGCCGGATCCGGACCTCAACCTCAACTCTCTTTGTTTGCCTCGACCTCCAGCATCATCCCGTCTACCCGGACGACCCGGACTTCGGTTCCCGGCTCGATCGTCCCGGAAGCGCGCGCGTTCCACAGCTCACCGTGCACGAAGACCTTGCCCTTTGGCGCCAGCCGATCGCGCACTTCGCCCACGGCCCCAACGAGACCTTCACGTCCTGTCGATTGCCGCGTCGTCTGGGAACGCACGGCCAGCCAGACGGCACCCAGGAACAGACCCGCGACAATCACCACGGTAGGAATCAAAACGTCCATGGAAATCCGCACTCCCGTTCCGTTCGTCTCGAACAGCATGATCGATCCAAAGACCAGAGCCGCCACGCCGCCGATCGACAGGGCTCCATAGCTGGTCACCTTGATTTCTAGAATGAACAGGATGATGGCCAGACCAATAAGGGCAATCCCAACGGCGCGCACGGGCAGCATCTGGAGTGCGAAGAAGGCCAGAAGAAGGCAAACAGCGCCGATGATGCCGGGAAAGAGCGTGCCCGGGTGCGAAAGCTCGAAGAACAGGCCCAGCCCACCGAGCAGCAACAGAATGTAGGCAATGTTGGGATTGGCGATGGTGCCCAGAATACGATCGCGCAGGTTCATCTCCTTCACGACGACCTGCGCGTCGGCGAGTTCAAGCCGGTTCGAGATGCCGCCGACCTCAACGCGGAAGCCCTGCAAGGATTCGAGCAACTCTCGCTGGGTCGTGGCCACCCGATCGATCAGGCCACGCTCGAGAGCCTCGCCGGCGGGGATCGAGGCACTCTCGCGCACCGCTTCCTCGACCCAATCGGGATCACGTCCACGGTTCTCGGCCAGCGATCGCCCGTAGGCCACGGCATCGTTGGTGACTTTGGCGATCATGGTGCTATCGGGCTGCTGATCCCCACCCATCATGCCACCACCGATCGATACCGGATGCGCGGCGCCCATGTTCGTCCCCGGCGCCATGGCGGCAACGTGGGCCGCCATCATGATGAAGACCCCGGCCGAAGCCGCGCGGGCTCCCGCCGGTGACACGTAGACGATGATCGGAACACGGGCCCCTAGGATCGCCTGGACGATCTGGCGCATGGAGCTATCGAGTCCACCGGGAGTGTCGAGTTCGATGACGAGCGCGCCGAGGCGTTCTTCGTCGGCCCACTCGATGGAGCGTTCCACGAAGGAGGCGGTCGCCGGGTGGATGGCGTCGGCAACGGTGATCCAGCCCACCGGTCCGGTGACCGGATACGCGGGATCGGCCGATTCGGAGACGCTGCCCGGAACCGCCGGATCGGCCGGCGCGGAGACACTTCCCGAGGCCGCCGGATCGGCCGGCGCGGAGACAAGCTGCTGGGCCGCGGGACCTGCCACCGTGAGCCAAGCGACCGCCACGCACCCCGCCAGGAGCCAACGAGTGTGGGCGCCACTCCGCCGAATCCGGGCAACCCACGAGGCTTCGGCGAGCCTCCGGCCACGCACGCCGCGGTGCTCACCGCTAGGCCGACAGATGCCGGGCAACGAGATTCGCATACTCCCTCCCTGGTTGGGACGCCGGCGAAGGAGTCCAGGGGAGCCGCTCGGGCGCGACACCCTCCTGGGCAACGCCGAAGCAGCTGTCTTTGAACGAATCCTAGCGTCTTTTGCGGTCGGCGGAAAGCCCTAGCACATCCATGGCGATCGTACTGGCCATCTTGGGATTCTCCTTCAGCCGGCGGGTGGAGTAGGCATACCAGTCACGACCGAAGGGTACGTAGACCCGCATCCGGTGCCCCTCGTCCACGAGAATCCGCCGGAGGTTCTCACTCACCCCGAGCAGCATCTGGAACTCGTACGCCTCCCGCGGCAGGCCGAGCCGATGGATGATCCGCAGTGCCTCGAACACCAGGATCTCGTCATGGGTGGCGATGCCGACGTAACAGCCGGCCTTGAGAAGTTCTTCGAGAATCAGGACGAAGTTGCGCCGGATGATCTCCGGGTCACGCCACGAAACGCGGTAGGGTTCGATGTAAATCCCTTTGCACAGCCGGATGTTCGTTTTCATCGCGATCAGTTTGCGAGTATCGTTCAGCGTTCGGCGCAAGCAGGACTGGAGCACAACGCCTGTGTTGTCGTATTCCTGCCGAATACGACGATGCACCTCCAGGGTGTCATCGGTCGTCGGCGAATCCTCCATGTCGATGCGCACGAAGCTGTTCACGCCATGTGCGGCGGCCACGATGGCCTTAATGTTCGCCTCCGCGAAGTCGAGATCGAACGTGAGCCCCATCGAGGTCGGCTTCAGCGATACGTTTCCGTCGATCCCGGCCTCGGTGAGGGCGTCGATCAGCCGGAGATAGGCATCCCGGGCTTCGAGGGCTTCTTCCCGGCGCTTGATGTCCTCCCCGAGAACATCCATCGTGACCATACAGCCCTGGCGGTTGAGGTCCCGGGCCACCTCCAGAGCTTCCTCGATGGAATCGCCAGCGATGTAACGCCGCGAGAAGTAACCGACTATCGGTTTAGGCACCACGGGCATCATGCCCACAACGAGCTTATCGAATACGCTCATGCAATCCTCCGCACGCCTCGACTCCTCACTGGCCCGATTTCCAGAACGTCCCCCAGAACATCCCCTCTCCAGGTGCAGCCGCAGCCAGCCTGCCAACATCGCCGATCCTGCCGACCGGGCCGATCCTGCCGATCTCGCGGGTCCGGCAGATCCGGCCTGGATCAGCGGATCCGGGCAATCCGGCGGATTCGGCGGATCCGGTGAATCCAGCCGACCCGGCGATGTCAGCACAACCGGAGATGATAGGTTTGATGTCTCGCAGAAGTAAAGGCTCGTCGATCTTATGCGATGCATACGCAGAGATGTGCAGTAGAGTAGACTAGAATGTCTGCCTTTGGGTAGCCGCAGACCCCGGGTAAGGTCCCTCCTCGGGGTGGCGGCAGACGTCGGGTAACATCCCTCCTCGGGGTGGCGGC
>CAZZIF010000451.1:0-3143 GCA_964654025.1 uncultured bacterium
CCCCCACCCACCGGAGGAGAAAGCCACCCCCCAGGCACCCGTGCGATCACCCGCCGGACCCTCCGCCGGCCCGGAGTCCCCGCGCCAGACCCACCCCGCGAGTTCACTGCCGCGTGCACCGGTACGGGCAGTCCGTGCACCGGTACGAGCCGTGTGTGCACCGGTACGAGCCGTGTGTGCACCGGTACGGGCCGTGTGTGCACCGGTACGGGCCGTCTGTGCACCGTCCGCCGGCTTATCCGATGAAGCGTTCCCATCCCGCCGCGGCCAACGCCAGAGAGCCGCGGCCCCCATTCGCCGCGGTACAGCGCGGGATGTGCTGGGTGCCACCTCGTGCAAAGAACGGCGGTGAGCCCGGAGAACCCGGTCCGTGCCGCCGAAGACCTGACCCGACGGCCAGAGCACGCCGAGACCCCACCGTTGCCGCAACGATCCGGCGCAAACGGTCAAGCCCCGGGAGGGTTCGAGGCCGGTCCGCGCGGATACCCCGCCGGATAGCGCCGGGCGGGCACCAGAACGATGGACTTCATCGTCGGGGTCACTGGACCCGGCCGCTCCGCTCCACCCCATCCATTCGGCCCACCCCCGCGGCGCTCCGCGAACCCGCCAGTCCACGAGAGGCCAGGAGCCGGCCAACGTCGCGTCTTCGGGCAAGAGCGACCGGCCGTCCCACCGACACTCGGCCTCGAGTTCGGGAAGCGATGTGGCTGCGCATCGTACCGCCAGCGGTACGGTCGAAAGGAGCAAGAGAAGCGGCAGCATGAGAGACAGCAGCACCGGCAGTTGTACCATGCGGGGTAATAGCACACGCGGCGGTAGCCTGCCGGCTAGTAGCACACGCGGCGGTAGCCTGCCGGCTAGTAGCACTCGCGGCGGTAGCCTGCCGGGTAGTAGCACGCGCGGCGGTAGCCTGCGGGGTAGTAGCACGCGCGGCGGCAGCCTGCGGGGTAGTAGCACTCGCGGCGGTAGCCTGCGGGGTAGTAGCACTCGCGGCGGCAGCCTGCGGGGCAACACCACGCGTCGCGCTGCGCGCTCAAACCCCAGCACGAACGCAAGCACCGGTAACGCCTCAGAGTTCGGCACCGGCGAACCCCAGTCCCATCTCCTACGATCCAGCATCACTGGCCTCCCTGTGGAACGTGTGCCGCCCCAGCTCCCTGGGATGACCGGGGTCCGCCTCCGATCGCCAGGCCAAAGCGCGGCGTCCAGCCCAGCTCCGGGTGCCAACAGCCACCGAGTTCGACGTCACAAGGCCCCGAGCGAAACCGCAGTTCCAAGAGGGCCTCGCCCGTGCTCCAACGAAGCCCGTGCGCCGCCTTCACGCCGACAACCTCCCACGCCAGGTAGAGTGTCGTCTCCTCTCCGGCCCCATAGACGGCACAGCGTTCGAGAAGCAGCATGCCGCTCCCGCTTCCCCAGCCGGCGCGACCCACGAACACCGCGGGCAGTCGCAACGGATCCCGTGCGCCCGCGTCTACGACGCCCCCCTCGCCCCAGAACTGTCCCCCGGCTGGCGTCCCGATCCTGATTCTCGCCAGCGCGGTTCCTGCCGGTTTCCAGGACAAGCTCTGGTTCCCCGCCTGCAAACCGAAGACCCGCGCCCCGGCGAAGAGTGTTGCCGGGCCGCATTGGAAGGCTCTCCCCAGGCCGGCATGCCACTCCGTGTAGCTCGGACCCTGAAGCGTGCCGGCG
This sequence comes from uncultured bacterium, assembly GCA_964654025.1. Classification (GTDB taxonomy): domain Bacteria; phylum Eisenbacteria; class RBG-16-71-46; order CAIMUX01; family WJJG01; genus CAYQJL01. The sequence goes on from CAZZIF010000451.1 coordinate 1,693, forward strand.
TGGACTTCCCCGCATCCGCGCGGCAAACGCCAGCGCACTTTGGCAAAGGCAAGCGCCGCCAAGCCGAAGGGCTGGCGGTGGGACACCTCGAACGTCGGGACCGGCGCGGCGCGTTCGGCGATCGTCTCCAGCGTGGCCGGCGCCGCCCAGTAGCCGCGCCACTCATGCGCGGCGCGGCCCGGATGGGGCGTGACAAGGCCTACCAGCAGGCTCAGGCAAACCCCCGTCAACCGCCCTGCACTCGGCCTTGCGCGCACACACACGCGCTGCACCGCACACGAGGCCGCCAGCACGCACGCGCACAGCACCGCACACGAGGCCGCCGGCACACACACGCGCTGCACCGCACACGAGGCCGCCGGCACACACACGCGCTGCACCGCACACGAGGCCGCCAGCACACACACGCACCGCACCGCGCGGCGCCGCGCGGGATCCGTAGCCTGTACCCACAGATGGACACGGTCGCTCATGGATCAGTCCCGGATCAGGGTGACGCAACGGTTCGCGTGCCACGGGGCTGCGGCGCCATCCTCCTGCAGGGCGATGCGCCAGATGTAGAGGCCGGTCGGCAGCGGCCGACGCTCGGCATCACACCCATCCCATCCCAAGACAGCCGGCTGGGACAAGCGTGCCGCCGCCGTCAGGGAACAGCAACGCCGACCAGCCAGGTCGAACACATCGGCGGTCAGGTGGGCCGGTGAAGCCACCGGAGCCGGAATCGACAGACAACAGAGGGCGGATCCGCCATCGCGCCCGGGGTAGAAGGGGTTCGGTGTGGGGCCGAGCCAGTGCCCCTCGCCCATCGTCTCCTCCACCGAGCGCGAGACATCGCCCGGCGTGGCGCCTTCGGGCTCGGGGCAGGGAATGAAGACCTTCGGCGAAACGAGCCGGCCACCGTCGATCCAACGTTCCAGGGAGATGCCGTCCCCATCGAACTCGCTGGGGCGATAGGTCACATAATCCGAGGGTTGTCCCTCACCATCGGAGAGCAAGAGCGCATCGGCATACCCGCGATCGCGGTCCACCCGATTGTTCAGGCTCGGCCAGCTCCCCGAGTAGGATGCCAGCATCCGCGCACCCACCCGTGGCCAGGCTGCCATGAAGGCCGCACCGTCCTGCGTCACGACCACACGCATCCCGGGCTCCAGGCGGGGCCCATGGAGCACGATCTCGGTGCCCGAAGCATCCCGCAGGGTCCAGCCCTCCAGCGGGATCGTCTCGCCCGATAGGTTCGCCAGCTCGACCCACTCGCCCTCGTCCTCGCGCGGGTCGTAGAGAATCTCGGAGATAATGACGCTCCCCCGGCCGACGCGGAGCGGCAGTGTAACGGTTCGAGCCACCTCGCCGTGGCAAGACACATCTACGCTGATCCGACCCGACCACTCTCCGGCAGCGTCAGTCACCGGAACCTGATACAGACCGGTCTCTCCATGCTCGAACTCCCGAGA
>CAZZIF010000452.1:0-3138 GCA_964654025.1 uncultured bacterium
TCTCGGCCGTGGCCCCGCTGTGGCCCGCCCGGTAGAGGCTCGAGACCGGGTGCGATGGGTTGGCCGGGGCGATCAGATCCCGCAGCAAGCTGACACCCAAGGGGGTCACCAGCAAGAGGACGAAGAACCCGGCCGCGAAGCGTTTCTCGCTCGGCCGAAACCGGGGGAACCCGGCCGCCAACAACAGGGCAGCCCACAGGAGTCCGCCCGAGTTCCAGAGCAGCGGCAGGGCGAACAGTCCCCACAAGGCCCACTTGGCGGCCCGGCGTGGCACGAGCAGCTGCAAGTGCTCCCAGTAGAGGTGGTGCAGCGTGCGACCGTGGCGGGCGAAGATGAGAAGCGCACTGACCGTGGCGGCGATGAGTAGGGGCACCAGCAGCAACACGAACACGTTCGTGGCCAGCAGCTGCTGGCCACGGAAGTCGTCGACCCAAAGGGCCGTGCTGCGCAAGAGACGCTGAGCGGCCTCCTTCGGATCGTGCCATGGGTGGAACCGGGCCGAGGCGACCAGCGGCGTGAGATAGCCGGGGTCGAGCTGGTTCGCCCACAGCCAGTAGGCGTTGGCCCCTTCATAGTCGCCCGCGCGGCTGGAGCGCAATCCCCGCAAGGCACTGCTGATCGCCAGCGGCCGGTGGGCCTGGCAGCCGGTGGCGGCCAGTGCGGCCCCGACCGAGTCGGGGTGGGTGCTCGCACGGTAGACGGCCGGCGCCATCCCCTGCAGGGTGAGCGGCACCGGCTGGGTCGTGCGCTGCTCCGCCGGCGCCACACGCACAGCGACGAGCAACGCAACCAGCGCCAGCATGCATGTTCCCACCGCACGCAGCGTGCGACAGGGCTTTTCCGTTGACACCCCTGGATGACCTCCCTAGAGTCGTTTCGAGGTATACTCCTGGCCGCGACGTGAGCTACCTCTACTCTTTTCGGCCTCCGGGAGGGATTCCTTGAAGCCGACTGCCGGGCAGAGCTAGGGTCCGCCGGGTGGATCGTCGTGGGCCGGTTGCCGGCGGACACCCGCCTGGTCGCGGTTGCGGACCGCTGGGGATCCCGAAGGGGCGAATCCTTGGGTCTTCAAGGGGCTTTGGACCTTGACAGTTTTGGGGCTCCATTTCTATTATATGAAAGACTTTACCATGTGGGGCTATGCGTCGCGTAGCACCACCGACTACAGGTTTGGCCTGCTACCTGATTGCAGGTAGTAGGGTTAGCGCAACGGGGCCTCTGGCTCCGGGGGCAGGGAGAAAGGGTACGCATGCGACTCGGCAAACTCCGCAGATGGTCTATGGGTGGGGTACTCATCCTTCTCGTGGGATTCGGCCTTCTGGTGCAGACGGCCGTGGCCCAGGAAGCGGCGGATCCGGCGGCGACCACCGAAGAGGCCGCGGGAGACGATATCGTCCGTAGTGAGCGGCAGAGCGGAGCCCTGGAGCTCTTCCGAGATGGTGGAGACTTCATGTGGCCGCTCTTGTTCCTTGCCGTGCTGGGGCTGGCGGTCATTCTCGAACGCCTCTTTTCCCTCCAGCGGGCTCACACGAACACGCGCGACCTGATGGCCTCGATCGTCTCGGCGCTCAAGGAGCCCGACGGCGTGGAGAAGGCCAAGAACATCTGCATGCGCACCCGCGGCCCGATCGCGGCCATTCTGCACGCTGGCCTCTCGAAGGTGCCCAAGGGACCGGCCGCGGTGGAGAAGGCCATCGAGGACTCGGGTCACATCGAGATGGCCTTCCTGCAGCGCGGACTGCCGGTGCTCTCGACGGTTGCCAACATCGCCCCGCTGCTGGGCTTCCTTGGGACGGTCTCCGGGATGATCAACGCCTTCGAGGCCATCGCGGCAGCCGAGCAGGTCAGCGCCAAGGTCGTGGCCAGTGGAATCTCCGAGGCCCTGATCACGACCATGTCGGGTCTGGTGATCGCGATCCCGGCCCAGGCGATGTACAACTACTTCATGTCCCGGATCGATCGGTTCGTGCTCGAGATGGAGGAAACCTCCGTCGAGCTGCTCGACGTTCTGACCGAGCAAAGCTAATGCCAGCCGGGGCGCGCGCGTAGCGTTCCGGTGGGAGAGGGAAGCATCATGGCGAAACTGAAGCGGCCCAACATGACGCCGCCGGAGATCAGCCAGGCGTCCACGGCGGACATCGCCTTCCTGCTCCTGATCTTCTTCATTTCGACGACCGTCTTCGAGACCGAATTCGGCATGCAGGTCGTGCTCCCCGGACTCGGAGGGCAGCCGATGAAGGTGAAGCGCGAGAACGTCCTGACGCTGCGGGCGACCGCCGACGGGTCGGTGTTCATGGACGATGCCCCCGTGGCGTTGCCCAATGTCCGCAATCTTATCGAGGCCGAACTCGAAGGAAATCCAGAGCTGACGATATCGATCGAGACCGACGGCAATGCGGCCTACGAGCGGATGGTCGACGTGCTCGACGAGGTAAAGGCCGCCAACGCCAAGCGATTCTCGATCAAGAAGGGACGCGGGTAAGCGTCCCGGTCTGACCGCGCTGCCGGCGGCTGGGAAGCCGAGGCCGGGAAGCGGAGGACGGCGGACCGGCTCGCAGGTAGCCGGAGACGAGTGGATCGGTAGGCTGCAGGAAGTGAGGGACCTGAGCCGTGCAATTCAACAAGACGCTCAAGACCGAAGCAGCAGTGCCCACCGGATCGATGGGCGACATCGTCTTTCTGCTGCTGGTCTTCTTCATGGCGACCACCATCTTCAAGCTCGAAGAGGGCTTGACGGTAACGTTGCCGCGGGCCGAGTCGGGGGTGCGGGTGCCGCGCGAGAAGGTCTCGCACATCTGGGCCGATGCGAATGGAAACATCACCATCGATGATGTGTTCTTACAAATGGGGCAGATCGAGCAGATCATGGTCCAGAAGGTTCGTGAGAATCCGCAGCTGCTCGTGGGACTGAATGTCGATGCCCAGCTGCCCTACACGTTCGTCGACGACATCTTGAAGCAGTGCCGGAAGGCCAACGCGATCAATGTGTCGTTCACGAGTGATCTCGAGTAGCCCCGGGCGTAGCGCTCGAAGGGGGTGAGAGCAATGTTTGTCCCTAATTGGTATGAAACGGCTCATCAGCGTTTCAAGCGGATGTATCCGCGAATCATGTTCGTCAGCACCCTCGCCGCGGTGGCG
>CAZZIF010000453.1:0-3134 GCA_964654025.1 uncultured bacterium
GTCCCCCGGCGAGAGGCGCAAGCTCACGACGCCCCCGGGCGAAGCAGGCAGCCTCACGACGTCCCCCGGCGAACCGCGAAACCACGCCCGGACAACGGCGATCGAGTTCGCCTTCTTCCTCGGGCCTCTGGTCCTGCTGGCGGCCGCTTCGATGATCTCAGCCCCGGCCTACGTAGTGGGCCGCACCGACAGCGTCGCCTTCGCCGCCTTCGTGCTGCTGGCCGGACGGGGGCTGGCGCGCCTCCCGCTTCCGGCGGCGGCGGCAGTCTGGTTGCTCTACTCGTCTCTGTCTTTCGCGATCCTGGCGCCGAGCTACGGCCTCACCCCCAACCGCACCGGGCCGCAGGGAACGCGCGCCGGCAAAGGCAGCGACCGCGCGACGGCGGCGTTCCTGGCCGGCGAGCCCGGATTCGGGCACGAGCCGCTCGTTCACGGCATCCTGACGGCGCCCTCGATCGAGTATTACCTGGAGCGATCGGCGCCCGGTCATCCGCACCTCTGGTTCCCACAGGTCGCCGGCACGAACCCGGCCGCCGTGGCCCCTACGCCGCTCGACTCGCTCGATGTCTATCGTCAGGAAGCCCTGGCCTTGCGCGGGAGGTGGGAGGAGACGCTCGAGCCGGACCAGGGCCCCTGGATTCTCGCAACGTTGCAACCGCCGGGCCGCGAAGCGCCGGTGTTCGCCGCCGACGGCACCATCACCGCCAACAGCGTCGCCTTCCCCACGAGTCTACTCGTCTACACGCTGGTCGGGATCGAACCGGTGACGCCTGTGCGGGTGTACCACCAAGACTGGATGGGGGGCCTGCGAGCCGTGCTGCACCTCCCGCGATCGGCGTGGATCGATCTCGAGGCGCTCCCCGCGATCCAGTCTGGGCAGGCCCCGCCGGCCGCCGGCGGGGGGAGGTGAGCGGCGATCATGGCCTCACGAACCATCCGCAAGCCGAGTCCGGGAGCGAGGCGCCTGCCTGGCAGGGCGCCGCGGGCGCCCCGGGCGCCCCGGGCGTCGTGGGCGTCGTGGGCGTCGTGGGCGGCGTGGGCGCCCCGGGCGTCGTGGGCGTCGTGGGCGCCGTGGGCGGCGCTCGCGCTGCTGGCGGCCTTGCCCTATCTGAACGCATTGGGGGCCGGTTTCGTCTACGATGACGGCGGCGTCATTCTCGACAATCCCGCCCTGGCGGCCGACGCGCCCTGGTGGCGCAGCTTGATCTCACCCTACTGGCCGCCGCCCCAAGAGGCCGGCCTGTACCGCCCTGTAACCTCCTTCACCTACCGCCTACAGCTGGGCTTGCACGGCGCGCACCCGGCCGCTTTCCACGCGGCCAATCTGCTGCTCCACGCGGCCGTGTGCCTGGTCGCCTTCGCGGTACTGCGCCGCGTGCCCAGGATCCGATCCGCCCTGGCCTGGTCGGTCGCGGCGCTCTTCGCCGTTCATCCTCTGCACACCGAGGCGGTGACCGGCATCGTGGGACGCGCCGAACTCCTGGCCGCGCTCTTCGGTCTCCTGGCCTACCGGGCCTACCTCTCGCCTCCCGCGCCCGCGAGGTGGGCCCAAATCGCTTTCGGTCTCGCACTCGCGCTGGGCTCGAAGGAAGGAGCCATCGGCTGGTTCTTGCTCGTCGGCGCCCACCGGGCGGGCCTGCTCGGCGACGGGCGCGGGTACTTCTCACTGGCGCGCGAAGGCCGTCTTCGCGCCGCGCTACGTGATGACGCGATGTGGGTGCTCGGGGGCTTGCCCTACCTGATCGCGCGGGGCGCGGTCTTGGGCTGGCAGATCGACACCTCGCCCACGGTAATCGACAATCCCCTGGTCGCCGCCGGCGCTGACGGCCGGATCCTGACCGCCGGGAAGGTGCTGCTCCACGGCTGGCGCTTGACGCTCTGGCCGGCCCCGCTCTCCGCCGACTACAGCTTCAACGCCATTGCGGTCGAGACGAGCCTCATCGGGCCCGGCGGACTGGCGTTGCTACTCCTCACGGCCGGCATCGCGCTCGCCATCCGCTCCCGCCGCCGCGCTCCAGCCTGTGCCTGGGCACTCGGTTTCTACCTGGCCCTGCTGCTTCCGGTGAGCAATTTGTTTTTCCCCATCGGCACGATCTTCGGCGAACGACTGCTCTATCTGCCCCTGCTGGGCTTGCTGGCCTTGCTCGCGCTGGGTGCGCGCGCCGCCGTCGGAGCTGTCGTTGACACCATGGGCGGCGGCGTAAGGACTAGTGGCGGCGTAGGAACTAGTGGCGGCGTAGGAACTAGCGGCGGCGTAGGAACTAGCGGCGGCGTAGGAACTAGCGGCGGCGTAGGGACTAGCGGCGGCGCCCTCCCCCGGCGAGTGCGTGCTCCAGCTCACGACAGCGGTCCGGTGCGCATCGTTCTCGGCGTGCTCCTTGTCGCGACCCTGCTGGCCGGCGGCGCCCGCACCTGGGCGCGCAACGAGGTCTGGCAGAGTGATCTGGCGCTCTTTCGCGCCGGGGTGGAAGCCTATCCAACCAGTGCGCGCCTTCAGGCCAATCTGGGCACGACCCTGGCGGACAGTGGAGACTTGCGCCAAGCCGAGCATCACCTACGTGCGTCGCTCGAGATCGCGCCGGGCAACAGCGCCGCGCTCGAAGGGCTCGGGCACGTCCTCGTGCTCACCCAGAGGTACGAGGAAGCCGAGCGGGTGCTGCTCGAGGCCACCGAGCGCTATCCCAACGATCCGGAACCGTTCGGTCGCCTGGGTAATCTGTATCTGGAGACCCGACGCGGCAACGACGCCCTCAGCGCCTTCGAACGCCTGCTCACGCTGCGACCGAATGCTACCGAGGGATGGATCGGCAAAGGGTCGGCGCTCTTTCTGCTTGAGCGATTCGATGCCTCGGCGCAGGCTTGGGAGCGCGCCGTTGAGCTGGCCAGCCCGGGGCAGGATCTGCGACGGTACTACCTGGCCGCGCTCATTCGGGCCCAACGCACGAACGACGCCATCGGATTGCTGCGCACGATGCGACGGCAGGCGCCCGGTGACGTGGCGCTTCAACACGAACTCGCGCGTCTTCTGCTCGAAGCCGCCCCCCACGATCCGGCCGGCCTCGACGCGGCCCGCGGGGCCGTGGCGGAAGAGCCCACGCGCGAACACTGTGCTACACTGCTGGATCATCTTCTGG
>CAZZIF010000454.1:0-3127 GCA_964654025.1 uncultured bacterium
TACCGGTTGCTGCATGCCGGGCATCGCTGGCTGACCTCGGCGGGGCGCACCTTGAGCGAAGCCTCCGGCTCGGCGCTTGCGTACGCCCCTGGTGCCGCGCTACTGGACGATCTCTTGCGCGAGCTGCCCGAGCGATCACCGCTGGGCGAGGAACCCGGCGATCCGAGCGAACCGCAGCGGCCCACCCGGTTCTCCGTTCAGGTTGGTGCCTTCTTGCAGGAGTCCTCAGCGCAGAACCTGGTGCGCGAGCTGGGGAGCCACGGCTTCCGGGCCTACGTCAGCCCCACCGACGCCGGTGAGGGCCCCCCTCTACAACGGGTGCGTCTGGGCCCGTGCTCCAATCTGGCCGCAGCCGAAAGCCTCGGAATGCGTTTGGCGCGGTCGCTGATGCTCCCCTATCAGATCGTCGAGGAGGATGAGCGCGCCGGTCCGCCCGGGTCTGGCCCCGAGACGAACGGTGCACCAGCGGGGAGACGTTGATGGGCCGCCGCCGCGGAGGGAAGAAGGATGCCGCGGGCGGTTCCGCGCCGGCCGAGGCCGGTGCCCGCGCCACGCCCATGATGACCCAGTATCTCCAGCTCAAAGAAGAGGTGGGCGATGCGATTCTCTTCTATCGCATGGGCGATTTCTACGAGATGTTCTTCGACGATGCGATCACGGCCGCTGAGCTGTGCGACCTGACGCTGACCTCGCGTAACAAGAGCGATCCCGAACCGATCCCGATGGCCGGTGTGCCCTGGCACAGCGCAGAACCGCACCTGGCGCGCCTGTTGCGCGCCGGTCACCGGATAGCGATCTGCGAGCAGGTGGACGAGCCCGAGAGCAAGGGGCTGATGAAGCGAGAGATCGTCGAGATCTTGTCCCCGGGTACGACGCTCACCGAAACGATGCTCGAGGAAGGCCGCAACAGCTACCTGGTCGCCCTCTGGCCGCACCGCGGGCGTTGGGGACTGGCGGTGGCCGATGTCTCTACGGGCGAGTTCAGCGTCGGCGAGGTTGGGCCGGGCCGACTGGCTGCCGAACTCGAGCAGTTGCTGCCGCGTGAGATCTTGTTGCCCGGCGGTGCCGAACTGCCAACGGGTCTCGAAACCTACCTGCGTGAACACCGGGACGTTGCGGTCGAGCGTCTCGACGCGTGGCTCTTCTCGCCGTCACGCGGACGCAAGCAGCTCCGCCAGCAGTACGGCGTGGCCACGCTGGAGCCGTTCGGCATCGAGGGGTTGGACCGGGCCCTGGCGGCGGCGGGCGCCCTGCTGCACTACGCGGCCGAACAGCGACGTTCCTCGCTCGGTCACCTGCGGCCGCCAAAACTGCGCGTGGAAGACGACGCGCTCTTGATGGACGAGGCCACCCTCGCCAATCTCGAGGTGCTCGAGCCGTTGTCGGGTGATCCGCGCCACTGCCTCCTGGGCGTGCTGGACATGACCCTGACCGCGATGGGGCACCGCGCGCTGCGCCGTTCCTTGAGCCGTCCGCTGGTGGACTTGGACGCGATTCGCGCCCGGCACGATGCCACCGAGCTGCTGCTGGAGGATCCGCTGGGACGCGAACAGCTACGCGATGAGCTTCGGCGAGTCTCGGATCTGGAACGGATCCTCGCCCGGCTCCACGCCGGCCGATCGAAGCCGAGCGACCTGTTCCGTCTGCGCGATTCCCTGCCACCGATGGATGCGATCCTCGCCTGGGCGGCCGGTCGCGAGGAGCGGCGGCGGCTCCTGCCGGGCGCACAAGATACGGGATCGGCTGGCTCGACGGCGTCGGCTGGCTCGACGGCGTCGATGGCGTCGACGGCGTCGCTACGGCGAGTGTTGGCGGAAGCTCTCGTGCCCGATCCGGCCTCCGCTGGGCTCACGGGCTTGATCCGCAATGGGCATGACCCAGCGCTCGATGAGTACCGCGGGTTGGCGACCGAAGGTGAGACTTGGATCGCTGCGCTGCAGGCGCGCGAACGTCAGACCACCGGCATCAGTACACTCAAGGTCGGCTACAACAAAGTCTTTGGCTACTACCTCGAGGTCACGCGTCCTCATCTGGCGCGGGTGCCGGATCACTACGAACGCAAGCAGACCTTGGTGGGCGCCGAGCGTTTCATCACCGCCGATCTCAAGGCGTGGGAAGAGAAGATCCTGGGCGCCCAGGAGAGAGCGCGCGAGCGCGAGGCCGAGCTTATCGAGCAGATCAAGCGCAAGGTGATCGAGCACACGTCCGACCTTTTGGCGCTTGCCGAGACGATGGCCGAGTGGGACCTGGTGGCCGCCTTCGCCCAGCGGGCTCACGAGAGCAGGTATGTGAAGCCGGAGATGCACGAAGGCGACGAGCTTGTGATTCGCGGCGGGCGGCATCCGGTCGTCGAACACTTCCTGGGCACCGAGACGTTTGTGCCCAACGACGTGCTGGCCGACAGCCGCGGCAAGCAGATCCTGATCGTCACCGGGCCGAACATGGCGGGCAAGTCTACGTACCTGCGCCAGATGGGGCTTCTGGTTCTCATGGCACAGGCGGGCAGCTTCGTCCCGGCCGAGCTGGCTCGTATCGGTTTGGCCGACCGGCTGTTCACCCGAGTGGGCGCCAGCGACCGGATCGCACGCGGGCAGTCTACTTTTCTGGTCGAGATGATCGAGACGGCGCGCATCCTCCACGAGGCCACGAGTCGCAGCGTGGTGCTCCTGGATGAGATCGGACGCGGGACGAGCACCTTCGACGGGTTGGCCATCGCATGGGCCGTCGCCGAGTACCTGCGTGCGCGGCCAGCCTGCCGGCCGCGCACACTGTTTGCCACGCACTTCCACGAACTGACCGAGCTTGCCCGGCGCCATGAGGGCTACCAGAATCTCAACGTGGTCGTGAAGGAGTGGCGGGACCAGGTGATCTTCGTGCGCCGAGTCGAGCCCGGTTCCGCGGACCGATCCTACGGAATCCAGGTGGCGCGCCTTGCCGGCCTGCCCGAGGTCGTCCTGGATCGCGCCCGGGACATCCTGAGCGTACTGGAGGCTCAGGGGCCGCGGAATCTGCTGGCTGAGGATGCCGGGGCGCTGTTGCAGTACTCCTTGTTCGGACCGCCGGCCCCCCGACGGGTGGCCGACCGGGCGCGCGCCGAAGGCCGGCCGCCGGCGAGCACGGCGACGCA
>CAZZIF010000455.1:0-3121 GCA_964654025.1 uncultured bacterium
ACGCTGAGCGATGTCGGGTCGAACCGGTCGGGGCGAGAGGTGTTTGTAGTAGAGGGCAGTAGAGCGCTCGCAGTGCCTCTAGTGCTCGCAGTGCCTCTAGTGCTCGAAGTGCTTGCAATGCTTGCAATGCTTCACACAATGCTTCTAGCGCTTGTAGTGCCTGCAGTATTCGCAGTGTGTGAGCACTGAGTGTGAGCACTGAGAGCGTTGGAGTTTGCAGTAGAGAACCGTTGCGGAGTCCTCGAGATCGTTTTCTACGTCTGGAGGTGTGTGTAGGTACGCTTGGAGGTCCCCATGTTTGACCATTTCTTGCTTCGACTGATCGTTCTGCTGGCGATCGCCGCCTCTGGCGCCACGACTGTTGCCACGGCTGGCGCCACGGCTGGCGCCATGGCTGCCGCCATCGCTGCGGAGAGTTCGTTCTGTGCGCGCGAGGCTCCCGATGCCGTCATCCAATGCTACCAGCGGGCGCACGAAGATCGTGACCTGGAAGCCGTGGGGGACTTGCTAGCTGATGACTTCTCGTGCGTCTACATCGATTTCCCCGAAACGGGTTGCCCGAGCAAAGCAGACGCTCTTGCCGGACTCAAAGGGATCTGGGATGCGCCGCCAGACGAGATTCGGCGGTTCGAGCTCTCGATAGGAGGTGACCCGGTTCTGCGTCCGGCCGAGAAGCGAGACACATGGGTCATCGAGGGTATCCAGTCACACTTGGTCGTTGACGCTGTCTCTGGCACCAGCGCTAACGGCCCCTACGTCCTCAATCAGCTGCTCACGTGGCACGTTCGCCTTACCCGGGATCCGGAACCGCACTATGTGATCTTCCGCGAAGAGATCCGGCAGCTTCCTGCCGACTAAAGGCATGCCGATCTGATTCGTGCGGGACCGCGGGAAGAAGACACCCGGGAGATGAGCGCTGTTCCGGCCGGTGTACGGCCGGCTTCCGGCGGGTTTCCTGCTGGTGTCCGGCCGGTGTCCTGCTGGTATCCGGCCGGTGTCCGGGCGGTGTTCTGCTGGTGTTCTGCTGGTGTCCAGCTGGTGTTCTCCTGGCGTCCAGCTGGTGTTCTGCTGGCGTCCAGCTGGTGTTCTCCTGGCGTCCAGCTGGCTTGCAGTCGGCTTCCCGACAGATCTCAGCCGGCACGTAGGAAGCCCGGGCGATAGCTCAACCCACGACGAGAATCCGCACCACTACCGCCGTCGTGATCGCCACGAGGATGCTCGTCAACGTGCCGATCAGGTAGTAGTCGGCGAAGGGCTGCGCGCTGAGTTCCTTGAATCGCGCGATGGACTTGGCCGCCAGCACGAGTCCCAGGGCGCCCCACTGGCCGAGCAAGACGAGAATGAAGAGGAGCAACCGCTCCAACACACCGATCGTGCGGCCCATCTTGTAGCCTTGCGGATCGCGCGGGACGACCTCGGGAAACCGCTCCAGGACGAGACGGACGACCGCTGTTCCACCCTTGCCGTTGAAGGCCAGGCCGGCGGCCACCACGATCCAGGTACCCGCCAGGGGCATCCAATCGGGGTTGAACGGAATCAGCATGGCCGAAGCGGATCCGATGCCGATCCGGGTCAGCAGGTTCGTCCCGGCCGGCCCCCATGCGAGCTGCGTCAGTCCCACCCAGACGGCGACCACGAGCAAGACATGGACCGCTTGGTCGGCCAGGAAGAGCCCCAGAGAGGCTCCCGCGCGCCGTTCGATCGCGGCTTTGATGGCGTCGATGCCGGTGTGTGCCGCGCTGAGGATGAACACGCCCAGGCCGACGGCCGGATTCCAGAAGGGGAGGACCAGGACCAGGTGAGTGAAGAGGGTGAGTCCGCCGTGCAGGAGCAGGTGGGAGGGTTGGTCTCGCTTGCCCGCGGCGACCTTCCCCGTCTGCACCAGGAAGTCCGAGAAGACATGGCCGGCCAGAAGCAGCGCCAGCAGGAACTCGGATGGGGTGTCGAGGGCAAGGGTCCAGTCCGGCATCACTCTCTCCCGGCCCGCTCGAGCAACAGGCGAAGTGAGGTCTCGGCCTCGATCAACGGGCCGTACATTGCTCCCTTCAGGGCCTTGTGAATGGTCGAGGTGGCGACACCTCGCTGGCGGGCGACTTCTTTCTGGGTGGCCGCCCGGCGCATGAGCGCCACGGTCTTGCCCTGCGTTGGGGTCCATTGCTCCCGGATGCCGCCGAGGACGGCGAAGATCCCGTTCAGGATTCGGTCATCTGTTGCGCCCTCTTGCCTCTCTTGCTCGGGCTGGTCCTGATGCTCCTGCTGCTCCTGGCGCTCTCGTTCCGCTGCGTGCTGTTGCTTCTGCTGCTCCTGCTGCTCTCGTTCCTCCTCCGGCTGCTTCTTCTCCGGCTCGGTTTCCTGCGTCCATCCCTTCTGCCGCGCCCCGCGCTCGCCGAATCCACGGACGGTGACCCAGCGGTCCTGGGTCTTGCTGATGACGAGGGCTTCGCGGGCCGCATGGAAGCAGGGGCCGTCCATGCCGATCGCTTCGGGTTTGAGCCGGGTGCTGAGTGGGCCCCAGCCGAGACCGAAGCGAGTGGGGAAGAAGTCCATGGCCTCTTCGTAACGGGCCAGGAGGTCGACCACCGACTCGGGACGGTGCAAGAGTCCCTGAAATTCGTCGCCGACGGTGATGACGATTGCCGAGGCGAGGTGGCTTGCGAAGGCTCGATTGAGCTCGTCCCGGGCTTCGCCCAACCTCTCCTGCACCATCGATCGATCTGGTGCCTGGCGAGAACGGCGTAGGTCACCGATCAGGGCTAGATAGCATCGGCCGCCTTTTGAGGCTAATTGATTCATTGTTAGCCATAATCGGGCAACTCATGGGCGATGTCAAGTCACATCTCCGGGTCGGTGACCAGCTCCCAGGCTTCCGGACGTGAGAGTCAGCGGCCAGAAAATAGCCTATTTAGCCTAATACTAGCATGATAAGCCCAAAAAGCATATTCAGAATCACACTTGGACGTGGGCGGTATGCACGCATGGCAACGGCATGAAAGCTGGGCAGCCCCCGACCGACAGCAGGCGACTCTACGCCGGAGCGTGACCGGGAGCGCGTGGCCAGGAGCGCGTGACCCGGAGCGTGACCCGGAGCGTGACCCGGAGCGTGACCCGGAGCGTGACCCGG
>CAZZIF010000456.1:0-3112 GCA_964654025.1 uncultured bacterium
CGGAGCTGGCCGGTGATCGAGGCCGCCGTCGAGGATCCCACGTCTTCTCCGGTTCCAGAGCGTACGTGCCGCCGATGGATCGGGCGTCTGGCCAGTCCGGCCCGCCGGGTCGTGGCCGCCTTGAGCACTGCGGCTGACACCGTCTGGACCGCGCAGGCCACGGCGGTTGGTCTCGAAGCCAAGCGCCGCGATCTGGTCGCGGTCTATCGCCGGCAGTGGGAGCCGGAGGCCCGATGGGCTCTGGCCGAACTCTCCGAGGCGCTCCATCGCCTCTGTCCGGGGCTTCGTCTCGCGTAGAGGTCGTGAAGGGCCGCGGGGCCGTTGCGCCGAGTGATGCTCCCGATCGATCCCACCCTTTTTGGCCGCATCGGTCGCCTACGCTCGGCTCCATGGACGAAAAGAACCTCGATATCGCTCTCTGGAAGCTCAGTGTGCTGGGCCCATTGATCAGCGCACGCTTGGAACACGGCGATCGCCAGGCCTGGTTCGCCGAGGCGGCCGAGCGTGTGCACCGGCGTCCCGATGGACAGTTGGTGCGCCTCTCGGCGCGCACGATCGAAGCCTGGTTCTACATCTACCGTCAGGGTGGCCTGAAGGCCTTGGGCCGCCGGCAACGAAGCGACCGGGGCCAGCCGCGGGTGATGGCGTCACCGGTCGCGGACCTTGTGCTGCGTGCCCGTCGGGAGAGGCCGCGGCGCTCGATCCGGCGGATCATCCGCATGCTCGAACGGGCCCGGGTGGTGCGCCCGGGTGAGCTCAGCCGCTCGGCGGTCCACCGGCTCCTGGCCGCCCACGGCATCTCGGGCCGGCCCAGGCGAGGGCCCTCGGCCGAGCGGCGCTCGTTTTTGGTCGAGCATGCCGGGGACTTGTGGATGGGTGATGCCATGCATGGGCCCCGGGTGATCGCGCCCGACGGCAAGATCCGCAAGTCCTACCTGATCGGTCAGCTCGATGTGGCCACCCGCTACCTCCCGCACAGCGCCTTCTTCCTCGCCGAGGGCGCCGCCCAGCACGAGTACGGCTTCAAGCAGGCCCTGCTCAAGGGCGGCCGGCCACGGACCTACTACGTCGACCTCGGCTCGGCCTACATCGCCCGCTCCCTGCGCGCGATTTGCGGCGAGTTGGCCATTCACCTCGTCCACACCGCCCCCCGGGATTGCGAGGCTAAAGGTGCGATCGAAAGATTTCACAAAACGTGGCGGGAGGAGATCGGTGACGAACTGCCCGATCAGCCGATGACTCTGGCGGAGCTGAACGCTCTGCACTGGGCCTGGCTGGCGACCGAGTACCATGCGCGGGTGCACAGCACCACGGGCCGGGCCCCGCGCGAGCACTGGCTGGCCGAGGCCTTCCGCCTGCGCCCCCTGGCCCCCGGCACCGACCTCGAGACGGTCTTCCTGCACCGCGCCCAACGCAAGGTGCGCAAAGATGCCACCGTGCGCTGGGCCGGTGGATGGCTCGAGGTGCGCGCCGAGCTGGCCGGCCAGACCGTGGAGCTACGCTACGACCCCACTCAGAAGCACCTCTGCCCCCAGGTCTTTCGCGAAGGGCGCTTCGTCTGCGACACGGTGCCCCTCGATCGTCACAAGAACGCCCACCGTCACCGGCGCCGGCAGCTGGGCCAGCCGGATCCGACCAGTGAGCCAACCGGACTCGATCCGCTCGAGTTGATCCAGCGGGAACACTACGAACGTGGGGCGCCCCCGTGGCGTCCCACGCGTGGCACCGATCCGCCCCAAAAGAAGGAGGACTGATCCATGTACCGCAAGCGCTTCGGCCTGACCGCCCACCCCTTGCCCAAGGATGCCCAGGGCAAGACCTTCTGTGAACTCGGCCCCGGCTACTCGCGCCTGGCCCGCGCCTTCACCCAACTGCTCGAGGATCCCGGCCTCGGGGTCCTGACCGGCGAGGCCGGCGTCGGCAAGACCGCCGCCCTGCGCCACCTCTGCCACCGCCTCCCGAAGCCCGACTACCGCGTCATCTACCTGTGCGACACCGCCGTCTCGCCCTTGGACCTCTATCGCACCCTGGCCATCGAGCTCGGCATCCGCCCCTCGCACCGCCGCGCCCAGCTCTGGGCCGACATCAAGAAGACCCTCGTGCATATGCGCGATGAGATGCACAGCGCACCGGTCGTTGTGATCGATGAAGCCCAGCACCTCTCCGACCGCTTCCTGATCGACCTCTCGGGCTTCCTCAACGTCGCCTTCGACAGCCGCGACGTCATGACCCTGTGGCTGGTCGGGCTGCCCGCCCTGCGCCGTCACCTCCAGATGCAGCTCCACGCCGCCCTGGCCATGCGCGTCGCGGCCCAGGTGCACCTCGAGCCTTTCACCGATCGCGACGCCTTCGCCGCCTTCATCACCGCCGCCCTCGAAGCCGCCGGCGCCACCGAGAAGATCCTCGCCGACCCGGCCATGGAACTGCTCCTGCGCGCCAGCCGCGGGTTGCCGCGGGTGGCCTCGAAGCTCCTGCGCGCGGCGCTCGTGCGAGCCCACGAACTCGACCAGAGCTTCGTCGACGAACACCTCCTGGAGGCGGCAGTCGATGAGATCCTGCTGCCGGCACGCCCGTGAGAGGCGGCGTGGATCCACACACCGAAGAACATCGCGGACTGCCGGTCTGCCTCGTAGGCGAACTCGAGGAACCGGTCGCCGAGAACCACTGGCTCATCGAGCCGCTCTGGGGCCGGGCCGCGGTCGGGTTCCTGGCTGGACATCCTAAGGTCGGCAAGAGTTGGCTCGGCCTCGACCTGGCCCTCTCGGTGGCCACCGCCACGCCCTGCCTGGATCGCTTCGCGGTCAGAGACCCCGGCGCGGTCCTGGTGTTCCTGGCCGAGGACCACCCGAGCACCGTCCGCGCCCGGCTGGCCGGGCTCTGCCGGCACCGGGGCCTGGCGATCGAGAAGGTCGCCGTTCACGTGATCACCACCGCCGCCCTGCGCCTCGATCTCGAGCGCGATCGGGACCGGCTCGTCCAGACCGTTGCCCGTCTCCAGCCGCGTCTGCTCGTGCTCGATCCGCTCGTGCGTCTGCACCGTCGAGATGAGAACCAGGTCGCCGATGTGGCCGAACTCCTCACCTTCCTGCGCGAGTTGCAGCGGGCCCACGAC
>CAZZIF010000457.1:0-3103 GCA_964654025.1 uncultured bacterium
CGGGCGCCGAAGAAGCGGCCACTACGAGCCGGCATCAGACCAGCGGCAGCCTCACGGATGAGGCCACTTCCCTGCTGCGGCAGGTCTGCCTGAGCGCGGGCAGAAGTTATCGCAGTCTCGAGGGCTCGGCGCCAGGCGCAGCGGACCATCTTTTCCTGGAGCCCGACGCCGATGCCAGCCGTCTGCAGGCAGATGGCCAGAACTGGCTGTTGGTCCCCTGGCCGGGCCGGGAGGGCTGGAAACAGGATCCGCACTGCGTGGGCTTTGAGAAGACCGCACAGCAGGCCGCCTGGGATCCCCCCAACCCCCGCCCGGTGAACTGGGAGGAGGCCGTCTACAACAAGACAGCCTACTGCCGCCAGCTCATGGAGGCCTGGAACCGTGAGCGAAAGGGCAAGAAGCCGGTGCGGCTCTGCCCGCTCGGGCCGGCCCTTCTGCGGCTGCGGGACGAGATCGCCACCGGGCAGGTGCCGGGCCTGCGCGACCCGCTTGCCGAGCCGTTTTACGGCTTTGCCGGCCTGTTCGAAGACGATGTGCGCCTCAACGCCAAAGGCGACTACTTCCTGGCCTGCGTCGAGTATGCCTGCATGTTCGGCGAGTCGCCCGGGGGAAAGGCCGATGCCGCGGGTACGGGGCTCAGCCAGGAACAGGCCCAACAACTGGCACGCATCGCCTGGGAGGCGGTGAAGGCCGAGCCGGCCACCGGCCACGTCGAGCCGGAGAAGGCCTGGTTCCCGGTCGCCGGTTCGCCCTACCCGTCTGTCCCTTTCGAGTTCTACTCCCCGCAAGTGGAGGTCACGATCACCCACAGCCACGCTGACGACGAACCCACCGCAGAGTATGCCTCGGGCCTGCTCCTGAACCGCCACGTGTGGCCCAAGCGTTTCCTCAAGCCCTGCATCCCGGTGACCCGCGACAGTCCCGGCCGCGACGAGTCGCCCCTGGGGACCAGTCTGCCCCTGGCTGTCTTCCCCAAGTCTCATGGCGATTGGCCGCCTTCAACCTTCCTCTACCCCGAGCGGGAGGGCGTGAAATGGGGCGGCGAGCTCATGGACGAGGTGAACAAGGAGGACGGCCGCACCCTGCACCAGATCCAGTGGGACTACCTGCAGATGCACGTCAACCGCGCCTACGACCACTACATCAAGCAGCATCAGGACATCTGGCCGGACTCGCTGGACGAGGAGAATCGCTGGGGCACCACACCGAGGCATGATCGTATCGATCGCGAACTGACACCGGAGTATCTCGAAAAAAAGCGCGCACAACTTACCCCCTACCAGAAGTACGTTGCCGTCGCCAACTACGCCTCCGGCTCCCATTGTCGCCTCTTGGAGGGCCAGCCATGGCCCAGTTACCACGGTGTCGATACCCTGTTCCACAACTCCCATTGCGCCGGCAGTTCTAAGGTCGCCCTGATGATGCTTCAGGTGGCCGGTTTCAAGACGCGCTATCTCGGCTTCCACAATCACGTCTCCACCGAGATCAAGGTGAACGGGAAGTGGGTCTACACCGACAGGAACGTCGCCGACGGCAGGGACAATCGTAGCCTCCACGGCTGGGCGGAGATTACGGGGCAGCCGAACGTCTTCGGATACATCGGCCGCGGCAATTCCCAGATCAGAAAGGGCCGCGAAAGGTGCGTCTACAGCGTCACCACAGGCATGTACTGGCACCACCTGAGCGGTATCTCGCAACAAGACCCGGCCTTTTGTCAGAAGGGCGGTATGTGGAATTACTACTACGCGCCCATGAACGCCAGCGCCCTCTATCCGACCGTGCGCACCCACATCTGGCATATCATCAAGGGAGAGGAGCCGATTCTCGAGCTCTTCCGTCCCCGCGGCATGGGCCATGACATTGCACTCAAGCCGGGCATGAAGGTACGCAGGCGCTTCTGGCTGAGCAACTGCTGCGACAACCCCATCACCGCTGCCTCGGCCGAATTCCGGGTCAGGGGCAATGACGAGGGGCTGGTCTGCAGCCTGGATGGTCACGTATTGAAACAGCGAAACGGCAACTCCTGGCGCCTGCCGGTCGACCTGCTGACGCCGGGTGAACATGAACTCGTTCTGCACAACACGGGAACCTCCCAGCGGGAGTTGACCTTCCTGCCGGACTTCGTGCGCCCCTACCTGAATCCGGTCAGCGGTGCGCCGATCGAGATCCGGCCAGAGAAGTGAGACCCGGACCGGCTGTCGGCGTTATCCCACGACTCGGTGCGGCCGCACATCTGCGGAAGATGAACAAATAGGAGGCGAACCATGCAACGGACAATGTTGAGGATTTTGGTGGCGGCGATGCTTCTGTTAGCCGGAACCGTTTCGGCACAGGCGCAGGAGGAGTTTCAGATGCCCAGGACCGAGGAGGGCTGGACCGACCTGCAGAAGCTTCTCGTCCCCAGTGACGGCAGCCGTTCGCTGGGCGACACGAACGCGGATTTCAACGATACCCGCGATCAAGGCAGCAAGATCGTTTTCTTCGACCCGGAGAAAGGCGATAACGAGACCGCCGAAGTCTATTGGTGGGATGGGCAACGGATCGTGGACTCCTCCGGCAGCCCCACCGATACTGACGGGAAAGCCTACGGCACCAACCCCCTGCTGCCCAACGAGGGCGCTATCGAGCCGTTCAAGTACCCCGTCGGCCTGCAGAGCGACCCGCGGCTGCGCACCCACAAGACAACCCGCGGAACGTCAGGGTATGCGGATTGGTATCTCCTCCGCAGGGGCCGGGTGCATGATACTTTCGATGGCGGCTTCTGGGGCGGGCGCAGCCAGGCCGAGCCCATGGTCGTCGCGGCCTACGGTCCCGTGTCCGACGGGCGTTC
Organism: uncultured bacterium; assembly: GCA_964654025.1. Lineage (GTDB taxonomy): Bacteria > Eisenbacteria > RBG-16-71-46 > CAIMUX01 > WJJG01 > CAYQJL01. Next base: position 2,831 of record CAZZIF010000457.1, read on the forward strand.
GGTGGTGGATAACGCTGGAAAGGGCCCGTTCCACATGTACAGGGGCAGCGCTTCAGATGCGTGGTTTCACCAGGTGCTCGCCGGGCTCGAACTCCACCAGGAGACAAGACATCACGGGATGCACACGGAGTGCACCTCGCCCGGCGAGCCGGGCGTGCCGACGCTGCTGATCGAGGACTGCAAGCTCATCCGGGCGCAGATGAATTACCTGCCCATCGGCACGACGGTGCGCAGATCTGTCAGCGCCTTCAACTGGAAAGTCAAGGGCCACAA
>CAZZIF010000458.1:0-3085 GCA_964654025.1 uncultured bacterium
GTGGTGGTGGCGTCGGCGGCACTGGTGGCGACCGTGCTGGTGGTGGCCGTGCTGGTAGCGGTCGTGAACCGGTTGCGCCAACCCATCGGCCTACGTATCCAAAGGCCGGCCGCCAGGATGAGGGGAAAGAGCACCGCGTCGATTCGCGCCAAGGGGATCAGGATGGTCAGCACCAGCACCCGGACAGAGCCGGCCCAGGCGTGACGCCTCTGGGACGACCGGGCCGGGGACGAACGAGCCTCGGCGGCACGAGTCTGGGACGCACGACCCTGGGACGGCCAAGCCTCGGCGGCACGAGCCTGGGCAGGGCCCTGCTCGAAAAGCTCCTCGGCCAACATGAGCACCAGCAACGCGAGCAGGGTCGTCTCCATCAGCATCTTGGGAACAACGGCCAGCAGGCTGAAGAGCAAGACCATCGGCAACGACCGCCCAAAGCGGCATCCGATCACGGCACCCACGAAGAGGTAGAGGCTGATCATCGCCGAGAGATGAATGTCACGCGCGGTGGTGAACAACCCGACGACCCAGGAAAGCCCGCTCAAGAGCCAGGTCCACAGCAGGTGATAGCCGTCGGTCACGTGCACGCCATCGAAGGATGAGATTCCCTGGTCGGCAAGGTTGTAGGCGATCTGGGCGTAGAAGTAGGCGTCATCGGTCAAGAGACCGCGGGGAAAACGGACCAGCGCTTCGCGCAGCCCAAAGCCGATCAGACATGCCACGACCAAGGCCAGCGCATAGGCGTACCAGCATCGCCGGTACGGGTAGCCAGCGTGCTGTGTCCGGCTGGTACGCACGCGGGGCCGGCGACCCCTTTCACCGCGCGGTTTGGACACCCCGATCGCCTCCCATATCTTAGCCTCCAACCAGCGGGCAGCGTAGCACAGGTGCGCCCCGTGTACCCGTGGCGCGCAACGCTTGGGGTAACCGTGTATTTCCGCCGCTCCCAACTGCGTCTCCTTATAGGGGATCGCCTGCCCAAAGGCGATCACCTCATGTTCTGCGAGACACAGCCATCGACAAGGAGGGGGACGAACATGCGGAAGCAACTCATTCTCTTGGCACTACTTGCGGGCATCATTGGCGCTCAGGCGGCCGCCGGAGATGCGGCCTACTACGGCCGGATCGAACCGACCGTCGTACCCGAAGGCCAGCAACTCCTGCCCGAAGGCCAGCAAGTCGTGCCCGACCGCTTCATCGTCGTGCTGGGTGACGCCGCCGCGAGCCTGGGCGCCGTCAACTATGCCGCCGGTGAGACCTCCGGGCTGGCCAGCCTCGATGCGATCGCCCTCGACTTTGCCGTCGAGGATCTGCGGCCTCAGTTTCGGGGCGCCGCCGATCGCGGGCTGACCACGCTCGCCGGCTACTACAAGGTCGCCCTCGCCGAAGGGGTCGACTTGGGGAGCGCGATGGAGGCCTTCGCGGCCGACCCCGCCGTTCGCCGGGTCGAGCCGATCGGCATCCACCCGGTCTACGCAACGCCCAACGACAGCTTCTACGCCGACCAGTGGCACCTCCACCAGGCCAGTGATCACGATGTGGACGCCCCCGAGGCCTGGGACGTCGAGACCGGGAACCCCGCGATCGTCGTCGCCGTCCTCGACACCGGCGTCCGCTACTACCACAAGGATCTGGGCGGCGCCAACGCCTCCCCTACCAATCCCGAGGCCGCCGACGGCAACATGTGGATCAACTGGGCCGAGAAGAACGGGGTCGCCGGCGTCGACGACGATGGCAACGGCTATGTCGATGACTGGGTGGGCTACGACTTCGTCACCGGTGTGACAGGCTGCTGGTCGGGAGAGGACTGCAGCACCGCGGACAACGACCCGCGCGACTTCAACGGCCACGGCACGCACTGCGCCGGGAACATCAGCGCCATCAACAACAATGGCTACGCCGCCTGCGCGCCCTCGGGCGGCTGGGGCAGCGGGAGCCTGGAAGCGCTCGGCAACGGCGTCAAGACGATGGCGCTGCGCGTGGGCTACTCGGCAAGTTACTTCGGACAGGAGGCCGGCTTCGTCGGGATGGACTTCTGCGCCGAGGCCTTCTACTACGCGGCCAACAACGGCGCCCACATCACCTCCTGCAGCTGGGGGTCCTCGAACAGCGGCGGCCTGGGCGCGGCCGTGGACTATTTCCTGGCCCAGGGCGGCCTCATCTTCAAGGCCGCCGGCAATGACGGCGGCATCGGGGCCGACTATCTGTGCGAGCGCTCCGACGTCATCAGCGTCGCCGCCACCGACGCCTATGACTGCAAGGCGGATTTCTCGACCTACGGCACCTGGGTGGACATCTCCGCCCCGGGCGTCGATATCCTGAGCCTCTACCACAGCCACGACGACCCGAGCGGCGACTACGTGGCCGCGGTCAGCGGCACCTCGATGGCCACGCCGCTGGCGGCCTCGGTGGCCGCGCTCATCTGGTCGCAGAATCCCACCTGGAGCGCCTCTCAGGTCGAGCAGCGTCTCTACGACACCGCCGACGACATCTACGCCGAAGGCTGCAACTCGTCCTACATCGGCATGCTCGGCGCCGGACGGGTGAATGCCTTCCGGGCCGTCGAGACCGGCACCGCGCCGCCCACGGCAGCGTTCTCGGGCACCCCCCGCTCAGGCTGCGTGCCGCTGACCGTGGCCTTCACCGACGCCTCGACCGGCGAGATCATCTCCTACGCGTGGGACTTCGGCGACGGCGGAAGCTCCACCGTCCAGAACCCCACGCACGAGTACACCGACGCGGGCGCCTACACCGTCTCCCTCACCGTGACGGGCCCGGGCGGCTCGAACACCGAGACCAAGACCGGCTACATCGTGGTCTCATCTCGAATCAAAAGGATCGAAATTACCGGATTACCGGACCCTGAATGTTGTAAATGTTGATGTACAGGCTTATGAAGAGACCTATCGTGATGATATTCATTTTTTAAACGGATTGGTTGCAACCGGATTTTCCATGCCGTTTTTTGAAAATTTCATTTTTAATTCGTATAATGGGCGCCATTTTGAACTTCCTGTTAATGAGATGACAGAATATGGAGTTCGCCTGGAAAATTGTGACAATGTGAGTTTTAAATATTGCTACGTAT
>CAZZIF010000459.1:0-3076 GCA_964654025.1 uncultured bacterium
ATCAGTTCATCCTTCTTGCATGCATGCCTGCCTGCTGGGCTGCCTACTTGGCTGCTGGGCTGCCTACTTGGCTGCTGGGCCGCCTACTTGGCTGCTGGGCTGCTTCCCCGTCTCCGGCCGTGATCAACAGCGGGCCGTCACCTCGCCGGCGGTGATCTTCTCAACTCGACGGGCATGACGCCCGCCTTCGAAGGAGGCTTCCAGCCAGGCTTCGAGGATCGCCTGATTCTTCTCGGGCGCCACGTTGTCGGCTCCCAGGGCCAGAACGTTGGCGTCGTTGTGACGCCGCGACTGGCTGGCCATAGCGGGCGTGACGCACAGGGCCGCCCGCACACCAGGCACCTTGTTGGCAGCCATGGACATGCCCACCCCGTTCGAGCAGATCAGCACCCCCAGGTCACCGTCACTCGCGGCCACCGCGCGGGCAACGGCGTAGGCGTGATCCGGGTAATCAGCAGCTTCAGCGCTGTCACATCCATGATCGACGACTTCATGCCCCTTTTCGTTCAACCAGGCCGACAATCGCTGCTTGAGTTCGAAGCCGCGGTGGTCGCTGCCAATCTGTATCCGCATGGGTCGATCTCCTTCCTATCCGGGGCCACCGGATGCTATCCCGGGTCGGATGCCCGGTCCCGCGTCAGCGTCACGATCCTGGGCACTGCGCGCTTCAAGAGGTCTTCGAGTTGGGCGAAGGTCTCCCGGTACCGGTTCTCGTCACCGCCGATCGGATCGGCCACCCCACGAGCCGAGGACAGCCCCGCCAGCTCGGCCAGGGTCGTGATTCGGTCAGCGCATTCGGGCATGAGCCGCACCGCAGCCTGCCGGTGATGCTCTTCCATTGCCACGATCAAGTCGGCATTCAGGATCATTTCGGGGGTCAGACCCCGCGATCGGTGGGCCGACAAGTCCAATCCCTGCTGTTCGCTAACTGCGCACGCCTCCGGCGTGGCCGGCATCCCCTCGCCGGCGGCCACGCCCGCCGAACTCACCTGAATGGGGGTGCGGATCATGTCTCCGTTCCCACCCAGCTTCTCGGCGGACAGAAGCATCGACAGAATGCTCTCGGCCATAGGGCTCCGGCAGGTGTTGCCGGTGCAGATGAGCACGATCCGGAACACGATCAGCCCCCTCTCGCATTGCACCTCCGGTTCCCGCATCCCTTCAAGCGGAGATGCGCGCAACATGGCTCGTATTCTAGAGTTGCCCCCAGCAGGTGTCAACGAACGGACCGGATGGGACTTCGGACCCCGCAGGATGCGCCCCAAACGAACTCGGCGGCGCCCCCGCCCCACTCGAGGGCGACTCCGGGCATTCGATGGCGACTCGGCCCTTTCGGCGGCGTCCCCCGCCGGGCTCGAGGGGCCCGCCGCGCTTGATGCCGCTTCAGCTCATACCTATGCTATGGTTGTTCCTTGGGGCACCCGAAACTGGGGAGCCCTTTCTTGTCGGGAGAAAACCAAGCACGGACGCTTATCGCGAGGGCAAAATCATGAAGATGCAGCGGCTCTGGATGCTGGCGGGCTGCCTGCTCGTCGGGGCACTGGCCCTTTCCTGTTCGGATGACGATGAACACAGCTCCAGCCAGCCCGATACCACGCCGCCCGAGGTGAGCCTCACCTACCCGGAGAACGGCGCCATGCTATCCGACGACGTCACGCTGACGGCCGAAGCCACCGACAACGAGGCTGTTGCCTACGTGGGCTTCTACATCGACCGCGGAATGGCCGGCACCGACTCGATCCCGCCGTACGAATACGACTGGACCATCGACCCCGTGGTTCACGCCGGGGAACACGTGCTTCAGGCCCGCGCCTACGACCCCGTGGGCAACGAGGGCATCAGCGAGGCCATTACCGTTGAGGTCACCGAGGAGCCCGATACCACGCCGCCCGAGGTGAGCCTCACCTACCCGGAGAACGGCGCCACGCTGTCAGACGACGTTACGCTGACGGCCGAAGCCACCGACAACGAGGCTGTCGTCTACGTGGACTTCTACATCGACCGCGGAATCGCCGGCACCGATTCGATCCCGCCGTACGAGTACGATTGGACCATCAACCCCGTGATTCACGCCGGGGAACACGTGCTTCAGGCCCGCGCCTACGACCTCGTGGGCAACGAGGGCATCAGCGAGGCCATTACCGTCGATGTCGAGGATCCCGACGATATCGACTTGCGTGACGCACTGGCCGCGGCCGGGATGGGCGAACACAATGGGGTATCCTTCGAGCGGCTGGTCGATCTGGATCCCAACAAGCGCTACTACGCCACGGGCGAGATCCTGATTGACACCGACACCTGCATTCGCGGCCACGGGGCGACGATCGACTTCGAGCTGAGCGGCCATATCCTGGTGCAATCGGCCTTCATGGACACCACTCGGTTCGACATCGAATTCTGCCTGATCATGAACGGTGTCCGTCCGGTCGCAACGGGCGAACTCGGCGGCACGATCGAGTACTTCTCCAACACGGAGGGCTGGGTGGTCAACAACACCCTCTACAACAATAATCCCGCAGCAATCTACCTGCATGAGACCCACCCCAACCTCAACCTACAGGTCCGCAACAACATCGTTTATCGCAATGGACATGGCATCGTCTGGCACGAGGACCAGCCCTTCGTCACGATCGTGCACAACAACTCGACCGGCAGCATGTCGGGCCCCAATTACGGCGAGCACTGCGGCTGTCCCGAGGACCCGGTGGCCACCCCGGTCTACCCGGGCAGCGAAGACCTGCCGGTCTCGAACCTGACGGTCATTCCCGGTTTCGTCCAGGAACCCCAGCCGCCACGGATCGAGGGCGACTTCCACCTCAGAGCGGACAGCCCCTGTATCGGCACGGCCGACGACGGCGGCGACATGGGAGCCTTGCCCTACGAAGGAAACTAGAGGCGAGATCAGTAACGAGATCAGCAAAATGGGGCTCGGGCTAGCCCCCGGCTCGCCTCAAGCCCCGGCCGTCTCAGGCCGCAGCCATCTCCATCCCCGGCCGTCTCAACCCCCGGCCGTCTCAGGCCGCAGCCATCTCCATCCCCGGCCGTCTCAGCCCCCGGCCGTCTAGACGCGCGGATC
>CAZZIF010000460.1:0-3070 GCA_964654025.1 uncultured bacterium
CCATACTTGCTTACCCATACCTGTTTCATGCCGACGATGGCGCAGATGCAAGAAGCGGCCTGCCAGAAGAGGAATGAATCTATCCGTGTGACCTGAACCGGACGTTGAATCCTATCGCGCGCCGAGCAAATGCCGTAACGTTGTCAACCTACCTAATCCCTACTCTGCCAAGCTCATATCGAACACATCCCGCTCATAACCGTTGCGCTCGATGACGTCGAAGGCTTGGGCAAGCGTCTGCGGATCCAGCTGCGGAGTACGGGCGAGCACCCAGCCATACTTACGGTCCGGCGTGCCGATCACAGCCCACTGGTAGTCCTCACCCAGTCCGATGATCCAGTAGTCCCCCCAGAAGGGCCGCCAGCCGAGGAAGCTGACGAAGCTCACCTTGAGCTTCGCGTTCGTGTCAGGATCGGCGACCTTGGCCACGCCCTCGGCCTCGGCGAGAGTGCCGTCCTCACGGTAACACCGGTTGATGACCTGCAGACGGCCGTCGTCGCGCAGCCGGTATTCAGCCGTGGCCCCCGCGGCGCAGTCGTTCTGGAACCGATTGGGGATACGCGCGATCTCGTACCACAGCCCGACGTAGCGCTGCAGGTCGACCTCGTTCACCGTCGTCATGGAAGGCACCTCCTGCGCGTTCGCGGCCGGGGCGGTCGAGGCGGCCAGGGCAAGAAGCACCGCCAGGATGAGCGGAACAGCGGGGGTGAGCCGGGCGGCCAGGGCAAGAAGCACCGCCAGGGCGAGCCGGACGCCCATCAGACAAGCTTCTGCCGGGATGAGCGGGGCGAACGTGCGTTTCATCGGAACCTCCCTTTCCGTACCTCATTATCTGACGGCACGCGAATCCGCAAGCACACGAAGAAGCCCGCCAGTGCGATGGCGCCCGCCAGAAGGAACACCCAGCGATACCCCCACGCGTCCCAGATGTATCCCGAGAGCACGGGCAGGCTCATGGCGACCGCGTGGTCGATCGTGATCCCCATCGAAACGGTGGGGGTGATGTCGGACGGGTCCTCGGCGATCTTCTTCAGGTAGGTCGTCCGCGCCACGCGCAGGGCGAAGAGCACGGAGTCAAAGACGTAGGCGGCATAGAGCATATAGAGATCCCAAGGAGCCCGCAGCAGGTCGGAGGAGAACGCGTAGGTCAGACAAATCATGAGCAACAGGAGTTCATCGACGGCCAGGACCACGCGCTCGCCGAGCCAGTCGATCACATCGCCCAGCAGCGGACGGATGGCCACGCCCAGAGCCGAGGCGATGAAGTAGAGCAAGGCGATGGTGGAGACGGGCACATCGTGCAGCGCAACCAGAACCCAGGTGCCGAAGGCCAGGAAGATCTGCTTGCGGATGCCGAAGATCGCGCTGATCGCATAGAAGACCCTGTAGCGCCTCTTGAAGACGATCCTGCGTGAGGGGGCGTCTCCGTGCCCCACGCGCAGGCGGAAGTAGTACCAGGCCGCGCCCGCTGCGCACGCGGCCGCCAGAACGTAGAAGAGCTCGTAGCGATCTCCGAACGCCCGTGCCAGGAGGAAGACGCCGCCCACGCCCACGATGGTGCCCAGATTGCGGGCACCCCCCAGCTGGCCCAGCCGGCGGCCCTCCCCGCCCGCGGTCGCCAGCTTGAGGCCGAGGGGCCCTTCGACCGCGAAGATGATGTGATCGCCCAGCGACCAGATCACGATCCAGACGATGACCAGCGCCGTCTCTGGAGACAGGTAACTGAGCCCGATCGCGCCAATCGCGGTGAAGACCATCGCCATGGCGGCCATCTGGCTCTCTCGAAAGCGGATGAGCATCGCACCGGCCACGAAGATGATCAGAAAACCCGGCAGCTCCCTGGGCAGCTCCAGCCAGCCGCGCGCCGCGGCATCGAAGCCGTGCACGTCGGAGAGGTAGTTGTTGAGCGTGGCCATGAAGATGCCGCCGGCGGCCCCAAAGAGCAGGGTGGCCAGAAGCATGTGCCGGAAGTCGAGGGGCAGCCCCCGCAGCCGGCCGACGGTAGAACGTAAGCGCATGGATGTGGACACCCTCTGAGAGCCCTTTTCCCCAGAACAAATCGCGCCATACTACCACAGGCCGGCGACCGCCGGGACGTGTGTGGACCGGATCGGACCGCCACAGACTTGATCCCACCGTGAGAAATGGCTTTCTGGAGGGCCAGCCTCTGCATAGAATCTGGGAAAGACACCTTCATCCGCGAGCGAGACCGTATGTGTACCATCGAGTGAGGAACGACGGGATGAAACTACCGGTGCAGCGTTGGCAGAGAGGCGTGCGCGGCCTGTGGGGCCACCTTGCGCACGGGCTTCCCGTTTCATTCGACCCCTGCAAGCGCAAGCTGATTGACACGGCGTTCGGCACCCTGCGTCCGGCGGTGCGCAGCTTCGCCGACCTGGGAGGCGTTTGGCGCGTGGAGGCGGGCTACACCTTCTACTCCGATCTCGGGAAGAAAGCCTACTTCCAGCACGTGAAGATGGACCCCGCGATTCCTCACTACAGGGACTTCTGGGAGAAGCCCGAGGAGATGCACCCGCAGTACCAGCGCCCTTGGTGGGACATCCACAACGTCTGGCAGTGGGGAATCACCGACCGCGATCTCGAGTCTTTTCTGAACGGCCTGGGCTTCGTGTTGCGGCACAAGCGCAACTGCGGGCGGTTCAGCAGCTGGGAGAGCTTCGAGAATCACGCCTTCGTCTTCACGCGCTGACGCGCAGGTGGCCCTACCGCGGTCGCTCCTAGCGCCGGCGGATGCGCTTCTCCCGCGGCCGGAAGGTGGCCCCTCTCACGGTACGGCCCCGTCGAACCCGCCGTCCGGCCTCGACCGGCGCTTCCTTGATGCGAACGTGTTCGCGACCGGACTCGCTGGCCCCGTCGGATGTCTGGCTTTCCGCCGCGCGGTCTCCGGATTCCTGACCGCGCCGAGGCTCCTGACGGCCCTCGGGTACCACACGGCGCTCGGTCTCCTGACGACGCGGGGACTCCTCCTGGCGCCCAGGCTCCTCCTGACGACGCGGGGACTCCTCCTGGGCCCGCGACTCCTCCCGGCGAGGGGACTCCTCCTGGGCCC
>CAZZIF010000461.1:0-3064 GCA_964654025.1 uncultured bacterium
TCCGGTTCACCCGGGAGCGGCATACGCAGACCTTCCAAGCGATCGGCGCTCTCCCGAGTAGGGACGGAGGAGAAACGATAGAAGGGGAGGAAGAGATGACGACGAAGGAGAAGCTTGCGGCCCTGAGAAAGCGCATGCGCAAGGAAGGGCTCAGCGCGTACCTCATTCCGTCAACCGATCCACACCAGAGTGAGTACGTCCCCGCCTGTTGGCGCCGCCGCGAGTTCATCAGTGGCTTCACCGGCAGCGCCGGTGACGTGGTCGTCACGTTGCGCGAAGCCGGCCTCTGGACCGATTCGCGCTACTGGTTGCAGGCTGAGCGGGAGCTGGCGGGCTCCGGCATCGAACTCTTCAAGATGGGCGAGCCGGGCGTGCCGGCCGTCGATGCCTACCTGCAGAAGAAGATCCGCAAGGACCAGGAGGTAGGCGTCGATCCGCAGGTACTGACCAAGGAGCGGGCCGAGGCGCTGGAGTTCGTTCTGAAGGGACGTGACGCCAAGCTCAAGCTCTTGCCGAGTAACCTGGTCGATGACATCTGGGCTGATCAGCCGCCCTTGCCGGCCGACCCGGTGATGCGTCTCGCCGATCGCTACGCGGGTGAGAAGGTGAGCGAGAAGCTGACGCGTTTGCGCGAGCAGATGAAGGAGCAGGATGCTGAAGCTCTCGTCATCTCCGCGCTGGATGCGGTGGCCTGGACTTTCAACATGCGCGGCACCGACGTGCAGTTCAACCCGCTGGTGATTGCCCACGCCATCGTGGGCCGCAAGTCGGCCACGCTCTTCGTGAAGGTGGAGAAGCTGAGCCCGGCGATGCAGCAGTGGCTCGGTACGGTGGCGACGATCGAACCCTACGAGGCGTTTGGCAAGGCCTTGCGTGCCTACGCCAAAGCGAAAGCGCGCGTGTGGGTCGACCCGGGGGAGGTCAACCGCTGGACGCTCGATCGGCTCAAGGGCGCCCGACTGGTCTATGGTTCGAGTCCGGTGCAGGCGGCCAAGGCAGTCAAGAATCGAGCTGAGCAGCGCGGTATGCGCCATGCCCATGTTCAGGACGGTGTAGCACTGGTGCGCTTCCTGAACTGGCTCGAGTCGGTTCCACAGCGCGGGCGGCTCACGGAGGTCGATTGCATCGAGGCGCTCGAAGGATTTCGTTCGGAAGGCGAGCTCTACCAAGGGCCTTCCTTTGCCTACATCTCCTCTTGGAAGGCCAACGGAGCGGTCATTCACTATGACCCCACCAAGACCGACCGGCCCGCGAAGCTCAAGGGCCGGGGCCTGTACCTGTTCGATAGCGGCGGCCAGTACCTGACCGGCACCACCGACGTCACGCGCACGATCTGCTTCGGCGATCCCACCGATCACGAGAAGGCTTGTTTCACCCGGGTCCTGAAAGGGGTGATTGCCCTCTCGACCGCCACGTTCCCGGAAGGCGTGCAGGGAGGCTGGGTGGATGCCCTGGCCCGCAAGCCGCTGTGGGACGGCAGGCTCAACTACCGTCACGGCACCGGACATGGGGTGGGCTCGTTCCTGTGCGTGCACGAGGGGCCCGTTGGCTTCTCACCGCGCAATTCGGGTAAGCTGGGAGTGGGCAACGTGCTCACGATCGAACCCGGCCACTACGAGGACGGCAAGTTCGGCATCCGGATCGAGAACATGGTCGTGCTGCAATCGTCAGGCAAGCCCAAGAAGGGAGAGCCTGGATGGCTCGAGTGCGAAACCCTGACGCTCTGTCCGATCGACGTGCGGCTGGTGGAGCCATCCCTCATGGATGAAGAAGAGATCAAGTGGCTGAACGGGTATCACTCGTGGGTGCGCGATGAACTCGCGCCGCACCTGGATTCGGGCGATCGGGTCTATCTGGAACTGGCGACCCGTCCCATCTAGCCCGCCAAAGTGTGCCGAGGGCCGCATACGCAAAGCCCGGAAGCTTGCGCTCCCGGGCTTTGTCGCGGGCCTGAATGGGCCTTCTCGAACCCCCAGCTCTACTGGAACAGCCCCTTGATGGAGCCCCACGTCGAACCCTCGGTGGGCGTGCCGCCCTGACCGCCGACCTTGACGTAGTAGATGAACCAGCCGGGGTAGCTCACGCTGCTGTCCGAACCGAATGCGAACTCGACCTCAACCGTCTGACCCATCCAGGGCGAGAGGTCGAAGCAGTCGAGCGATTGGGCCGGACCATCAGTCCAACCCGGCTCCATGTCCACGCAGAACGCGTAGAAACTGGTGCTGGTGTTGATGGTGGCCGGATAGGGGGTGTACGGCTGGATGACCTCGCCGTTCACCGACACGTTGAAGCCATCGTAGTTGTTCTCGGTGTCGAAGTAATGCGAAACCTCCATGAGGTACGCGTCTTCACTCACCATGAACGCAGGGGCATAGAGTCCGGAACCGCTGTCGTTGCTGTAATCACCGGCGAGGCCCGTGCCCCAGACGGCGACGTTGATGGGAACCTCTGGATTCGTCGGAACGCCATACGCCCAGTCGTCGATACCACCGGCCTCACAGACGGCGTGCGTGAAGCCCTGATCACCCTGGGAGAAGTCCCAGTCGTAGGTGACCACGGTCAATTCACACGAGTCGTCGGCACGGTCCACCGGGACCGTCTCGACCTGCGGGTCGCCTGCGTAGGCGGTGCCAGCGAGAGCTAGGAGGCTCAACACTGCGAGCACTTTCTTCATTGCCTACCTCCTTCGATGCAGATTTTGCCTTGCTGCAAGGAACGTCTCAATGCGGACGGTTTGCTCACGAACGTCCTCAAGGCCCAAGAGTCCCTTCCCGAGCCCACCGTCCCAAATGCATCCTAGCGCCAAGGCAGTGGGGGGCAAAGCGGTTTTTGTCGGAGAATGATCCGTTCGATGGAGACGCGAACTGGTTGCACTATTAGGGTTTAGGTGTATACACGGTATGCGTATGCGCCCGCGTATGCGCAGGCCCGAGCGGATGCAGTTGCGTATGCGCATGCGCGGGCGGATGCAGTTGCGTGTGCGCATCTCCGAGCGGATGCAGTTGCGTGTGCGCATGCGCGGGCGGATGCAGTTGCGTATGCGCATGCGCGGGCGGATGCAGTT
>CAZZIF010000462.1:0-3055 GCA_964654025.1 uncultured bacterium
CGGCGGATACGCCGAATCGCCGCTGGAGGAGACGCTCCTGCTGCAGTACCAGCGGACCCGGGAGCTACTGCTCGCCGCGGGCTACGAGCAGTACGAGATTTCCAACTTCGCGCGTCCCGGCAAGCGGGCTCGTCACAACGTGGCCACCTGGCGTCGCAAGCCGTACCAGGGCCTGGGTCCGGCTGCGCACTCATTCGACGGCGAGGTCCGCTGGCGCAATGCCGCCGATCTGGACGAGTACCTGACCTCCCTGCTCGAGCGCGGCCGGCGACCGGTCGAGGAACGTCTGCGGCTGACGAAGCTGGACGCGGCCAAGGAGATGATCTACTTGGGGCTGCGCTTGGCCGAGGGCATCACCTGGGATGCGCTCGAGGCCGCCCTGGGACAGCGCTTGCCCGACCGGTTCAAGCAACGGGTGCGTTTCCTGACGAACAGCGGCTTCCTCGAGGCCGACCGCGAGGGCCTGAAGCTCTCGCCGGAGGCCTACTTCGTCTCGAACAGCGTTTTCGTGGAGGTGATCCGCGCGCTGGAGGAGGGGACCTCGTGAGGGTAGCGTTGGTGCACGACTGGCTGACCGGCATGCGAGGCGGCGAGAAGTGCCTCGAGGTCTTCTGCGAGATGTTCCCCGAGGCGCCGATCTACACGCTCATTCACCGTCCCGGCTCGGTCAGCGGCGCCATCGAGAGCCATCCGATCCACACCTCCTTCTTGCAGCGGGCTCCCTGGGGCCCCAAGAAGTATCAGCACTACCTGCCGCTCTACCCGGCGGCGATCGAGCGCTTCGACTTGCGCGGCTACGATCTGGTGCTCTCGAGCAGCCACGCGGCCGCGAAAGGGGTGGTCATCCACCCCGGCACGATCCACGTGTGTTACTGCCATACACCGATGCGCTACGTCTGGCTCCTGTACGAGCACTACTTCGGCGGGGAGCGCTATGGCTTCCCCTTTTCGTGGCTCCTGCCTCCGATGGCGGCCTGGTTGCGTAACTGGGACGTGGTGACCTCCCTGCGGGTGGATCACTTCGTCGCAAACTCGCACAACGTGGCCGCGCGGATCCTGCGCTACTACGCCCGGGAGGCCAGCGTGGTCCATCCCTGGGTGGACCTGGAGGCGTTTCGGTTCGACCCTCAGCGGCCGCGGGGGGACTACTTGCTGGTCATCTCCGCGCTGGTGCCCTACAAACGGGTGGACTTGGCCATCGACGCCGCTCGTCAGCTCGGCAAGCGTCTGGTGGTCGTGGGCAGCGGCGTCGAACGTAAGCGACTCGAGAGGCGAGCCGGGGCGAACACCGAATTCCTCGGATGGGTGGAGTTCGAGCAGTTGCACCGGTTGCTCCAGGGCGCGCAGGCGCTGCTCTTCCCGGGTGAGGAGGACTTCGGTATCGTGCCGCTCGAGGCCATGGCCTGCGGAACGCCGGTGGTGGCGTACGGAACCGGCGGCGTGCTGGAGACCGTTCAGCCGGGGCGCACGGGCATCTTCTTCCAGGAGCAAACGGCCGAGGCGATGGCCGAGGCGATCGAGAAGCTCGAACAGGCGGGCCTGGATCCGGCCGACGCGCGCCGCCGGGCGGAGAACTTCTCGCGCGCGAGCTTCCGCGTGCGCATGGAAGAGGAAGTGGCGATGGCGCTCGAATAGCCGCCAGAGGTAGCCGATGGGACACGTCGAACGCAGAAAGAGAGAGACGCTGCTCCAGTTTCTCTGGCACGTCAGCGACCTGCTGGCGATCGGGCTCGCCTTTCTGATCGGCTATTGGCTCCGTTTTCACTCGCTGCTGGTCGGCCGGCTGTGGGACGTCTCCAAAGGCATCCCGGACCTGGCCAACTATGCGGTCGCCGCCATCGTTACGGCCGGCGTGTGGATCGTCGTCTTCCACGCCTTCGGCCTCTATCGCCGGCGACTGCAGTGGGGCAGCGCGCAGGCGCCGCGGATGCTGCAAGCATCGTTGCTCGGCATGGTGCTCACCGCGGCGGTCGCCTTCTTCTATCGCGACTTCACCTACTCGCGCATCGCCGTCCCCCTCATCTGGATGCTGGCGATCCCCCTGCTCTACCTCGGACGCACGGCCATGTTGCATCTGGCCGCTTGGATCCAACGCGACCGCCCGGTGAAGTTCGTCGTCGTGGGACGAACGCCGCAGGGCCGGCGGATCGCCCGTGCGCTGGTTCGCGACGGCTTGGGACTGCACCAGCCGGTCGGCCTGCTGGCCGGCCCCGGTGAGGACACCGAGCCGCACGACGATGACCCCTTGCCGATCCTGGGGCGCTACGATGAGGTCGGCCGTCTGGTCGCCGAAGGTGACATCGACCGGGTGATCGTGGCGTTGCCCTTTACCGGCCAGGAGGGGATCATCGAGATTCTGCGCCAATGCCATCCGCATCAGGTCGACGTCGAGTTCGTGCCCGACCTGTTCTCGCTGATCTCGCACGAGATGCATTTCGAGGAGATCGATGGCATCCCCATCGCGGGCTTGTGCGAGATCCCGTTGGCGGGCTGGAACGGGGTGCTGAAACGGACGCTGGATCTGGTCATTACGGTGCCGCTGCTGATCGCGCTCGCGCCGTTGCTGACCGTGATCGCTCTCGCAGTCAGGCTTGAATCGCGAGGACCGGTCTTCTACCACCAACAGCGGGTCGGGCGCGACCGCCGCGTCTTTCACATGATCAAGTTCCGCTCGATGCGGGTCGATGCCGAAAATGGGACCGGCCCGGTTTGGGCGGAGAACGCCGATCCGCGCCGGACGCGCGTGGGGACGTTTCTGCGCACGTGGAGCCTGGACGAGTTGCCGCAGCTCTTCAATGTGCTCAGGGGAGAGATGAGCCTGGTGGGGCCGCGTCCGGAGCGGCCGTTCTTCGTGGATCGCTTCGAGGAGGTGGTGCCGGGTTACTTCGACCGCCACCGCGTGAAGAGCGGCATCACCGGCTGGGCTCAGGTCAATGGCCTGCGGGGCAACGTCCCGATCGAGGAACGGACACGGTATGATCTGTACTATATTGAGAACTGGTCGCTGGGATTCGATCTGCGGATCTTGCTTCTGACGCTGCGCTCGATCGTGGCG
>CAZZIF010000463.1:0-3053 GCA_964654025.1 uncultured bacterium
CGGCCACCCGGTCCTGGACGTACTCGGTCAGCCAGTGGGTCATGTACTCGGCAAAAGTCATGCAGGTCGTCCCCGGTAGGCTCGACAAAGGCAACCGGGAACGATCTCGCCAATTGGGGGCCAGGCATGGAATCGGTCAGCTGCAGCGCTCATCCAGCTGGTGGTGGTGTCCTACGACATCGGCCTGGACGGCGCTGTCTCTCCCCCCCGTCAGACCATTCGCGACACGCCGAGACCGATCGCATCCTGGTCGAGCGAACCCCTGCTGAGAGTGATTGCCTTCAAAGCGGCGAGGTCCACAAGGAGCGGTCGCAGGCGCACCGCAACATCCTCGACGCCTGACCCAATGCAAGATGACGACCTGGTGCGATGACAGCGGCCAAGCCTGCCTCGATGTCGCGGAGCTTCCCGTCCGCGTCGTTAGGCCGGGTCGGCGGAACCGGGAAGTCGACCGTCACCTCCTGAGGCGCGCCCCCATCGTGGCGCTCCTCGGTGCCCGGCAGCAGGGGGCACAATTCGCATTCGCAAAGGACGTGCGGCGAACGAGCAGCGCGAGCCAAAAGGTCACTCTTGAGAGGGTCCGCCCCCGAATGGCATTTCGGCTTGATTTTGCAACCTACAATGTTATGTTTTCGATATGAAATACCACCATCGACTCCTCGAACCCAAACTCCTGGCCTACGTGGAGTCCTTCCCCTGCACGCTGGTGAGCGGGGCGCGGCAGGTCGGCAAGAGCACACTTCTGGCCGAACTCTTCGGCGATCGCTTCCGCACGTTCGTGTTCGACCCGGTGCAGGATCTCTTCGGTGTCAGGGAGGACCCCGACCTGTTCCTGCGGAACAATCCGCCGCCGCTGATCCTCGATGAGATCCAGTACGCCTCCGAACTCGTTCCGGCTTTGAAGCGGTATGTGGACCGGGAACGCCGGCCCGGGATGTTCTTGATCACCGGCTCGCAGCAATGGCAGGTCATGCGTGACCTGGCCGAGTCGTTGGCCGGGCGGGTGGCGCTCCTGGAGCTACCGGCCTTCTGCTTCCAGGAGTTCGAGGACCAAGAGGGTCCGTGCTGGTTGAATGAGTGGCTCGATGCCGAGCCGGACGATCCCGAAGACGCCCTTCAGCGGCTGCAGACGAGAGCGGTCCAGCGATACTCGGCGACAGAGCGCATCTGGCGCGGAGGATTCCCGGATGTTCAGCGTCTGGCGGACGGGGTCATTCCGGGTTGGATGCAAGGCTACGTCGCCACCTACCTCCAGCGCGACGTCCGTACCATGCTCTCCGTGCGTGATGAGGCTCAGTTCTCCGCCTTCCTCTCCCTTTGTGCGGCGCTCACCGCGCAGGAGTGCAACTACAACCAGCTCGGTCGCGACATCGGTCTCTCCGCGCCCGCGGCCAAGCGATGGGTCGGGGTGTTGCGAAGCAGCTATCAGTGGCTCGAGGTCCCGGCCTTCTCGATGAACACGGTCAAGCGCGTCAGCAACAGGCCCAAGGGATACCTGGCCGACACCGGCTTGGCCTCCTTCCTGCTCCGCCTATCGTCACCGGCGGCGGTGCAGGGACATCCCGCCTTCGGGGCCCTCTTCGAGACCCTGGTGATCACCGAATGCTACAAGCAGCTCCAGCAGCAGCCGCTCGTTCCGGCTCTCTCGCACTACCGCCAGCACAGCGGCGCCGAGGTCGATCTCATCATCGAACGCGACGGGGCGTTCTTCCCCATCGAGGTCAAAGCCGCCAGCCACGTCGGGCCGCGTGACGCGCGATCTATCGGCATTTTCCAGGAAACGGTGGGAACCGCCGCGCGAACCGGGCTGATCATCTATGGGGGGGCGGACGTACTGCGCGTCCACGATCGCTGTCTGGCGGTGCCGTTCGATCTGTTGTAGGCCATATCTACACTCATGGCCCCGATCATCCCGAGTCCACCCAGCCTTCCCATAGAGCTCGGAACCGGGCTGAAGGTCCGAACGCTTGGCCAGGCCGTTCACAGCGCCAACGTCGGCGAAGTAGAAGTTCGGTGATCCGTCATCTTACCTTGATGTCGACTTTTCGCGGACATCATCCGGCAGACGGTTGGCAGCCTCTCCGATCACCTCAAGGTTGCGGATCACGGAGTCGCAGGTCTTGTCATCCAGTAGGAACGTTTCCTGATCCATGCCGGCCACGTGGCGTTCAATCCTGGCTATGCGATTCAGGATGTCCTCGAGCAGCATTCTGGCTGGTCTACGCGACATCGACGAGCTCCCTCTCGATCAGAGCCCAATGCGATGGAGAGATGGCCCGGCGCGAGACCACGTCGGTCCGCATGCCCAACAGCGACTCAATGCGATCCGCCAGATCGACAAAGCGCAGCCCGATCGATGGGTCGACCTCGACCAGGACATCGACATCGCTATCTTCGCGCTGATCACCCCTCGCATAGGACCCGAAGACTGCGAGGCGGCGCACTCCGAACTCGCGCTGAAGCTGCGGCATGGCCTGCCTGAGGATTCTGATGATCTCTTCTCGGCTCTTCACCGGACACCCCCAAAGGCAATTCGTCAATCGTGGCCTCGCTGGCAGACCAAGTTTCACGGGTTGCGCACCGCAGAGCAAGACCGTTGTCTCTCTCTTCTGCGGTGGTCAAACGGTTGCGGGGTAGGGAGCGAGCCGACCCGCCTTGCGGCTCGGCTCGGGGGAGCGGACCAAACCACTCGAGAGCTTAGCCATTCTGGGGCAATCCTTGCCCATGCCGAAACCGCCCACACTTCCCTGTGCCACCTACCGATAACTCGAATGCCGCTCTAGGTTTGAACCAGGGAATCTCTAATTCACACGGGCCGATGGCTCCGTTGACTTCTCGACGACTATCCCGTCGCCGAAGCCCACTTCATATACATGGGGCAGCGCAGGATGCAAGAGGGCGAGATAGAAGTCATTCCCGTCGACCTGCTCTTCAAGGAGTTGCGTAACATTATCTGAATCCTAAAGCATAATGTCAGAATACGTTACGAGATGGAGGACTAGCCTCACCTTCCTACTTATTCTGAAGATCCTCAAGGTTTGAGAGCGGCCATC
>CAZZIF010000464.1:0-3049 GCA_964654025.1 uncultured bacterium
CAAGATGATGCGCCGCGTCACCGGGTCGGCCACCGCGGTCTCTGCACCCAGGGCGTGCAACCGGGCGAAGTAGACGCCCGGGGCGGCGGACTGCCCGGCTCGGTTGTCGCCATTCCAACGCACGCTGTGGCTTCCGGCTCCTCGCCTCTCATCGAGAAGCGTGGCCACGAGCCGGCCCGCCGGGTCGATCACCTCCAACCGTACGCGCGCCTCCTCGGGGAGTCGAAAGCCGATGTCTGCACCACGCAGCGCCGGGTTGGGCCGGGAGATGAGCAGGAGCGGCTCGCACCAAAGGCGCTCGCCCTCCAGAGCATCCGGCCCGCTGCTGAACTCGCAGGGATTCGGGTCGCACACGCTGTCGTAGCCTAGGAAATCACCGTCCAGGTCGCCGCACTCCTCGCCGGAGACGAGCAGGCAGCTCATGTCCGGGAAGCAGCAGGCCCCAACGCACGGCTCGGTCTGGATCCGGGCGGTCGCGTCGGTCCACTCGCAGGGCACGACGGCGCCGGCCAGGTAGAACTCCAGCGACTGAAACGAAACGGCGGTCGTTCCCAGGGGGCCGGCCGCGGAGAAGGTCATCGAGGACAACGGCCCCGGTCCGGTGAGAGAGTCGCCGCCGCAGAGCGCCACGTGAGAGATGAAGATCGTCGAGTCGCCGACCTCGGTCCACCACCAGGTATTGCCGCACAGGCCCTGGATGAGCATGCCGGCTTCGCTCAGAGTTTCGACCTCGAGGTACTCCGGATCGTAGAGCACCACCGCCTCGTACCCATCGAATCCGCTCCCGGGCTCGTCAACGTGGAGCACGACGTCGAAGGTTTCCCCCGGAGCCGCGCAGGACTCCTGCGGCTGGAGCGAGACGGTCACCCCCGCGCCCGCCCAGGCGGTCATCGCCGCGCAGACCCAGCAGGCCGTGATGAGGAAAACGGCATGCCGCCGCGGGCGAGTGGGCTTCGATTCAGGCTGCATCTTCATGGTCGGTCCTTTCGCCGATTCGCCTGTCTGTCGCGGCCGAGATACCGCTGTGAGGTACTCGCGCTCGCCTTCGGAGGGCGGCGGTCCGCCCTCCGAAGGTTCGCGAGATCAACTGATACTATCGGGAGACGACCATCTTGCGCGTCAGCACCCGGTCGTCGGTCTCCAGACGGTAGAAGTACAGACCGCCGGCCACCGGTGAACCGTCCTGGGCCGCACGGTCCCAGTGTACGACATGCTCACCGGCTGTTTGGACACCTTCGGCCAAGATCCGCACCACACGGCCGGTGGCGTCGTAGATCGCCAGACGGACGCGGCCGTCCGCCGGGAGGCCGTAGGAGATCGCGGCCTGGCCCGCCACCGGGTTCGGGCGGCTGCCGTGCAGGTAGACCGTCGTCGGGACCGCGGCGGCGCCGTCCGACGCGAACTCCCCGTCCATCGTCTCGGGCAGCAGCTCCTGGTTCCGGGTATCCCGCGCCTGAACCTCCGCGAGGCGCAGCGCAACGGGCCCCTCACCGATCCGGCGGAAACGCAGTACCGCCAGGCAGCCGGAGCCGCCGAAGGTCTGTTCCCCGCCGATCGCGGCCACACTCACATCGGTGAGCGCCGCCCCGAAGGAACCGGTCACCTCGCTCCCGCTCTCGCGGGCGAGCGCCTTGAAGAAGCTTGCCTCGAGCTGGCCGGTGAGCGCTCCCGGTGACGCGCCGCAGAACGCGACGGCCAGCGGGTCGTGCGCGACCACGAAGCGGCAACCTTGAACCGCCGCCGACTCGTCGGTGAGGTGTACCGTCACGGTGAACTCCTCACCCACCGCCACCTGGTCCGGCATCTCCAGACTCAAGGAGACGTCCGCGATCGAGCCGGCCGGCCCAGAGGATCCGTATTCACCCAACGCGACGATCTCGCCGCCCGCCTCGCCCGGCATCATGTCAGCGGTCACGACGCCGAAGTTCATGGCGAAGATCATGAGGTCGTCGAAGTCGACGACATCATCCGGAAGCGGGATGCCGAGGCGGGTACCGTCATCGGTGGGACCCACGTCGCAGGCCGGATCAAAACCGCTCTGTCCCTCGGTGAGGTAGTAGGTCGAGCCCAGAGAGGAGATGTCGGCGGTCCAGACTTCCCCGTCGCCCGAGATGTCTCCCAGCCAGTAGTTCGTGCTGCGGTCCTGATTCTCGCCGGCACCAGGAGCCTCACTGTAGTTGCGAGCGATGTCGTAGACGAAGCCCGCGTAGTAGTAGATGTCGCGGTCGGCTGGATCGAACTCGTGAAGAGCGTTCGTCCCACCGCCTTCATACGCGGTGCCCACACCGGCCGCCGGCGTGTCCGGGTAGACAGGCTCGGAGTCGTCGTACTGCGGGTAGTCGTTCCAACGGCTGTAGCGCAGCAGCACGCCGTCGTAGTGGGTGTCCCCGGCCGACGCGTCATCCCAGCTCAGTTCCACCTTCTTGTGACCCGGCATCGCCACGAGTCCGGTCAAGGGAGCCGGCTTCGTGTTGTCCGCGATGATCGTGTCATCGCCGCCGGTGGTGTTGCCCGAACCATCGGTCGCCGACACCGTGACCGTCACCGTGCCGTCGGCCGGGGTCGTGGTGACACCCGGCGCGCCGATCGTCCAGGTCGCCAGACCCGTGACGGCGTCGTAGGTGTCCGGATGCACGGCCGCCGCACCGCCCAGGCCGGTGAGATCGGCCTCGATGTCGGCCGTCGTCAAGTCCTGCGGTTCACCATCGCTCACCGTGGCCGTCACCTGCACCTGGTCGCCGTTCTTGATGTAGTCATTGGTGTGAGCCAGCGTCGTGTTCTCGATGGCGACATCGGCGATGGCCGGCCCCTGGAGGTCCACGATCACCAGCCCGTCGTCATCATAGACACCCGTCAGGTCCACGTTCAGACCATCGCGCATCTCGCTGACGGTCACCGTCACCGGACTGGTCGCGTAGTCGGTGACCCCGGCCGCCGCGGTGAAGGTGGCGACGAAGAGGTCGTCGGGACCGTAGGTGCCTTCGTGCGCGCCGCCGAGAGCTGCGTCGATCGTGACGTGGTTGCCGGCCTGCTCGACGACCTGGAAGAG
>CAZZIF010000465.1:0-1369 GCA_964654025.1 uncultured bacterium
TCGCGGTCGTGGCTGCCGTCGCGGTCGTGGCTGCCGTCGCGGTCGTGGCTGCCGTGGTCAGCGTGGTTGTCGGGTACCCCTGCGAGATCCCCACCGACCTCGGCCCGAATCCGCTCAGCGGTGTGCTGCATACGCTGATAGACGGTCCACCAGGCAAGCACCGACAGAATCAGGAGAAACAGACCACTGAGGGATAATCCGAAGACGATCAGGAGAATCAGGATCACCATGCGCTCGGGACGCTCGGCCACGCCGACCGAGCAGTCCACTCCCAGGCCTTCGGCGCGGGCCCGTGTGTAGCTCACCAGGAAAGAGCCTGAGAGCGCCAGAACCCATAGGACCAGCCAGAACCAGCCGGCGGGCCCATCGTGCTGTTGCTTGGCAATGAGGATCCCGGCGAAGAGGACCGCCTCAGAAATGCGATCCACAGTCGAATCGAGGAAGGCACCGAAACGGGAGATATTCTCTGGCCGCAGACGCGCCAGATCGCCATCGAGCATGTCGCACAGGAGCCCGATCAACAGCCAGATCAGGGCCAGCGCGGTCCGGTCCAAGGCCAAGGCGATGGCCGCCAGACCGCAGGCGACAACACCGGCTACGGTTACGTGGTTGGCGCGCACGCCAGCGGCGTCAAGTCCGCGGGCGATGGGTAGCAAAGGCTTGCGCAGCGCGCGCTTGGTCTCGGTTAGCATGAATCACTCGGAGGTAAGGGTGGGTCCGGGCCACCGACCGACGACGGCCGCCTCGCAAGACGCAACGGCGACCGCCCGTGCCCGGGATGCCGGAAGCCACGGAACCATCGTCCCGGTGGACCGCGTTCCCTCCGTTCCGGTGGACCGCGATCCGGCCAGGCTATACGTTGGCAACCGCGACCTTCTCCTTGAGCTGACGCGAGACTTTAAAAACCGGCACCCGTCGTTCGGGGACAAAGACAGGCTGATCCGGGTTCTTCGGATTCCGTGCCATACGCTCTTTGCGAACGCGCACCTTGAAGGTTCCGAAGCCACGGATCTCGATGTGCCGTCCCGCCACGAGTGCGCGGCCAACCGCGTTCAGGAACTCATCGACCGTCTCGGCCACGTCCTTCTTGGTCAGGCCTGTGCGATCGGCGATTTCGTCGACTAGATCCGCCTTGGTCATCCCAGCCTCCTTGGCAAACTCTCTTCCGATATGCCACGCCTGGACTGCCGCAGGGCATAACGGCTGCAAGCGCACCGGTCACAAGCAATTACTAGATAGCACCAGCCGCCGAGAGGGTCAACCCTAAAGTGCAGCGTCAGTTAGCCTGTCTGCGGTCTGTAGCCGGTTGCACCAGTCGCCCCTTGCCGCAACGTTCCCGACGAAAGCAAGGCCGGGGAGGAGTCGCGGA
>CAZZIF010000465.1:1469-3038 GCA_964654025.1 uncultured bacterium
TGGATCATCGCTGGATCATCTCCTGCGACCGCTCAACGGACCGATCATGTCTCACCGGCAATGGCGAGATCGATCCTATCCTGGTGGTATTTGCATTCTTGGGAAGGACAGAAAGCGTTTAGCGGTTGCGGAGTTCGTCGAGGGCGCGAGCGATGTTGAAGAGATCGAACTCCACCATACGCAGGACGCAGCGCATCTCCTTCTGGTGCCAGAAGGCGCAAACGGTTTCCTGTGTCTGCTGCTCGGGATCCACCCATACCTTGCCGGCACGACAGAGCTGGCGGCTGATCGGGCAGTAGGGATAGTCGATCGTGGGACTCTCCTGTGCGTCCATCCGGCGCGCCCTCCTCGTTTGGACTCCCGTGCGATCATGGTAGGGACCCGGCCGCGGATCCCTACTTCAGATCGACCTCGAACTTCTCTGGTTCTACTGGTTCGACCGAAAGCGGGTCTACCTCAAGCGTTCGATTGAGTTCGACGCTGGCCATGAGCGTGTAATTGCCAGGCGGCAGGCCAAGAGCGTCGATCGACAAACGCAACTCGTCGGCCGAAAGGCTCTCGACCAAAGAGACCGGTCCGCTCACGACGACCGAGCCGGTCGCGGGTTTCATCCGCTCGAGTGTGACATGTCCGGAGCGTAGAACCTCCACCGGCAAGTCAGTGAAAGTACGCGAGATCACTTTCTCGATCGTCACCCGCACCGTCACTTCCTGGACGGCTGCCTCGCAGTGGGGCGGCACCCGCAACTCAGCGCGGCTGATGACGATGTCGTCGCGCCCTGAGATATCGACCGGCTCGGTGGGCAGCGCCTCGCACGAGATGAGCCGCTGACGCGCCCCCCCCACGTCCACGCTCTCGGGCTCGGCGATCACACGCCCGTAGCGAATGTAACCCGGCGCCGGCCGCCCCGTGATCTTGGGCACCACGGGCAGACGACGCATCAGGAGTTCATCGAACTCGAGGGTGATCTCGCGGGGGGAGACGATCTCGACCACCTGGACACTCAGGTCCGAGATCACGCGCACGTCGCGCGAGACCAGGGGCCGCTGGTAGTGCCCGGGGCGAACGTCCCCAACGCGCACGATCATTGGCGCCAGGTCCGGTTGGGTTCGCAGCTTCAGCAGGTCCATCCCCAGGCCGCGGAAACGGACACGGGCCGCGTCCGGGATCTCGCCCATCCAAGTGAGGTTCTCGGGCATGCCGGTGAGCGAGAGGGGCACTTCCAAGACCAGTTCCCGTTCCTGGTTGACGAAGACGTACAGGTACAGCGTGAGCGCCAGGGCCAGCGAAATGAGCTTCATCCCCGCGTTGGCGAACATGTGTTGCCGCATCCAGTGCCACATTGCCCATGCGCTCCTTGGCGTCCCCAATGCCCCCGCCGCGGATGAAGTCATACCCAGCTGGGTCCGGCCTGGCTGGCTGGCTGGCCGGCGCGGGACCACCCCGCTGGCGCCCGCCTCCGACGGGCCGGCGCGGGACAACCCCGCTGGCGCCTCCGGGCCGCCACGTGTCGAACTGGTCTGTCGGCGCCCACTGCCACGGGATAGGTAACTTGTCTGCAGAGTCGGG
>CAZZIF010000466.1:0-3037 GCA_964654025.1 uncultured bacterium
CTGGCCCACGCTGTGCCCACGGCTGGCCCACGCTGTGCCCACGGCTGGCCCACGCCGTCCCTCCGCGGCATACCCCGGCGCCGGACCGTCGCGTCCCGCCGGCAGCGGGTTTCCCAACCCCATAGCGGGTATGGTATGCTCTCTCACGAGCATGAGATCGGCCCACACTACCCCCCCACGGGTGCATGGGTCACCTGCTATCCTACGCAACTCAACAAGGAGGGACAGCCCATGTTTCGCTGCCGGGCGTATCATCTGGATCGAAACCCACGCCGCTCGCCCCTGGCGACGGCGTTTCTGTTTGTGCTCGCGGGGCTTCTCGCGCAAATGGCCCCCTCCGCGGCCGCCACGGATGAAGGCTGGGACCGCGAGGCGGAGATCGCCGAAATCCAGGCCATGATCGAGGCCGAGGGCCTGCACTGGATCGCCGGCCCCACGTCGGTCAATGCATTGCCGCCTTCCGAGCGCCCCCCGCTCAATCCCCTGCCGCCACTCTCCCCCGACTTCGTGGCGAAGAGCTCGAGCACGATCGAGGCCCTGCCGGCCCGCGACCTCCCCGAGTTCTGGGACTGGCGCGCGCTGGGCGGGATGACCGGCGTGCGCAATCAGGGCGGCTGCGGATCCTGCTGGGCGTTCGCGGCGGTGGCCGCTCTGGAGTCCTACCACGCCATTCTGACCGGCGAAGCGCTGAACCTGTCGGAACAGCAGTGCCTCTCCTGCAACGAATTCGGCTACGGCTGCGACGGCGGCAACAGCGACGGATGCTACTACCTGTGGGGTGGCTTCGGAGCGATCGCCGAAACGTGCCTGCCCTATTACGGCAACGACAATTACCCCTGCATTCAGGACCAGTGCGAGGTGGTCGCGCGCCTCGACGGGTGGAACGTGGTGCCCTTCACCGAAGAGCACCTCAAGACGGCCGTCATGCAGCATCCGATCTACGTGACGATCTATGTCACCGGTCCCATGTACTCCTACGGCGGGGGCTGCTATGCCGGCCCGAGCGGCGGCACGAATCACGCCGTCTGCCTGTGCGGCTGGGATGACAACGCGTGCGGCGGCCAGGGCGCCTGGCTCATCAAGAACAGCTGGGGCGCCGGCTGGGGTGAGGGCGGCTACGGTTGGATCCAGTACGGCACCTGCAGCGTCGGCGTGGGCGGCCACACCTTCGACTACACGCCCTTCCCGGCCGACCGCGTGGCTTACGAGTCCCATCAGGTGCTCGACGCCTACAACGGCGCGCTCGATCCCGGCGAGACGGCTCAGGTGGCCATCTCGGCCAAGAACTACGGGTTCGATCCCACCGGCTCGGTCACCGCGATCCTGCGTTCGCTGAGTCCGGACATCCTGGTCAGCGATAGCACGGCCAGCTTCCCGGTGATCGCCAACGGCGCAAGCGCGACCACCCTCGATCCGCACTTCACCGTCGAGGTCGCGCCGAGCGCGGAGGTGGGCTCGCTGGTCTCCTTCGAGCTGGAGGTCAACTCCGGCACGCACACCGAGGCCAGCGTCTTCTACGACTTCATCTCGCCGGTCAACGTCGTCTACGAGACCGATTTCGAGACCGATCCCGGCTGGACCAGCGGTGGCGCCAACAACGACTGGCGCCGTGGCGTGGCCGGCTCGCTGCAGGGCCATCTGGATCCCTCCGCGGCGGCCTCGGGCTCGCACCTCTACGGCAACGACATCAACGAGGCGTCCGGCAGCTGGGATGTGCTCTACTCCGCGAATGCCAACAACTACCTGCAATCACCGGTGATCGATTGCTCCGAACACACCGGTGTGTACCTGCGGTTCAAGCGCTGCCTGACGGTGGAAGAGGGCATCTACGATGTCGCCCGCATCTTGGTCGACGGTACCGAGATCTGGAGCAATCCTGCGAACGAGAACCTGGTCGATCCCTACTGGGTCACCCAGGTGCTGGATATCTCCGCCTTCGCGGACGAGGACGACGTGCAGGTTCGCTTCGAACTCCAGAGCGATGCCGCCCTGCAATTCGGCGGCTGGAACATCGACGAGTTCGCCATCCTGGCCACCGACGCCGACTATGCCGACGCGGGCGATCCGCAGATGCAGCCGCGGATGAGCCTGTCGGTGTCATCGCACCCGAATCCGTTCTCGCCCATGACGCACCTGCGGCTCTCGATTCCGCCGGAGCTGACCTCGGCTCGGGTCGTGATCTACGACGCCGGCGGCCGCGTGGTCCGCACCGTGCACGAGGGTACCATCACGCCGGGCAGCCACACGTTCACGTGGACGGGCACCGACGATACGGGCCAGAGCGTGCCGGCAGGCAGCTACTTCTGCCGGGCGAGTTCCGGGAACACCTCGGTAACCTCGAAGGTGGTTCGGATCCAGTAGAGACGGGTTCGGAGGAGAACCCGTTCCGACGGGAACCCGTCCAGAGGAGAACCCGTTCCGACGAGAACCCGTGCAGACGGGAACCCGTTCCGACGAGAACCCGTTCCGACGAGAACCCGTGCAGACGGGAACTCGTCCAGACGAGAGCCGAGCAAGCATCATCAAGCCTCCTCCGGAACCACCCGGGGGAGGCTTGGCTTTGGGGGCGCATTTCGGTTCGGCCCGTTTCGGTTCGGCCCGTTCTCGCACCAGCTGCTCACACCGATTCCTTCCGGCGACGGAGAGAGGCTGAAAGAGGCTGGGACAGGCTGAAACAGGCTGACACAGGCTGACACAGGCTAGGAGAGGCTAAAACAGGCCGGGAGAGGCTGGCACAGATGGCGCCTCGGCCGAGCGAGGACGAGACGAACAGGGACCACCTGCTCGGGTTATTGCCCCGGGGCAAAAACCTTAGGTGGCGCTCCGGCGCTTGCCATTGAGGGTGGTGAGACACGGCTCGGCTCGGGGTTTTTGCCCCGGGGCAAAAACCTTAGGTGGCGCTCAGACGCATGCGATTGACCTTGGCGAGACCCGGCTCGGCTCGGGGTTTTGCCCCGGGGCAAAAACCTCAGGTGGCGCTCAGGCGCTTGCCATTGAGGGTGGTGAGACACGGCTCGGCTCGGGGTTTTTGCCCCGG
>CAZZIF010000467.1:0-3002 GCA_964654025.1 uncultured bacterium
AGTTCTACACGGCGAAGCATCACTTCCTCACCCCCTCGCTGCTGTCGATGGCCATTGGCGGCACGCTCACCGACCGGGAGTTCGCCCTCGGGCTCTCGACCCTGGCCAGCCGGATTCGAATCCGCTTGCCCGACGGGCGGACGATCGAGCGCGAGGATCTCTTCCGCACGCTGAATCCGGCCC
The DNA here is from genome assembly GCA_964654025.1 of uncultured bacterium. Classification (GTDB taxonomy): domain Bacteria; phylum Eisenbacteria; class RBG-16-71-46; order CAIMUX01; family WJJG01; genus CAYQJL01. Next base: position 184 of record CAZZIF010000467.1, read on the forward strand.
AGACGGTGGGCGCCGAGGTGCTGGCGCCCGTCAGCTACCTCGTGTCGAACACGTTCGAACCTTTCGCGGTCGAAGGCGTGGAGGTCGAACTCGAACTCCACGACGAGTTGCTCGCTCTGGAGATCGAGCAGATTCGGCTCCTGGAGGACCGGGTCGAGCCCGGAGGAACCCTCGAAATCGATGTTCACCTGCGCCGGCATCTGGGCGGCCACGAGGTCCGGCGCGTCGCGATCGACGTGCCCGACGGTCTCGAAGGGCAGGAGATCGCCGTCATGGTGGGATCCGCGTACGCCTTCTTCGAGTGGGAACGCGAGCAGGTACCGGAGAAGTATCAAGCTCAGGACTTCGAGCACTTGCTGCAGCTCATCCAGGAGTTTCCGCCCAACAACCGGCTCTTCGTCCGTCTGTACGGGAGTTCGCGCGGCCTGGTGATGCGGGGCCGCGAAGTGCCCTCTTTGCCGCTCTCGAAATGGCGGGCGCTCAGCCAGTCGCCCAGCGCGGGCACGTTGGCCCCGATGACCCATCGGCCGCTGGCCGAGGTCGTTCTGGAAACCGAAGAGGTCATCCTCGGCGGGGTGGCCACGGGAGCGATCATAGACGCTCGGGGGCCCCGGTAGCCCTCGTGCGCGGCGGAAGGAACCGATAAGGAACCGATGATGAAGCAAGCGATTCTCGATTTCGCGGGGGCGGTCACGGCCCTGATGGTGCTGGCTGTGGCGGGGCTGATGCCGATTCCGCAGGCGCAGGCCGCCCGTAGTCAGGAGTTCGCCGTCGAGACCCTCGAGAGGGTACTCGAAGGGGAACTGAGCGGCATGGCGGTCACCGCCGAGGGCACGCTCGTTCCGGCTCCGGACCACGAACGCATCTTCGGCGATGAGGTCAACTACGTCTGGGGACTCATGGCCGACGGTGAGCGCGCCGTCTACGCCGCAACCGGCAGCCAGGGGATTCTCTACCGGGTGAGCGCGTCGGGGGAGGCCGAGCAGCTGGCCGAGACCTTCGAGTACGAGCTATTCTCCCTGGCACGGGATGAGAAGAACCGGCTGTACGTCTCCGGCGCTCCCAACGGTACGATCCAGCGGGTCTCGCCCGGCGGTGAACGCGAAACCCTCCTGGACCTGCCCGAGGGCCTCGTGTGGGACCTCATCCATGCGCCCGACGGTTCACTCTACGCTGCAACGGGGGAGAGCGGTGAAATCTACCACGTTCCGCCCGACGGCGAGCCCGAACGCGTGGGCCGGGTGCCCGACGTGCATGTCGTCACGCTCGCCTGGTGGGGCGAGGGCCTCCTGTGCGGCACCGACAGCCGCGGGCTGCTGGTCTGGATCGATCCCGACAGCGGCCAGCGGGACATCCTCTATGACAGCTCGCACGACGAAGTCGTCGCCATCCTCGATCCCGGAGACGGCCGGCTCCTCTTCGCCGCCAACAGCGCGGCGGGAGGGCAGGTGACCCAAGGAACCGGGGGGCTGAGCATGAGCGGCTTCGAGGTTCGTCCCGAGGGTTCCGGAACCGCCGTGCTCTACGAACGCACGGCCGACGGTCAGGTACGGGCCGTCTGGGACTGTCCTGAGGAGAGCATCCTCTCCCTGGCGGCGGCCCCTGAAGGCGGCATCCTCGCCGGGACCGGGCAGGACGGAGTGCTCTACCATCTCGATGACCAGTGGACGGCGACACGCCTGCTGGACTTGCCCGAGGGACAGATCCTGTCGCTGGCCGTTGCCGGCAACCGCGTATTCGCCGGGACGGGTGCCCCGGGTTCGATCTACCGCATGGACTGGGATGGCCCGCGTACCGGCACCTACGAGACCAAGGTGCTCGATGCACGGCAGACCGCCGACTGGGGCCGGCCTCACTACCTGCTGGTCGGCGAGGGCGAGGTCGCAATCGAATCGCGCAGCGGACAGGTCGAGGACGCCGGCGACACCTGGTCCGAATGGGAGGCGCTCGAGGGAGACCGGATTGCCAGTCCCCGCGCGCGCTACCTTCAGGTGCGCGTGGAGGTCTCGGCGCGAGCCGGCGAGAGAAGCGAGCTGCGTGAGCTGCGCGTTCCCTACCGCGGGCCCAACCAGAGACCGAAGGTCTCGACCCTACGTGTGTCATCGAAGTCAGCGGACCTGCAGAGCAGCGGCAACAGCCACGGCAGTGTGCGTCAAGTGCTGCCCGGCGGGGTGCAGGTGGACTTCACGCTGAACGATGCGGCCGGTCCGGGTTCTTTGACACTCGAGCGCGCGGGACACTGGGCAAGGAGCCTGCGCACCGCGGTCTGGAGCGCGAGCGATCCGGATGAAGACCCCCTACGCTACGACCTTCACCTGCGGCGTCTGGGTGAAGAAGCCTGGCTGCCACTGAAGCAGGATCTTGAAGACCGGGCGTACAGCTGGGATGGTTCCGCCTGGCCCGAAGGATGGTACGAACTCAAGGTCGTCGCCCGTGACGATCGGGGCAACCCACCCGGCGAAGGCCTGACTGCCGAAACGGTGAGTCCGCCTTTCCAGGTGGACAACACACCGCCCCAACTCGAGTCGCTGGAAGTCACGGGGCGGCCTGACGGCGGCTGGACCGTCCAAGGTGTGGCGCGCGATGCGCTGTCACGCATCGTGGGAATCGAGTATTCGGTCAATGGCGAGGGATGGGAGATGGCGCTCCCGGCCGACGGGATCTTCGACGCCTCCGAGGAGGCATTCGAGATCCTGGTGCCAGCAAGCGTCGCCGAAGATCCGGTCTCGGTGATCGGTGTGCGAGCGGCCGACGCCGCAGGACACCTCGCGGTCTCGCGGGTGACGGTGGGAAGCGCCGATGCTCGCTAGCGGGGAAGC
>CAZZIF010000468.1:0-2981 GCA_964654025.1 uncultured bacterium
CGGGAACCGAACGTACCGGCCACCTGGATGGCGACCCCGGCGTCGGGCAGGTCGCCCGCTAAGTTGCCGACCCTCGAGACAGCCAGCACCCGCAAGCGCCCCTCGCGAAATCGTCCGTAGACCTCGTCGCGTCGCAACTGGGGGGTGGACCCGGTGAGCACCGGCACGTCGAGTTCCCGGGCCAGCGACCGAATGTGATCGACATAGGTGCCGAAGATCAGGATCGACTCCTGTGGATGTTCCTCGATCAGGCGGCGCACGATGGGAAACTTGCGAGGATTCTCCGCGGCGACCCGAAACCGGCGCCGCGCATCGGCGAGCGCATAGGTCATCTTCATCGGTTCGGGGAGCCCGACGCGGATCTCGGTGCAGGTGGCTTGCGCGATCCACCCCTGGCCCTCGAGTACCTTCCAGGGCACGTCGGTTTTCTTCGGGCCGATCAGGGCAAAGACATCTTCCTCCCGGCCGTCCTCGCGCACCAGTGTGGCCGTCAGGCCCAGCCGGCGGCGGGCCTGCAGGGAGGCCGTGATCTGAAAGACCGGCGCCGGCAAGAGGTGGACCTCATCGTAGATGATCAGGCCCCACTGGTTGCGGTCGAAGAGTTCCAGGTGCGGGAACGAGCCGCCGGCACCCTTGCGGTAGGTCATGATGTTGTAGGTGGCCAGCGTGACCGGCCGCACCTCCTTGCGGTGCCCATGGTAGGCGCCGATCTGATCCTCTCGCAGCGTGGTCTTCTCCAGCAGCTCGCGCCGCCACTGATCGATCGCGGTGACGCTGGTGGTGAGGATCAGCGTGTTGGCCTGCACCTTGGCCATGCAGGAGAGGCCGACGATCGTCTTGCCGGCGCCGCATGGCAGGACGATGACCCCCGAGCCTCCGCGGTCGGAACCGCCCGCGTGAAAGGCCTCGGCGGCCTCGATTTGGTAGGCTCGCAGATCGAAGCCCCCATCCTCGGTGGCGGTAGCTTCGGTGGCGACTGTCTCGGTGGCGGCTGCTTCGGTGGCGGCTGTCTCGGCGGCCTTTGCCTCGGCGGACCGGCCGTTGGTGGGGGCGGCGCCGGCTCGGGTGCGGGTTCGAAGCCGCAGTTCAAGCGGCTCGCCGGGGGCGTAGCCGGCCACATCCTCGGCCGGGAAGCCGATCTTGACCAGCGCCTGCTTCAGGTGCCCACGGGCCAGGGGCTGAACGCGGTGAGCGGTTGGCGAGACGCGATCGAGCAAGTAGGGAGCGACCTCGTGATTGCGACCGATGCTCTCGGAGAGGGGCGGCTCGTCGGCCGTGAGCAGGAGCCCGTGCTCGGCGCGCGTGATGCGCAGGCGGCCATACCGGGACGCAAAGTCGCGGATCCGGGTCGACACGTGCTCGGGTATCCGGTAGCGCGCGTAGCGCGTCAGGATGGCGGTGATCTCCTCGGGATGCAGTCCGGCGGCCCGGGCATTCCAGATCGAGAGCGGCGTCACGCGATAGGTGTGGATGTGCTCGGGCGACTTGACGAGCTCGGCGAAGCGGGCGAGCTGGTCCCGGGCTTCCGCGTAGAGCGGATGGTCCACCTCGAGCAGAACCGTGTGGTCCCCCTGTACGATGATCGGGCCATGGGGGGTCTCTGCCATGGGACCGGTTCCCTCCCCTGCTTGGTCCTGGGGCAGCGCCAGGCGCCCCCCCGTGAAGGCTTCGAGTCGGGAAGCATACCCCGCACACACTTGGGGCGTGCGGCCATGCGTGCTATCGTTGCCTGCGTGCCCGGAATCACCGATGTGCCGGGCGCGACAGGAGGTATGGAAGCACCGTTCTTGACGGGTAAGGGGAGAAGATAGCATGCCGGAGATGCCGTCGTGAAGCTCCACTTCTGCGGCGGGGCGGGCGAAGTCGGCGCCAGCTGCGCGCTGGTCACGCTGGGCGAGCGCCGGATTCTGGTCGATTGCGGCATGCGGATGAAGGGCGACAGCCTGCCCGATCTGAGCACGTTGCAGGCGGCCGGCGGGGTCGATGCGATCGTGCTCACCCACGCGCACATGGATCACTCGGGCAGCCTGCCGGTCGTGAGCGAGGCCTTTCCCGCCGCCCGAATCTACATGACGCCCCCAACGCTGGCGCTCATCCGCGTGCTCCTCTACGACAGCCTGAAGATCATGGCGCAGGAGGAGGAGATCCCCACCTACGACCGTGGTCAGGTCGAACGGATGCTGGAGCGCGTGGTGCCGTTGGGATTCGAGGACACGGCCGAGATCGCCGGCGGCATCCGGCTCACCTTCAGTCCGGCCGGCCACATTCTGGGAGCGGCGAGCGCGTACTTGGCCTCCAGCGGCGGTTCGGTCTTCTTCAGCGGCGACCTGTCGAAGGACCCCCAGCGGACCGTGCCCGGGCTGTCGGTGCCGCGCCTGCGCCCGCGGGCGTGCGTTCTGGAGGCGACCTATGGTGATCGCCTGCACGCCGATCGCAAGGTCGAGGAGGCACGACTGATCGAATCGGTCCGGGAGCGGGCCGAGCAGGGCGCGCGGATCCTCTTGCCCTCCTTCGCCGTGGGCCGCGCGCAGGAAGTCATCCTGATTCTGCGCGCGGCGATCCGCACGGGCCAGCTTCCGGCGTTTCCGATCTATGTCGACGGGATGGTTCGCGAGGTGTGCCGCATCTATCGCCAGTTCCCGAACTACCTGCGCGAGCCGCTGGCCAAGAGAGTCTGGCGTGGCGAAGATGTCTTCTTCGCCGATCCGGTCCACGCGGTGAGCACATCCGAAGAACGCCGCGCGATCGCGCAGCAGAAGGGGCCTTACTGCATTGTCGCAAGCTCGGGCATGCTGAGCGGGGGAGCGAGTGCCTTCTACGCCGCCCATCTGGCGTCCGACCCCGAAGCCTACATCGCGGTGACCGGCTATCAGGACGAGGAGTCGCCCGGCCGGAGGTTGCAGCAGGTCTTCCGGGATGGTGGGACAACCGGTGGTGCGAGTGATGGTGCGGCCGGTGGTGCAAGCTGCGGCGCGGCCGGT
>CAZZIF010000469.1:0-2979 GCA_964654025.1 uncultured bacterium
CGCGCTCGGCATCCGGCGGGGGACTTGGCAGAGAGTCAGACCGAGGTTCTGGCTGGACGCCAGGCCGAGAATCGGACCTGGAGTCAAGCCGTTCGGAATGCGATGAGTACATGCACATGGTCGCCTCCTTCGGTGGCAGGGTCACACGAGGACGGCTGACAGGGCTCACGGGATTGATGCTCGCTCGTCAGCATCTTCTTGCGGGCTCACGATCGCGGGAATCATCAAGCTCGCCCGGTCGCGCTTCCAGGCGATCGCTTGCCGGGCAAGCTCAACCATTAGCTTGCGCGCCGGGCAAAGAAACGTCAAGCGTGGGGTCCGGCAACGCCATCCGCAGCCGGAAGGCCATCCGTCGCCTGGACGCCATCCGCAGCCGGAAGGCCCGAGGCATGTCCGGGTCTAAGACCGGGCGTAGGGGCCGATTGCGTCGGAAGGCACGGAATGAAGAAGTCTGGATCGCCTGTGCAGCACGACTACTGTGCGAGCAGGGCTTCGGAATCAAACGGCTCTTCTGCCGGCAACCCCAGCGCCACGCGCTGCGCTGCGAACAGTTCATCGAAGCCCGGCCGGGCAAGCTCGATCATGCGGTGCAGCATCGCCGTTTCGAAGGGCTCCTGTTCGGCGGCCGCATGCAGGCCCACGACCTTCCCCGAAGCGGTCATCAGGAGGTTGGCATCGGTCTCGGCCACCGAGTCTTCCTCGTAGTCGAGGTCGCAGAAGACCTCTCCACCAACGATGCCGATGCCGAGACCGGCCACCTGGTCCTTGACCGGCGACCTCAGGATCCGGCCCTCCTTCGCCATCCAGCGGCAGGCCTGGCACAGCGCGACGAAGGCACCCGTCACGGCCGCTACGCGCGTGCCTCCATCAGCCTCGATCACATCGCAGTCAAGGGTGATCGTGTGGCGGGGCAACAGACGCAGGTCCACGATCGTGCGAAGGGAACGGCCGATCAGCCGCTGGATCTCCAGGCTGCGCGAACTCATCTCGCGTCCCCGGCGAACACCCACCGCACGCGGTAGCATGCTGTACTCGGCGGTCACCCACCCACGCGAAGTGCCCTTGAGCCAGCCCGGCTGGCGATCGTCCACGGTCGCCGCGCAGACGACCCAGGTATGGCCCATGCGGATCGACGCCGATCCCTCGGCATGGCGCAGAAAAGGGCTCTCGATCTCAACCGCGCGGATCTGTTCCGGCCGCCGGCCATCGTGTCGCTGACTATCGTGTTGCTGACTATCGTGTCCCCGACCATCGTGTCGCTGACCATCGTGTTGCTGATTATCGTGTCGCTGGCTATCGTGGTGCTGACCATCGTGTCGCTGACTTTCCGGGTTGGCGCGGCTCTCTGGCATCTACTCCTCCTACGAACGACCAACAGTCACCCAACGATCAACCTACGATCAACCTACGATCAACCTACGATCACCTGCGATCACCTACGATCATCTACGATCAACGCTCGTACCAAGGCAAGTCGCCCTGGTCTACCGTGGTGATCCGCCGCAGTTCCTCCCCCAGAAACGCGCTGCCAACCTCCGCGAAGCGACGGGCGGCATCTGAGACGAATACCTCGCAGCCACCTCCCGCATCCCGGGGCGCCTTCATGTCGAGTTGGCTCAGCATGCGGCGCGTCTCGAGGGCGGTTTCTTCGGCGGAATCAACCAGCGTGATCTCGGGCCCGGCTACCTGGCCCAGCACAGTCTTGAGCATCGGGTAATGCGTGCAGCCCAGGATGAGCGTGTCGATCCCTGCCTCCACCAACGGCTCGAGGTAGTGACGCGCGACCAATTCGGGCACCTCGCCCAAAACCCAGCCCTCCTCGGCCAGGGGCACGAAGAACGGACAGGCGCGACTCGTCACTTCGAGCGAGGCGTCGCGCTCGGTGAGGGCCCGGTGGTAGGCGCCGCTACCGATCGTCGCCTCCGTGCCCACGACGCCGATCCGTCGCCGGCGCGTAACGCGCAGCGCGGCCTCGACCCCCGGAAGAATCACGCCCACCGTGCGGACGCGCAGACTGGCCGTCAGCTGCGGCAGCGCGATCGCGCTGGCCGTATTGCACGCCACCACCAACAGCTTGATGCCGCGCCGCACCAGGAAGGTGAAGCACTCGCGGGCGAAGCGGGTCACCGTCTCAGGGGACTTCGTACCGTACGGCACACGGGCGGTATCGCCGAAGTAGAGAATGTCCTCGCCCGGCAACTGCTGCCGGATCGCGCGTACGACGGTAAGCCCGCCCAGTCCGGAATCAAAGACCCCGATGGGCCAGTCGCGCTTTGGATGAGCCTCGATCGTCATGATGCTCTAGTCCGTGATCCCTTCTTGATCGGACGGCGCGAAGTACGCCGGCCAGTAGGTGCGGTCGAGCGCGAGCGCCCGTCGCAAAGCTCCGGCGGTCTCCCCGTCGACCATCAAGCGCACCCCGCGGATGGCAGAGAAGGTCTCGCAGAGGCTGCGTGTGAGCGATGCTACGACGAGCCATTCAGCCTGGTCGCCGGCAGGTAGCCGGTGCCGCAGGCTGCCGGCGAAGTTGACGTAGGCGATGCCCTCGGGCGTAACGAACAGGTCGAGCAGGGTCGTGTGCGCCGGCCAGGCGACAACCGGCGCCGAGGCGCCGCGCTTCGCGAGTTGATCGATCACGATCCGGGCCGCCGATTCGGCATCATGCGGAGCCCGGACGTAGAAGGTGTCTCGAACCAGATCTCCCTTCGCATCGGGGAGATAGAGGTGACAGGTCAAGAGTGGCTCGGTCGCCAGCGGATCGATCGTGCTCGGTACGGGGGAATACTGCTCGGGCACGCCGGAGCGTAGCCACCAGAACCCCAGCACGATCAGCACGGGTACCGCGGCCCACAGGATCCACCATGGCCGCGACCGCTTGGCTGGCTTGCTTCGCTGGGGCCTGCGCTGCGAGGCTCGGCGCTGTGGCGAACCAGGATCCGGCGTCCCGCGCTGCGCGGCTCGGCGCTGTGGCGAACCAGG
>CAZZIF010000470.1:0-2973 GCA_964654025.1 uncultured bacterium
GTTGACGCCTCTTCGAAGGTGACCCCGTGCTTCTTCAGATTGGCCAAAGCCTTGCTGCGGTCCCATTCAAAAGTCAATCCCATCCCTGGTTCCTCACCTGCCACACCGTGGTTTCATTCGAGATCCATGTTACCACGGATGGGGTCACGGAGCACGGGTTGCGGAAGACGCGAGGCTGTCCGTCCTAACGCGGAACTCCGCCCGCGAGGCCCCACTATCCGAGGACCGCCCAAACGAAAGCGGCGACAAGCCCTCCATGGGCCCGCCGCCGCTTCTAGGGTTGGTTTGGCTCCCCTCGGAATCTTACACCACGCCCTGGTCCAGCATCGAGTCGGCGACCTTCAGGAAGCCGGCGATGTTGGCGCCGGCGACGTAGTTGTCCTTCAGGCCGAACTCGGCGGAGGCATCCACGCACGCCTGGTGGATAGCCTTCATGATGCCGTGCAGGCGCTGGTCGACTTCTTCACGCGTCCAGGACAGGCGCAGGCTGTTCTGGCTCATCTCCAGGCCGGAGGTGGCCACGCCGCCCGCGTTGGCCGCCTTGCCCGGGCCGTAGAGGATCTTCTTGTCGACGAACAGGTTCACGCCGTCGGGCACGGTCGGCATGTTCGCGCCCTCGGAGACCACGTAGACGCCGTTCTTCAGCAGATTCTGGGCGTCCTTGGTATTGATCTCATTCTGCGTCGCCGACGGGAAGGCGCACTCGGCCTTGTGATCCCACAGCGGGTTGTAGTCCAGGCTGGGGTCGACGGCTGTGTAGGTGGCGCCGAACTTCTCGGCGTACTCCTTGATCCGGCCGCGGCGGACGTTCTTGAGATCCATCACGAAGGCGAGCTTCTCGCGGTCGATCCCGGCCTCATCATAGATGTAGCCGCTCGAGTCCGACATCGTGACCGGCTTGGCGCCCATATCCAACAGCTTCTCGCAGCAGTACTGGGCGACGTTGCCGCTACCGGAGACCAGGCAGGTCTTGCCGTCGAGGGTCTCGTTGCGGGTGGCGAGCATTTCGGCGGCGAAGTAGACCGAACCGTAGCCGGTGGCCTCGGGCCGGATCAGCGAGCCGCCCCAGTTGAGGCCCTTGCCCGTCAGCACACCGGTGAACTCGTTGCGCAGCTTCTTGTACTGGCCGAACAGGAAGCCGATCTCGCGGCCGCCCACGCCGATGTCGCCGGCGGGGACGTCGGTGAACTGGCCGATGTGACGGAACAGCTCACTCATGAAGGCGCGGCAGAAGCTCATGACCTCGTTGTCGCTCTTGCCCTTGGGGTCGAAGTCCGAGCCGCCCTTGCCGCCGCCCATCGGGAGGGTGGTCAGGCTGTTCTTGAAGACCTGCTCGAAGGCCAAGAACTTCAGGATCCCCAGGTTCACGCTGGGGTGGAAGCGCAGACCGCCCTTGTAGGGACCGATCGCGCTGTTCATCTCGATGCGGAAACCGCGGTTCACCTGCACATCGCCCTGATCGTCGACCCAGGGTACGCGGAACATGATCACACGCTCGGGCTCACAGATGCGCTCGAGGACTCTCGCCTTACGGTACTCCGGACGCTTCTCGAGCACCGGCCACAGCGACTCGACAACCTCCTCGACGGCCTGATGAAACTCAGGTTCCGCCGGGTTTTTCGCCTTGATGGCCTCCATGAACTCAGCAACCGAATTCGCCATTTCCCAAATCCTCCCTACCTCGCGATGTAGGTACTACAGTTAAAGGTGAACCGAAAAAAGTGAACCCCAACACCAAAAGAGAAACGTTATCAAGCGCCCTCTCGCACTCGCAAGCGGTTTCCTTGGGGGACGGGGCTGTGAGCCCCTAGAAATCGTGACGAGCAGCATTAGGTGCCTGCAACGGCCGCCTTGCCGGCTTCCCCGTTCGCGCGCCAGCGGGGCGGCGGGTCGGCCGGTCGGCAGGTGGGCGGGCGAGCCGGCTGGCGGGCCCGCTACGAACAGAACGGCCCGGGCAGGGCCCGGATGAGAAGGGCCGGTGCGCCGCCCGGGGGCTCGACGGCATACTCACGGCAGCCGGCCGGCACGAGCACGCTGGTGCCCGCACCGATCTGGCGTACCACGCCGCCGGCTTCGATCGTCACCGCGCCCTCGGCCACGAAGAGGATCTCGCAGCGCTCGCCCGTGAGGGGGATCCGGTGCCGGCCACCCAGTTCCCACTCCTCCACCTGAAAGTGCTCGCAGCCGGAGAGTTCCCTACGCTTCCAGGTGTTCGGGCCCGGAAGCTCGGACGGCTCCACTCGCCCGGCGCCCGGGCACCTCTCGCGGATCACGCCCATCGCCTCCTCGATGTGAAGCGGCCGCGCGCGCCCGTGCGCGTCCACCCGCCCCCAGTCCGAGACCCGGTAGGTCGTATCCGAATTCTGCTGGATCTCGAGCAACAGACACCCCGGACCGATCGCGTGCACGCAGCCGCCGGGCACGAAGATCGCCTCGCGGGGGGCCAGTTCAATCTCCCGTAGGTAGCGGCCCGCCTCATCCGAATGGGCAAGGGCCGGAAGGTCCTGCGGGCGCACGCCCTCGCGCAGGCCGCAGTAGACCCGCGCTCCGGGCGCGGCCGCCAGGACGTACCACATCTCGGTCTTGGCGTCTCCGCCTCCGGCGCGGGCGGCCTGATCGCCCGGGTGAACCTGCAGGCTCAGGATCTCCTGGGCATCGATGATCTTGACCAGCAGCGGGAAGGGCCCGGTCGTCGTCTCGCCGGGCCGGCAGCGGGTGCCCAACAGATGCTCGCCCAGATGCTCGATCAGATCCGGCAGGGTACGCCCGGTGTGCGGACCCCAGTCGGCGATACTCACCGCCTCGCTGCGGTCTGAGATTTCCCAGGATTCAGCGCAGGGGCCGGCCGGCAGCACGCGGCCGAAATGCTCGGCCATGCGCCGGCCTCCCCACAGGTAGTCGCGGTAGCGCGGCTCGAAGGTGAGCGGATAGAGCTGTTGGGTATCCATAGGCCGGTATTATGCCCACCGCTGC
>CAZZIF010000471.1:0-2969 GCA_964654025.1 uncultured bacterium
TGGCCGTGCTCGAAGAAGGCGACGAGGTGATCATTCCCACGCCGGCCTGGGTCTCGTACGAGCCCATGACGGCCATCACCGGCGCCACGCCCGTGATGATCGAAACCACCCCCGAGAGCGGTTTTCGCCTGCTTCCCGAACAACTCGCCGAGAAGCTCACCCCTCGAACGAAAGCGCTCTTCCTTAACAATCCCTCCAACCCCACCGGTGGGGCTTACACGCGCGAGGAGCTCGAGGCTCTGGCCGCGGTTCTGCGGGATTCGCAGGCGATCGTCTTCTCCGATGAGATCTACGAGAAGCTCGTCTACGACGACTTCACCTTCACCAGTTTCGTGGAGCTTGGACCGGAGTGGAAGGAGCGGTGCGTCATCGTCAACGGGGTCTCGAAGGCCTACTCGATGACCGGCTGGCGCATTGGATACGCCGCCGCGCCGGTCGAGCTGATCAAGGCCATGGGCAAGATCCAGGGGCACAGCACCTCGAATGCCAACTCGATCGCCCAGCGGGCAGCCACCGCGGCCCTGACCGGCCCGCACGACGAGGTCGAGCGGATGCGGCAGGCCTTCGCCCAGCGGCGCGATCTGATGCTGGCTGAAATGCGCCAGATCCCGGGAGTGGAGTGCACGCGGCCGCGAGGCGCCTTCTACCTCTTCCCCCGTTGGAAGAGCTTTCTCGGCAAGCAGGCCGGCGGGCAGACCCTCGCAACCTGCGTCGACCTGGCCAACTATCTCCTGGAAGAGGCCCATGTGGCCGTCGTGCCGGGGGTGGGCTTCGGGACCGAGGGAGGCTACCTGCGATTCTCCTACGCCTCCGGCACCGACCGGATCCTCGAGGGCATGCGCCGCGTTCAGAAGGCCGTGGCCGCCATTCGTTAGGACTCCCCCAAGCGGCTCCCGGCAGCCCCTCGAGGCTGCCGGGAACGGCCGCTGCTCCAGCCTCGCGCGCCTCGCCAACCTGGCAAAGACTCTTTGTCTCCGGCGGCGGCCGGCTCAGCCGCTCGAGTAAACTCAATATGGCTGATTTCAGCCACTTCTCGGCTTCTTCTGGTGCACGGCAACCATTCTCAGATTGTACAAACAGTGAATGGCGAACGTCCGCCAACCCGATTTCGGGACCGCGGGGCCGTTCTGTTATAATTCTACTTCGCGAGGGAAAGGCGACTCGCTCGCCTCCCTTACACAGGCCGCCTCGACACCCACTCGACAAAGTGGCAAGGGGTGGCCGATCCCGGGTAGGACACTATACTACCCAGGTAATCACATAGGCATCGGCATCATAGGTGATTGGCCAAATCGGCCCTAATCGCCTCCCGTGCAATGGCATCCATAGATACACACTACCATCGGGAGGACAATATGCGCACATTGATCTGCATGCTGGCAATTGCATCCGTCGCATGCCCCGCCGCCCTGGCCAACGATCCCGCCTTGTCGCTCGGCGACCCGGGCATCACGGTCATGGCCAACTCCGATCTTCCGGAGCGCGATGGAGAGCTACTCGTAAACGCCGATCTCACTTGGGAAAACGGTTACAGCTGGGGTGTGATCGGCACGTTTGCACCCGATTTCGGCGGATTCGGCGAGGGGTTCACCGCCGACGGCGTCATCAACGGCGTCTGCGCCTTCTTGACGACCATGCCGGAGTACTTCAACGGAGAGCTGGCTGACATCTATATCTACGACTCTGACGGAACCAACCCGGCCAATGTGCTGAGTGTGACCACCGGCATCGAGATCGGCCAGCCCCCGATGTGGCCGGAAGTGGAGGTCTTCGACTTCGATATCGACCCCGTAACGGTCAACGGCGAGTTCTTCGTCTACCTCTGGGGTGACTTCCCCGACGGAGGCGGTTGGTTCGTCGCCGCCGACCACAATGGCGCGGGCGGCGTGCCCCGCACCAAAGTGGGTCCGGGCACGGGGTATCCCGAGGGATGGCAGGACCCAAACGTGGTCTGGACCAACATCAAGTCGATGGGCCTGGGCGCCTATCTGGATGGCAATGCCACCCCGGCTCAGTCGACGACCTGGGGCCAGGTGAAGGCACTCTACCAGTAGGCCCAGTAGGCTCAGCAGACTCAGCAGGCTCAGTAGGCTCAGCAGACTCAGCAGGCGGCCCAGCAGGCGCGTTTCGCAGAGATTCCAAGTCGGCCGTTCCGGCGGCCAACCCAGCAGAGAAACGTTTCGAATCGGTGATGAGAGGGGGTGCCCATGGCGCCCCCTCTTTCATTCCGCCGCCCCAACCGGCAGCAAGAAAGCAATTCCCTTCTGAGGCGAAGAGAGAATGGGTCTCCTGGATGAGCCTTCTGGATGAGCCTTCTGGATGAGCCTCCTGGATGAGTTCCGGGATGGCCCCCCGGGATGGCCCCCCTGGATGGCCCCCCTGGATAGGCCCGCTGGGTAGATCCTTTGTGGTTCCCACTCGCGCTCTTGGAGGAATGGCATGAAGGCTTCCGTCCGTTCATACCAGCCGGATCGGGATTACGATGCCGTCGGCCGTTTTTTGGTCGGGACCTATGCGCCCGATCCCTGTCGGGGCGTGACGCCGAATTGGCTGCAGCCTCGCTGGGAGTACATGCACTACCATCCCCTGGTCCGTGATCTGGACTTGAGCCGCATCGGGATCTGGGAGGCCGGCGACCGGATCGTGGGCGTGACCCATGCCGAACACCGGATGGGAGAAGCATTCTTCGAGGTGGCGACCGGTTTCGGCGACGCGGTGACCGACTCTCGCGCGACCGAAGGCACCCCGACCGAAGACGCCCCAACCGAAGGCACCCCGACCGAAGGCACCCCACCCGAAGGCCCCGCCGACGGAACTGTCCCCACCGCCGACGCCGCGGGCGCAATCCCGGGTGGTGGGCTTGCGTCCGCCCGGCTGGGCCTGCTGGGGGCCATGCTGTCTCACGCGGAGGGACACCTGGCCGCCCAGAACGGAACGGCCCGATCCCTCGAGATCCAGATCGGCGACAC
>CAZZIF010000472.1:0-2945 GCA_964654025.1 uncultured bacterium
TTCTGACCACTGTCCGATGCCATGCATTGCATCCAACTATTGAAGTCGTTGCCATTCCGGGCCTCGGGACGGGATGCGGGGCTCTTCCTGTCCACACCGCCGCACTTCAAATGTCAACTGCGTTCAGGGACATCGTACTGGGAGAGGGTACACACCCGATCACCTTTGGCGACGCGCAGAGACGGCACTGCGCACTTAACCCAAACGACATCAACATCTGGGATCCGTAGAGCTGAGCAAGCTCTGTGCGGGTCACGACACTGCTGTCGTTCGACGGTTCAGAGGAATGGGGGGCGTAGTGAGTCTCACGGCAGGTGTGCATGCGATTGGCATGCTGGGCCGAGAAGAAGCGTCAGAGGCCGAGTCAGCACTCGAGAGATGTCTCAGCCGATTCCTATCAGTTGAGTCGGAGCAACGGCAGGACGTTGTCCACAGCTGTTGCGATCGGTATCCACATCAGAGGAAAGATCAGAGGAAAGATGATTGAGTACATAACAACTTCGCATAGCATAACCGCGGACATGCTGTCCGGCTTTTTCGCCGGCTGGCCCACTCCCCCCTCACCGGAGACGCATCTTTGCATTCTTCGCAACAGCCATTTCGTTGTGCTGGCAGTCGATCGACAGGCCGGTCGGGTTGTGGGCTTCGTCAATGCAGTCTCGGACGGCACTCTATCGGCATACATTCCCTTGCTCGAAGTACTCCCTACGCATCAAGGCCGGGGGATCGGAACAGCACTGGTTGAAAGGATGCTAGCTCAGTGTGCAGAACTCTACATGGTGGACACCACTTGCGATGCCGCTGTTCAGCCATTCTATGCCAAGTGCGGCATGCTGCCCTCGACAGGCGCGATGGTCCGCAACTACGACAGACAATCAGGAAGCGGTGCCCCATAGAGTTGCTCCGTACCCAGTAGCGCCGCGCAGACTCGGCCTCCGTGGTCCAGTCAATCCGCTCCGTCGGCGTCCCAAGAGCCGGAACGAATGGGTTCAGCCCGTAACATAGCGCTTGGCGTAGCGCGCGCTCGCCTCTAGATCTCCGACGAGCACCAGCTCGTCACCTTGGCGCAGGCTGCCGGACGGATCGGGATTCACAATGGTGGCGACGCCTGGCCGGCGGATCGCGATCACGCTGCAACCCGTGTCTTCACGCAAGCGCAGATCGCGTAGCGATCCACCAACCAACTGCCGGGTGACCGGCGCAACGAAAACGCTCACATTCTCCGATAGCGTAACCAGGCTTCCAGGCCGCAACAGGTTGACGATCGTGTTTGCCGTGATCGAACTGTACGACATCACGAGGTCCACGCCCGCGCGGTGCAGAGTTCTCACATTGCGGTTCAGACTGGCGCGACTGATGATCTGAACATCCTGGCGCAGGCGGCGGCAGTAGATGGCCAGATAGACGTTCAGGTCATCGTCATGCGTCGTGATGATGACCGACGGGGCCGTCGCGATTCCCGCCCGGGCCAAGACATCACGGTCGGCCGCGCTACCGGTGATCACCCGCGGATTGTCTCGCTTCAGTCCGCCTCGCTTCTCGACTGTCCGGTAGTCGATACCGCGCTCATCAAGGGCATCCGCGACCGCCTGGCCGACCCGGCCGCCGCCAAGGATCAGCACCGGCCCCTCTTGCCGGTCGGGCCGATCGTGCGGGCGGACCAGATTCTCGAAACGATCGAGCTGATCCGTGCTCCCGCCCAGCACGAGGACGGTGGAGGCTTCGATGCGTGTATGCGCGGTCGGCAGTCGATACTCGCCCTGTTCCCAGGCCCCAACGACGTTCACCCCCGTGATTTCGCGCAGACGGCTCTCGAACAGTGTCTTGCCGACCAGATTGGTCGCCATGGCCGGGATCTCGGCGATGAGGAGCTCGTCAAGCTGTCCGATCACATTGGCCTTCAGACTAACGCCCAGCACGCGCCGGGCCAGGGCTTGACCGAGCATCTTGTGGAACTGGAAGACATGCGTACTGCCGGCGAGTTCGAGGATGTCCAGCGAATCGTCCAGGTCTGCATTGGTGACCGTGATCACGGTGCCGCAGATCTCGCGCACGGTGTGGATGATGTTCGTGCTGGCGAGGTCATCGTTCAGCACGACGAGCATGGCCGCGTCGTGGACCCTCAGCTTGCGATAGGTCTCCGGATGATTCAATTCCCCCACCATCACGCGCAATCCGCGGTCGAATAGATCCAGGGCTTGCGGAAGGTCCGGGACCAACGTCACGCACGGGATGCCGATCTGGTCGAGCCTGGCGATCAGGTTCGCCGTCACGTTGTTGAAGTGGGTGAAGATCACGTGATCGCGCGTTCCATGCGGCAGTGCGCGCGGCGCTCGCGCTCGGTTCTGCGCCTCGAGCCAGGGCGCATAGAAGAAGCGGATGAAGGTAAAGGGTAGCATGACCAGCAGAAAGATGACTCCGCTCAGCAGGACGAGGATAGAGAATAGTCGTCCCACGTCGCTCATGAACGTGATGTCGCCAAAGCCGAGGGTCGACATCACGGTCAAGGTCCAGTAGAAACCCGTCACCCACGAATAATCCCGCTGCTCATACTCCATGATGACGTGGAAGAGCACGCTGTACACGGTGACGAGAATGACGAGGAGCGCGATAAACCGGACCAGCAGCTTCACGTTGCTCTGGCGCCCACCGCCATGCAGCAGGACGGCGAACTGGGACATCATGTACTTCATGCTTCTGGCGCGGCCTCCTTCAGCTCAACAAAGCAGCGAAAAGGCAGCCCCCGCACAGGGATGAGACCCAGGACGAGGATCGTCAATGGCGCACCGGCCTTGACGTAGTCACTCGCACGGTGGCCGCCCGCCCCCCAGCGCGCCGGGCATTCATGCCGAGATGGCTCTCACTCATTGGCTTCTCGAAGCTGCCGAAGGTGGGAAGACCAAGGAGAAAGGAGCCATTCGAGCCTAGTCTGGCGGCCACGGTGG
>CAZZIF010000473.1:0-2944 GCA_964654025.1 uncultured bacterium
CGCAGGGACCGCGTGGCGGGCGTCGCGGCGGGAATCGGGCGGCGGGCGTCGCGCACGGGTAGCGTGGCGACGTTCTCGGCGGCAGTTGTCGTGGAGCTGGTGTCTAGCTAGCAGCGAAGAGAGTGTTGCACTGCGGGAGCCTTGGAGTCTGCGTGGCAGGTCGTCGGTGGACTGGTATTGGAGCCGACGAATCGCATCTCTGGAGAAACTGGTCTGATGGAAGTCGGAGTCGCACGTGTCGGGTGATCCGTTGGAGAGCTGGCGTTCACAGGTCCAGCGGCTCATCGAGCAGGTTCGTTGCCACGGTCTCGAGATCGAGTCGCAGGCTGCTGAATGGATGGCGCTGTATTGCCATCAGGTCAGCCTATGGAACGAGCGCAGCGGCCTGGTGTCTCCGCACGACCTCCCATTCCTGGTTCCGAAGCACCTTGGCGCCAGCTTGGGGCCCCTCTTGATCGGTCAGCCACGGGCGGGCGATCGCTGGATCGACGTAGGCACCGGAGGGGGTCTGCCCGGACTGGTCATCAAGATGGCCCGTCCCGAGATCCAGATGGTGCTGCTTGATTCTAGCCGGAAGAAGACGCTATTCCTGGAACATATGGTCGATCTGCTTCCGAAGCCTCTCGCCCGGGGCGTTGAGATCGTGGATAATCGAGCGGAGAATCTGGAGGACACCGGCTTCGACGTCATCTTGATGCGGGCAGTCGGTTCGCTGAAGAAGACATTGCCATATCTCGATGGGATCGCGCGGCCCGGAGTGCGCCTAATCACATTTAAAGGGGAACGTCTGGACACTGAGCTCGTCACGGCTGCCACGGTCATGAGACGCAAGGGCTGGGTTCTGGAAGATCAGGTCGACGTTCCATGGTCTCGCCCTAAGCTGATCTTCCTGCGCCGTACCGGGTCGAAGGGATAGATCGCGGACCTGAGGAAGGCGGCCGGGGCGCGGGGCTCTGTAGCATCCGGATCGCCATGTAGGGTTCGGGGCCCGGTAGCCTCTGGACCGCCGTGCAGGGTTCGGGGCCCGGTAGCATCTGGACCACCGTGTTTTGCGCTATCGCATTGGAATCGTTATGCTGTGCGCTGTCACATCAGGACGGATGTGTTCTAGCGTGTCACATCCCGACAGATGAGCTGCATGATGCATGGTGTCGCACCGGGTGCGCGCACCTGGGGCGCTACGCGACGTGACAAGCCCATGACGCGAGCCCATGACAGAGCTCATGACGCGAGCCCATGACAGAGCTCATGACGCGAGCCCATGACACGAGCCCATGACACAAGCCAATCACGCGGAGGAAGGTCGCTCATGGAGACAACCGAACCTCAGAGTGCGTTCACGGTCAAGGCGCTCATGGACGCGTTCCCGGCGCCGCTCTTCATTCTGGATGCCGATCTCCTCGTCCATGAAATGAACGCCGGTGCGGAGGCTCTGGTCGGCCCGGCGGTGAAGGTACGCGGGAAGCAGCTATGCGGGAGGGTGCTGGGGTGTGCTCATCTTGATGATGAATCGGCCGTGTGCGGTCTGACGCCCCACTGTCGACAATGTCCGATTCGACGTTCCGTAGAAGAGTCGAATGGCGGCAAGGATGTCGTCCGGCGGTGGTCTAACATGCAACTGGGCAGGGACGGAGCGGTGGACTCTTATGCCTTCCTGGTGTCCGTTTCAGCGATCGAGGTAAACGGCGGCGATCGTTTCCTGCTTGTCCTGGAAGACGTCACGGAGATCGTCGAGCTGCGCAGGCTCTTACCGATCTGTTCAGTGTGCGGGGTCGTTCGGTCGGACGACAACTATTGGCAATCCGTGGAGCAGTATCTGCACACGCACACGGGCGTTCGCTTCAGTCACGGACTCTGCCCCGACTGCCTGACGAAGGCCTATGGAAACCTCTCGGGTTCCGATTGAGCCATGCTCGATGAGAAAGCTGCAGGCGATGATTCGCACGGACGAGAGTTTTCGCTGACCTAGCCGCTGACCTATCCGCTGACCTAGCCATATGACCCTCTGCTACAATCTGTTACGGCGCCTGGGCCACGGGGCGTTACCCACGGCGTTACCCAGGGCGTTACCCACGGCATTACTCACGGCATTACTCACGGCGTTACTCACGGCGTTGCCCACGGCGCGGCAGGCAAGACGATGCGACAACGGCGGTGCGGCACTGTTCGTTGGATGCTGAACTCACGCAACTCCCATTGCGTTGAGTTTGCTTGCCGGCCTGTGCCGTGCTTGCCGTGTCTTCTCCAATTGGTGATCTTCATCCCGAAACGAATCCCGACCCATCTTCGATGTTCAGATGGACTCCGAAGCCGCGACACGAGCCGACTCACCGCTGTCCCCTGCCTTGTCCCCTGCCTTGTCCCGTGCCCTGTCCTTTGCCCTGTCCCCCCTCCCTTGTCCCCAGCCTTCTTCCATGCCATATCGGCGCCTGATGTCGTGCCAACGGGAGATAGACGCGGTCTCCAACAGAGAAGGGGTGGCCATGCCATCGAAACTCGTAAAGCATTGAAAACAAACAACTTGCAAGCATTGGTTGGTTGTGCGATGACCTGGCGCTATCGTCCATGAGGGGGCATTCAGTCAATGTTTCAGCGATGTTTCACGTGGAACATTGAGTCCTTGGAAGGCAGGGAATCGTGCAAGTGTCTATATTATTGTAAATAGAGATAACGTACCTTCCGATCACAATCATCTGCAGGATTGACAACGGGAACGCGGATTGGTATCTTCTCAACGACAACAGCATGTGTGTATCTTCTAAGGCATTGCATTATATGAAGCTATCCGTTCTGTTCTCCAGAGCGGAGGGATGGCGAGCGCGGGAAAAGGGATGGGCCGCGCCCGATGCGTGCTCCCCTAGCAGCCACTCCTGGCTCGACAGGGATGACGTCCATAGTCACCAACCTCCAGGTGTATCGTGGGAAAAGTCATAGCTATTGCCAA
>CAZZIF010000474.1:0-2940 GCA_964654025.1 uncultured bacterium
CGCACGGCAGCGCCGCACACTGCGGCGCCGCATAGTGCCAACCAGGCGCAGAACGGTATCGCGTCAGAACTCAGTTGTGCCGTAGGTCAGGTCGCCATGACCGGGGCACGTTCACTCCGGGATTCGGATCCGCGCCTGCGCGGTGTCCCTTCGCCTAATTTGTTATTTCCCATTCGATTACACCCATTCTGGCGTCTTCGGTGAGCGTTGGCTGGATCATCGGTGGAGCCTGAGCGAGCCGGAGGCGAGGAGACGGCTGCATCTGGCGTGTTAAGTAGCTTCTTGATTTGGAGTTGGAGATCTCGCCCTCGGTGATCGCGAAGCATCGGCGCTGGAGCCCTCTGGCGATCGATGTCGGCAAAGGCGGCGGGCAGGTTATCAAGAGAGCCACATAGGGTGCGCAGGTAGGTTGGTGAATGGAGGTTCTCGACAAGGAAAACCTGTGCGGGTTGGAGTTCGAGGTCGCGGGCGAGATGGGCGCGGCCGACGCGGCGGCGCAGGGAGCGTTTTTGCTGCCCGAAGAGCTGCTCGAGGATGTTGTTGGTGCGGTCAACGACGCAGAGGATATGGCCTTGGGCGTCGCGCCGAACCGGGTGTCCGAACAGATGCGCCCCATGTCGATCGAGAGCGTTGAGAATAATGCCTTGGGCAGAGGATGGGCGTCGGGCCTCTTTGTCTTCGGCTGGGAGAGTGGCTTTGAGTTCGGCGCGATAGGCGGCCACAGCCTTCTCGATCTGCTGGAGTTGAAGCCACTCGAAGGCGGGTAGTTCTTGGGTGCTCACCGGCGCTTGGCCATGAGGCCGATCCGCCTGGGTCAGGCGCAGAAGATCGCGCAACTCGCTGAACCAGCGCCAGCGTTCTTCGAGCAACTCGATCAAGGGCGCGAGGCGGCCGTCACGTTCCAGAGCGGGCATGAAGTAGCTCAAGTGCCGCAGGGCCCCATACTCTGGCTTCGTGCGTGGTCGAGGCACCCAGGCCTCGGCCGTCTCGAGAGCCAGACGCGTGCGGCGAACCAACTCCAGATAAGGCAACGCAAAGGGAAAGGGAGCCTGTGTGCTCTTATGGCCTTCGAGAACCCACCCGACCAGGGTTGAGAGACTCTGACGGATGTGGCCGTGGCCGAAGCGACCGTGCTGAGAGTGGTCGTAGGCCTTCAGGTCCTTCAGGAGCGTACGCAGCTTGCTTCGCAGCCCCTTGCTCCGCAGCTGGCCCATCAAGTGCCGGTGGGGTTGATCCAACAGCTGCTTGCCGACCGCCGCGAGGAAGTGATAGTGGCAGATCAAGTCCGGCGTTCCTTGTTCGCATAGCGGGCGCACCGCATTGGCCGGTCCTCGGCCCATGTCGCGCATCGTTGCGATGGGAGGGCCGAAGAGTTCGAGGGTCTTCGCCACGACCGGGGCCATGCGCTCTCCCGCCTCGCTATCGACCCGTTGAGCCCACAGAACCCATCCGTGCCACCCATCGAGACACACGCATACCCCGCCGCGACCTTTGTCACAGGTGGCATCGAGGTGCATCGGGTAGCCGCCCTGCTGCAGCCTGCGCAATGCGGGAGCTTGACGACAGTGCAACGCTTCGAACAAGCGGAGGAAGCGGTCACAAAGGGTCGAGACCGTTCCGGTGGACAGCTCGATCCCGTACTGCTCGCGCAGGTCGCGGCGGATCTCTTCGCGCTGCTGGGTCTTCAGATAGCGACGCACCCCCACCTCGACGATCAGATCATATCCATACCGTTGACCAGGCGGTACCAACCGGCGCAACGCGGCCGGCCCGGTCACATGACCTTGCCCACATACCCCCCGGATCACCACGGCTTCGATGCAACCATGCGCCAGCGTGATCACCCGTCGCCGCTGGCTCTTCTGAATGCGCAACCGGCAACCACAGAGAAGGCAGTCGTCAACTTCGGGAGCAAAACGCACCCGCGGCCATGGGTGCCCCGACTCACTTATCGCACGCTGGATCTCGGATGCCGACCAGCCGGTCTCGGCGGCCGTCTGCCGATAGGCATGCAATGCGCTCAGGAGCCCCCTTTTTCACCCAACGCATAGCGGGCAAAGATGGCCTCGACTTGCGCGCGCTCAACCGGAGGCGGATGACCGCGTAGCCTGCGCACAACTTCCTCCGGCCCCAGACCGGGATGACGGATCAGGGTCAATAGCACCTGGATGATCACGGCCTCACTGATCGGCTCACTCTGCGCATCGCGCAACAGCTCTCCTTCCCGCTCGGCACATTGGGCTGCGCGCACGTTCGGGTCCGCATGCAGGTAGAAATAGACCTTCGCCAGACGCTCCCGCGTGATCTCCTCCTCACGCAAAAGACCCAAGAGCGTGTTGTAGACCCGTACCCGCAAGCGCTCCTGCAACTCCCGCTGGGTCAACCCGGCCACGGCTTCATGGACCAACCGTCGTACCGTCCGCTTCAGGCTTCCATCAACCGAGAAGTGGACGTCCTGCCAGCTCCACAGCCCAAAGCGATCGTGACGGGTAGGGTCATAGAAGCAATAGAAGCGTCCATTGTGGTTGTAGCTGCGCCGGTAGGGAACACGCCGCAGATACCGAAAGGCCGTCATGTGCGAGACCCCGCCCAGCTCGGCACGGATCGTCGGCAGGTCGACGACCGGCTTGGCCTTCAGCAGGTTCACCAGGGCTTCGGGAGAGCGCCGAGAAGACATGGGTCACTCCTGTTATGGTAATAACTATAGTGATCTCTATATGTCTATACCCTAACACATGGGCTCCACAAAGCCACCCCGAAATGCTCAAACGGGAGCAGAATCGGCCCAATCTGGACGGAATCTGATACAGTATGGACTACAATCCTAGATGCATCTTCAAGCAGATCAAACGATTAGAAGAACCCAACCAAATCCTGACGCGAGACAACGAAAACGCCGCAAGCGACTCTCTCACAAGTAGTTAGCACACGATTCCGGAA
>CAZZIF010000475.1:0-2940 GCA_964654025.1 uncultured bacterium
CCGGCGCTCATCGATGGTGACACACCGCTTCCTCCGCGGAGCGTGTTCAGGACCGCATCACTGGGCGGCAATCTCCATCTACGATCGGGATCACTCCGAGAACGCGCTCTTGATGGCACCCCAACTGGCAAGCTCGGTATCGGTGTTGCCGCACCCGGCGCCGAAGGCCCCGATCTGCCCGCACGGCGAATTGATGCTCGTGCAGGGGGAGTCCGATTGCAGCGTCCAGT
Organism: uncultured bacterium; assembly: GCA_964654025.1. GTDB lineage: Bacteria > Eisenbacteria > RBG-16-71-46 > CAIMUX01 > WJJG01 > CAYQJL01. Next base: position 231 of record CAZZIF010000475.1, read on the forward strand.
CCGAATGGGCATCCGGCGTCGGGCAACAGAATTCGGGATCGGCGTTGATGTTGCAGTCCGTACCGAGGAACGGACTCAGATTCCCGGTCCAATCACCGTCGCCGTTGCCGAAGATGTTTGTGTTCTCGATCCCGTAGGGCACACAGAGGCAGTTGACCCCGTAACCCTGGGTCGTGTAGACGATCAATGTGTTCAGCATTTCGAAGGTTGCATTCGAGCCCACGTACAACGCGCTTCCTCCGACGCAGGAGTTTCCGCTGAATGTGCAGCCGGAAAGCTCGAAGCCGGTTGCGCCGTCGTAGAAGATCGCGCCCCCATCAAAACCTGCCACATTGCGAGAGAAGAGGCAGTCAGTGAAATCGCATTCGCCCTGCGGACCGCAGTAGACAGCGCCTCCGGTAGTATTGACCGAGTTGTCCATGAAGCGCGAAGCGTACCACTCCGAGGGAGCGCAGTCGTTGTAGATCGCGGCGCCGCCGCTCTCGCCGGTGTTCTCCAGGAAGCGGCAGTCTTCCCCGCCGGCATAGAGTCCTCCTTCGGCAATCGCCAGGGCCCCTCCCCAGGAAGCGTGGTTGTTCCGGAAGGCGACGCCAACAAGCCACACCCAGCCTTGTTGGCGAACGACTATGCCGCCTCCCCAGTTCTGCGTGCAGTAGCCGTTCTCAATGGCGATGTTCTCGATCGTGACCGTGGAGCCGTTCTCGATGATGAATCCGCGTGTCGTCACTCCCGGCACGCCCTCGACATTGATGCGGCAGGAGGCGGCCGACCCGCTCTGCGAGCGAATCGTGATCGTCTTACCGTTGATCACGATGTTGACGTTGCCGGCACCGGTGAAGGTTCCGTCGGCAAGTTCGATGGTCTCCCCGTTCCCACAGTGGTTCACGCAATCGCCGATGGTGGCAAAGTCCCCGCTGCCGTCGGGGGCGATCACATAGGTGGCAGCCTCGGTCAAAGGAGTGAGAAAAGCACCCACAGCCAGTAGGAGCATGATGGTCCGCATGTCGGCCCTCCCGGTCTTCGTTGGGATGTATTCATTTGGGATGCGTTCATTCGGATGGACGCATGAAACGTCTGTCGGGCTATGTATCGGCAGATAGGAGTCGTATCTGGATTGGGGGCATCTGGAAGGCGCTCGCCCAATCGACTGCAGAACAATCGATTACGGCGTCGCGCCTGCATGCGGGCGTGATCCTCTCGTGGCGGGGACCTCCACGGTCCCGACCTCACCTTTCGAAGCAGGGCCCGATGTGACCCAAGGAACGTCCCATGGGCCGACAATAGGAGGATCGTAGCTTCATGGCCAGGGAAGCGATCTCCGCTCCGCGAGTCCATAGGTGTATAAGGTGACACCTGAATGCAGTGACTCCTGGATCGCAGAGCGTTTCGAGCGCCTGCGAACCATCGTACTCGCTGTGGCGGTGGTGCCAGAGGGGCAGCGTGCGATCCACCTGGAGGTTTTGTGCGGCGGAGACGATCGATTGCGACGGGAAGCCGAGTCTCCACTGGCTCACGACCAAGAGAAGCTCAGCGCCGTGCCCCAGGACGAACTCATGAAGGCTCTTACAATCCACGGCGTAGGTGGCGGGTCACCCACTTCCCTAGATCCTGATTCGCAGACGTGAGAGCCGACAACGGCTTGCCACGATGACGCGAGGTGCTCAGGTGGCGTTGCGGCCCGCCAACTCGCGGTTGAGCCACATCTTTGCCACGCGCATGTCGCCCTGGACCGTGCGTACGGAGACATCCAACACGGTGGCCACTTCCTGCATGCTCAGTCCGCTGAAGAGGTGCAGCTCGGCCACGAAGGCCATGCGCTTGTGCTTCTCGGCCAGTCGGCAGAGGGCCTCGTCGAGCGCGATAATCTCGATGACACGACTTCCGCTGATGCCGGCGACGTCGTTCAGCGTAACGCGGGTCCAGTCGCCGCCCCGCTTGTGGCTCAGCTTGCGGCGTGCGTGATCGACCAGGACTTGCCGCATGGCTCGGGAAGCGACACCGAAGAAGTGTGCCCGGCTCTCCCAACTCTGCGGCTTGCTTCGCACGAGGTGGAGATAGGCCTCGTGGACGAGCGCAGTTGTCTGGAGGGTGTGGTCGGCCCGCTCCCCCCGCATGAGATTCGAGGCCCGGCGGCGGAGTTCTTCGTAGATCAATGAGAAGAGCTTCTCGGTCGCCTGTTCGTAGTCGATGTTGCCCAATCGCAGGTCATCGAGGACTTGCTCGACTCTCTCTTCACCGGAAACACCCGCCACACGTATCTCCCGATCCGATGGAACCGTGACCGCTCGCAGTCGCGCACAGGACGCCTCACAAGCCTACATTCTCAGCGCGGACGGCGCCAGGACCTGTTTGGATATTTTGGCGTGGCGGGCTCTCATCATGATGCCTTGGGACCTCCGAGCTGTGCATCCACGGGAACCGGGGACGGGGAGGAGTTCGGTGGCGGCGGTGCGAACGGGGTACCTACCTTCCGTATGCTACGCCTCATCGGACGCGGTAGCAGGAGTGAAGTCTACGAGGCCGAGGATCTGACCCCTGACGCCGCGTGGCGGTCAAGTTCCTCTCGCCCCACCTGGCCCTGGACCCGGAGGCCAAGCGGCGCTTGACCTGGCTTGCCAGATCGCGGGTGGCCTTGCCGGCGCTCACGAGAGGGACATTCTCCATCGCAACCTCAAGCCGGGCAATGTCATGTGCGGCTCCGATGGAGGTG
>CAZZIF010000476.1:0-2935 GCA_964654025.1 uncultured bacterium
CTGACAAGGAAGCGCGCATGTCTGACAAGGAAGCGCGCATGTCTGACAAGGAAGCACATGTCTGACAAGGAGCATGTGGAGCTTCGGCGGGAACTGCACACCTTGGCCGAACTCGCTCATCAGGAAGATCGAACGGCGGCACGGATGCGCGCTTTTCTGGAAACGTGCCATCCGGATCGGCTGCTTGGCGGACTTGGGGGGCGACAGCCGGGTCGACAGCCGGGTCGGCAGCCGGGTCGACAGCCGGATCGGCAGACAGGTCGGGATCCGTCCACCGCCAATGAGATCGAAGGTCATGGGCTCGCGGCGGTTTTCGACAGCGGAAAGCCCGGCCCCCGCGTCCTGCTCCGCTGCGAACTCGATGCCCTGCCCATTCCCGAAGGTCCAGGCGGACCATCGGGCGAGGCTCTGCCCCATCGCGCTCTGACCGACGGTGTTGCTCACAAGTGTGGTCATGATGGGCACATGGCCATCCTGGCCACCGTTGCGTCCCGACTGGCCCGGGCGCGTCCGACCCGGGGGGCCGTGATCCTGCTCTTCCAGCCGGCCGAGGAGACCGGCGAGGGCGCGGCCCTCGTGCTCGCCGACCCGCAATTCGCCTCGTTGGCACCAGACCGGGTGATCGCTTTGCACAATCTTCCCGGCCATCCTCGCGGCAGCATCATCGCCCGCAAGGGGTGCTTTGCAGCCGCATCCACCGGGATGGCGATCCGCCTTCGCGGCGCCACCTCGCATGCCGCCGAGCCCGAAGGGGGCCGGAGTCCCGCCATGGCGGTCGCCCAGATCATCCAGCAGTTCAGTTCGGTGCCGCAGTGCTACGTTCCACTGCAAGAGGCCACGAAGGTGACGATCGTCAGCGCGGCGCTGGGTGAGGTGGCCTACGGGACGACCCCGGGTGAAGCCCGCGTGAACGCGACCATCCGGGCGTATGACAATGCCGTACTCGACCGCTCCGTCGATCGCTGCCGGAGGATTGCCCGCGGAATCGCGGCCGCCGAAGAGCTGGACCTGGAGATGGAGCTGGTCGAGCCCTTTCCGGCCACGATCAGCGCCGATGAGGTTGTCGATGCCGTGACCGAGGCCGCCCGTGATCTTGGGTTTCCAGTGATCGTGCCGGCGGCGCCATTCGGTTGGTCCGAGGATTTCGGCCACTTCACGGCACGATACCCGGGTGCGCTATTCGGATTGGGCGCCGGCGAGGACCATCCGGCGCTACATCATCCGTCCTACGATTTTCCGGATGACTTGATCGGCATGGGTGCCGATCTATGGATGAGAGTTGTGGAGCGCCTGATGGGCGGATCTTCCGACTAGGGCCCTGGGAGGGGAAAGATCGCGGGAGGGCTGACGATCGCGGGAGGGCTGACGATCGCGGGAGGGCTGACGATCGCGGGAGGGCTGATGCGACACTCTTCGTACGTGGAGATCAGCAAGTCCGCGTATCAGAAGAATTTGAGGTTCTTGCGCCGCAAGATCGGGCGCGAGACCTTGCTGTCCTCCGTGGTCAAGGGCAATGCCTACGGTCATGGGATCTCCAGCTTCCTGCCCATGGCGGAATCCTGTGGTGTCCGCCACTTCTCGGTCTTCAGCGCCGAAGAAGCCTACCTCGCCCGCCGGAGCAGCCAGCACGACAGTCAGGTCCTCATCATGGGATACATCGATCACGGCGAGCTTGAATGGGCTGTCGAGCACGGGGTCGCTTTCTTCGTGTTCGATCTCGCACGTCTGAACGCCGCGCTGTCCGCCGCCGAACGGATCAAGAAACCGGCCAAGATCCATCTAGAGGTCGAGACCGGCATGAACCGTACCGGGTTCGAAGGGGCCGATCTGGAGGAAGCGGTCGGTATCATCAAGACCCATCCGGAGGAAATCGCGGTCGAAGGCGTGTGCACGCACCTGGCTGGCGCCGAGAGTGTGGCCAACTACCTGCGTGTGACGACACAGCTCGAGATCTTCGAGCAGGTGTGCCGGCACCTGAGGGAGCTGGGTATCACACCCGCCTTGCGGCACACGGCCTGTTCGGCCGCCTCGCTGAACTATCCGCAGTCGATCATGGACATGGTGCGCATGGGTATCGCCCAGTACGGCTACTGGCCGAACAAGGAAACCCAGATGCACTATGAACTCGAGCACGAGGACGGCCGCCTGCGCACCAAAGCGAGTCCGCTCAAGGGTGTCCTGCGCTGGGTCAGCCGAATCATGAGCCTCAAGCGTGTGAAGCGCGGGCAGTTCGTCGGCTATGGAACAACCTATCAGGCGATGCGCAACCAGACGCTCGCCACTGTGCCGGTCGGGTACTATCACGGATTCTCGCGCAGCCTGAGCAATCTCGGCCATGTACTGGTCAATGGACGTAGGGCGCCGGTCGTAGGGCTCGTCAATATGAACATGATGATGATCGATGTGACCGACTGCAATACGGTTGGTCCCGATGACGAGGTTACCCTGATTGGCCCTCAGCGGCGTTCGCGGATCACGGTGAGTTCGTTCAGTGACATGGCGAGCGCGGTCAACTACGAGGTGCTCGTCCGCATTCCCAGTACCATCCCCCGCGTGGTCGTCGACTGAATCCTGCCCTGGCCCTTGAGCCGGGTATCGCTCTCCAACGTCTCCCCCACACTATCGGTCCACTGGAAGCGGCCGCGGTCCAGCGTGAAGAATGCCAGGTCCGCCTGCTTTCCGGGAGTCAAGTCTCCAAGGTCCTCGCGTTGCAGAATCCGGGCTGGTGTACAACTGGCGGCTCGAACGAGGTCCTCGAGGGACAGGCCCAATGCCAGGAACTTCGAGAGGGTATGGGTCAGCGAGTGAACCGGGCCGCCCAGGTTGAAGCGGTGAAGGTCGCTGCTGATCGTATCCGGAGTTAGTCCTCGCGCAAGCATTCTCCGCGCTACGTTGAAACTGAACGACCCCTCTCCATGCGCCACATCCAGGTAAA
>CAZZIF010000477.1:0-2923 GCA_964654025.1 uncultured bacterium
TGCAAGTCGTCGGCGACCGTCGCACAAGGGGGTAGATATGATTGCTGGGGTGATGACGAAGAAACTGCGCGTGATCCCCGACGAACGCGGATTCCTCATGGAGATCCTGCGCAACGACGACGAGATGTATGAAGAGTTTGGTCAGGTGTATTTGTCGGTGGCCTATCCCGGCGTGGTGAAGGGGTGGCATTATCACCGGCATCAGACCGACCACATGACCGTCGTCAAGGGCGAGGCCAAGATCGTGCTCTACGACATGCGCGATGACTCACCCACCAAGGGCGAGGTCAACGAGTTCTTCGTGGGTGAGCGGCAACCGATCCTGATCAAGATCCCCGCGGGCGTGGCGCATGGGATGAAGGGCATCGCCCCGTTCGGGGCCTACATGATCAACGCGCCCACGCGCGTCTACGAGTACGAGGATCCCGACGAGTTCCGGATCCATCCCCACGACAACGACATTCCCTACGATTGGAGTCAACGTGATGGATAGGCATGAACTCGTTGCAACCGGGCGATACCTGGTCACCGGCGGCGCCGGCTTCATCGGCAGCAACTTTGTGCGCTACCTTCGGGAGCAGTTCCCCGGCGCACAGGTGACCGTGCTCGACAAGCTCACCTACGCCGGCAATCCGGCCAACTTCGCCGACTTCCAGGGGCAGGAGGGCTTTCGCTTCGTTCGCGGTGACATCTGCGATCGCGAGCTCGTGCCCGGCCTGATTGCGGAAGGCTTTGATTGGATCCTCAACTTCGCGGCCGAAACCCACGTGGACCGCTCGATCGGTGATCCGGGCCAATTCGTGCAGACCGACATGTACGGCGTCTATAACCTGCTCGAGGCCATGCGCGAGACGGGCGGGGTCTCGCGGTTCATCCAGATCTCGACCGATGAGGTCTACGGCGAGGTCATGGAGAGCGCGGCCACCGAGGACGCCCCGCTGGTGCCGCGCAATCCCTACGCGGCCAGCAAGGCCGGGGGCGATCGGCTGGCCTACTCCTACCACGCCACCTACGGAATGCCGGTGGTGATCACCCGGTGCAGCAACAACTACGGCCCCTACCAGTATCCCGAGAAGCTGATTCCGCTCTTCGCGACCAACGCCATCACGAACGAGCGGCTCCCGGTCTACGGATCGGGCAAGAACACTCGGGACTGGATCCATGTGACCGATCACGTGCGCGCGTTGGTGCGCCTGCTCGAGGCTGATGAGGTCGACGGCGAGGTCTTCAACGTGGGCGCCTACAATGAGCGCGACGTATTGACCATTGCCGCCGAGATCCTGAGGGCACTGGGGAAGCCCGAGTCCCTGCTGGCCCACGTGGTCGATCGACTGGGACATGACCGGCGTTACGCGGTGGACTGGACGAAACTGCGCGAGCGGACCGGTTGGGAACCGCAGATCTTGTTCGAAGAGGGGATCCGCGAGACGGTCGAGTGGTACCAGGAACACGCCGATTGGTGGCAACCGCTCAAGTCGGGAGAGTTCTTGGAGTTCTACAAGCGCAACTACAAGTTCCTTGACCAGGACGCTCCTGCGACGGAAGGTTAGGGCTTCGAGGTCCGGCAGGAGGCTCCCGGCTCGCATGGTGCGGCCGGGACGAGGGCCAGGTTTGGAGAGGCGGCGCATGAAAACACTCGTGACCGGGGGAGCAGGATTCATCGGATCCCATCTGGTCGAAGCGCTGCTGGCCCGCGGCGACGACGTGTGCGCTCTGGACAACCTGTCCTCCGGACGCAAGCGCAATCTGCTTGCTATCAGGCGCCATCCGCTCTTCCGCCTGGAGGTTGGTGACGTCCGTGACGCCGGCCGCACCCGGGAACTCGTCGCCGAGGCCGATGTCATCTACCACCTCGCTGCCCATGTGGGTGTCCGCCGAATCGTGGGCCAAGCGCTCGAATGCCTCCTGAACAATCTGCAGGGCACGATGGTCTTGCTCGAGGAAGCCGCCCGGGCGGGCAAGCGCACCATGGTCTTCTCGAGTAGCGAGGTCTACGGCAGGGGCAATGGGGAACCTCTCACCGAGGAAGAGGATCTCGGGTTCGGCGCACCGAACGTGTTGCGCTGGTCCTACGCTGCCGGCAAGGCCGCCGATGAGGCCCTGGCTCTGGCCTACCATGCCGAGCGCGGATTGCCCGTGACGGTGGTGCGCTGCTTCAATACGTGCGGTCCACGGCAGTCGGACCGCTATGGGATGGTCGTGCCCACCTTCGTCCGTCAGGCGCTCGCGGATGCTCCGTTGACGGTTCACGGTGATGGGCAGCAGCGACGCTGTTTCTCCTACGTGGGTGACGTGGTGCGCGGCGTGATGATGCTCGAGCAGTCCCGGGCGGCCGTGGGCGAGGTCTTCAACGTCGGCAACGACGAGGAGGTATCGATCCTGGATCTGGCCCACCGGGTCATCCGGACCACCGGCAGCCGCTCGAGTGTCTCGCTCGTATCCTACGAGCATGCCTTCGGGGGGGCCTTCGAGGATATCCGCCGGCGGATTCCCTCGCTGGAGAAGATTCGCACCTACGTGGGTTACGAGCCTCGCGTCTCGCTCGACGGCATCCTCGAGATGACGATTGCCAGCCAGTGGCCTGACCCGACGCAGCGGCCGGATCGAGCGCGGCAGTCCGACCCGACGCAGCGGCCGGATCGAGCGCGGCAGTCCGCCCCGACGCCGCGATCCGGAGGAAGCGGGCAGGCAAGGACCAGCGAGAGCACGTGGCATGACTGTGCTGAAGCTACTGATTCCGCTCCTGACCGCTGCACTGGTTAGCGCACTCGCTGCGGTGGCCCTGCGCCCCTTCGCTCGCCGCATTGGCCTCGTGTCGGTGCCCAACGGCGATCGCTTGGGACCGGGTGGCATCCCCGTGATCGGTGGCCTCGGCGTCCTCCTGGGTCTGGGCGCCGGCCTGCTCGCCCACGTCGGGTTTCAG
>CAZZIF010000478.1:0-2922 GCA_964654025.1 uncultured bacterium
TGGTGCTCCGAGCCGTGGCGGCCCCCCGAGCCGCGGTGGTGCTCCGAGCCGTGGCGGCCCCCCGAGCCGCGGTGGTGCTCCGAGCCGTGGCAAGAGCCCTGGTCGCGGCGGCACGGGTCGCGGTGGGGGACAGGGAACCCCGCGTAGGAAACAGACGTAGCGCTAGAGAAACCGGTGCGCGCCCCCCGCGTGACCGCTACGAGTGGTCGTCCAGGATCGGTCCCAGGATCGGTCCCAGGACCGGTCCCAGGATCGGTCCCAGGATCGGTCCCAGGATCGGTCCCAGGATCGGTCCCAGGACCGGTTCCAGGATCGGTCGTCCAGGGTCGGTTGTCCGGGACTTGACACCAGGAGGAGTTCGATGTCGCGTAGAGCAGGTAGGGAGGCAATCGCGGGTTGTTTGCTGGCGTCCATCGGGATGGCCGCGCTCGTGGGCGCGGTGTTCGCCGGCACGGCGGCCCCAGCCGGCGCACAGGAGAAGACGGGCTACCAGCGGCCGCCGGAGCCGATCGCCAAGCTCATTGACGCCCCCGCATCCCCCTGGGTGTCTGTGGGGCCCCGCAACGAGTGGCTCCTGCTGGCCAACCGGCCGCCGTTGCCCTCGATCGAGGAGGTCGCCCAACCGGAAGAGCGCCTGGCGGGCATTCGCGTCAATCCGCGCACCAACGGTCCCAGTCGCACGGCCTACAGCGACGGCCTCGTCTTGCTGCGGATCGACGATCAACTCGAGCGCCCGATCACGGGGCTGCCCGAGAACCCGAAGATCAACCGATTCGCCTGGTCGCCCGATGGCACCTGGATCGCCTTCTTGGTGACCGACCAGGAGGGATTGAGCCTCTGGGCGGCAAATGTCGCCGACGGGAAGGCCCGGTGCATCGTCGGCGGCCGGCTCAATGCGGCGCTGGGCCGGCCCTACGCCTGGCTGGCCGATAGCAAGACTTTCGTGGTGCGCCTGGTGCCGGAAGATCGCGGCCCGGTTCCACCGGAACCAATCGTGCCGGCAGGACCCATCATCCAAGAAAGCGTGGCACGCAAGGCTCCGGCCCGTACCTACCAGGACATGCTCACCAACGAGCACGACGAGGCGCTCTTCGAGTACTACATGACCTCCCAGATCGCGACCGCCACCCTCGACGGGACGATCAAGGCGATCGGTGAGCCCGGGATCCACGCAACATGCGAGCCCGCGCCCGGTGGCGAGTACATGCTCGTCGAGACGATTCATCGTCCGTTCTCCTACACGGTGCCGCACTACCGCTTCCCGCGCCGCGTGGAGGTCTGGGACCTCGAGGGCCGGCTCGTGAAGCCAATCGCCGACCTGCCCCTGGCCGATGACGTTCCGATCGCTTACGGCTCGGTGCCCACCGGGCCGCGCTCGTTCGACTGGCGCGCGGATGCGCCGGCCACGTTGTGCTGGACCGAGGCGCTCGATGGCGGCGACGGCGGAAGCGAGGCTGAAGAGCGGGACCAGGTCTATCTGTGGGAAGGACCCTTCCGCGGGGAGCCCGTGCCCTGGTTCACGGCCGGACAACGGTTCGACGACATCACCTGGTGCCAGGGTGATTTCGCTCTCGCCGCCACCTGGTGGTGGCAAACCCGCAACATCAAGGTGTGGCGCTTGCAGCCCGACCATCCAGGCGCCGAGCCCGAACTCGTGCAGGATCGCTCCTGGGAGGACCGGTACAACGATCCGGGCGAGCCGGTCATGACCCACAATGAGTACGGTGAAGAGGTGATCCTCACCTCCGTCGACGGACAGAAGATCTACATGATCGGCGACGGAGCTTCCGGTGAGGGTGACCGGCCCTTCCTGGACGAGGTCCTTCTTGGCACCTGGGAGAGCAGCCGCCTGTTCCAGTCGAAGGCTCCATACTACGAACAGCCGGTTACCGTGATCGATCCGCAGCGTCCCAGTTTCTTGATCCGGCGCGAGTCGGTGACCACCCCGCCCAACTACTACGTGCTGAACCTGGCCACCGACGATCTGAGCGCGATCACCGACTTTCCGAATCCAACGCCCGAGTTGATGGGCGTCGAGAAGGAGCTCATCCACTACACTCGCGACGATGGCGTCGATCTGACCGCCACACTCTACCTGCCGCCCGACTACGATCCGGATGCCGACGATCCCTTGCCGATGCTCATGTGGGCCTACCCGCAGGAGTTCAAGAGCGCGGATGCAGCCGGACAGGTGCAGGGATCCCCTTACCGCTTCGTGCGCGTGGGCTGGTGGTCGCCCATGCTGTACCTCGTGCACGGATACGCAGTACTGGACGATCCGGCCATGCCGATCGTCGGCGAGGGCGAGGAAGAGCCCAACGACACCTTCATCGAACAACTCGTTGCCAGTGCCGAAGCGGCTGTCGAGGAGGTCGTTCGCCGCGGTGTGGCCGATCGCGACCGCATCGCCATCGGGGGGCATTCCTACGGCGCCTTCATGACCGCCCACCTGCTGGCGCACAGCGACCTGTTTCGTTTGGGCCTAGCACGTAGCGGCGCCTACAATCGCACCCTTACACCGTTCGGTTTTCAAAGCGATGAACGGAGCCTGTGGCGGGCTTCCGAGACCTACTGGACGCTCTCGCCGTTCATGCACGCCGATAAGATCGACGAACCCGTCCTGCTCGTTCACGGCCAGGCCGACAACAACACCGGCACCTACCCGGAACAGAGCGAACGATTCTACGACGCCCTCAAGGGGCTCGGCGCGACGGTTCGGCTCGTCATGTTGCCGCATGAGAGCCACAGCTATCGGGCCGAGGAGTCGGTCATGCACGTGGTCGCCGAGACGGTCGAGTGGCTGGACCGGTATGTCAAGGAGGCCGGGCCGCGGGAGAAGTGATCCCCCAAGGGCCTTTCGATGATCATCTTTCGACGATTGCCTTTCGATGAACGTCTTTCGATGAACGTCTTCTGATGAAC
>CAZZIF010000479.1:0-2915 GCA_964654025.1 uncultured bacterium
ATGACGTCCTTTTAGCACTTGCGCTTCAGAGGGTACCTTTTGTACCCTTCCCCGTTGCGAGTGGACCTCGGTCCACTCTTTTGTTAGAGGGGAATCGACCGACCCCCGGGCCCCAGGATGACGCTGGGCGCCGTGGGTTTCGTATGTCCTCTTGGAAACAGGTAACGACATGATGACACGCGAAGAGCTGGTCGCGCTGATCCGACTCGAGGTTGAGCCCGGGGGTACGGAGCTGGTCGACGTACAGATCGTACCGGGCAAGCGGCGGACCCTGCGCGTGTTCGTGGATCGGGAAGGCGGCGTCAGCATTGGTGATTGCGCCGAGCTGAGTCGGGGTATCGGCCGCCGGCTCGACCGGCTGGAAGAGGATCCAGGCAATTACATCCTGGAAGTGTCATCGGCGGGCATGAACCGGCCGATCTGGTCGTTGGATCACTTCCGGCGTTTTAAAGGAGAGCCGGTGACGATCACGCTGGCCGAGCCATCCGGCGAGGCAAGCCACCTCACCGGCGTCATCGAGGGAGTGGCCGGCGAGCGCGTGCAGGTGCGCGTTCCCTCCGAGCACAGCGGGGACGAGGTGCTGGATCTGGCTTTGTCCGAGATTGCCAGCGCACGGCTCGACCTCGATCCATGGAAGGGGCGGCGTTCGCGTAACCGTTCGACGGGGCGCGACTAGGAGAAACCATGGTCTCAGATATTCTGGAAGCCTTGACCGTGATCGCCAAGGAGAAGGGGGTGGACCCCGACTATCTCCTGGATACCCTCGAAGAAGGGATCCTGGCGGCGGCACAGAAGAAGTACCATCGCGCGCCCCATGTCGAGGTCAAGATCGATCAGAAGTCCGGTGAGATCACCGTCATTGTTCACAAGCGAGTCTCGAAGGTGGCATGGGATCTGACCTGCGAGATCGACCTGGCCGAAGCCCGCGAAATCGAACCCGACATTCGCGAGGGGGAGGTCGTGCCCGTTGAGGTATCGGTCGATGAGTTCGGCCGCAGCGCGATTGGGGCGGTCAAGCAATCGCTCATGCAGCACGTGCGCGAAGCCGAGCGCAAGAACGTCTATGACGAGTATATCGATCGGGTCGATCAGATCATCACGGGAACAGTACAGCAGGTCGACCGCGGAGCGATCATCCTGCGGCTCGGCAAGGCCGAAGGCATCATCCCGCCGTCGGAGAACATCCGACGTGACCGGCCGCGGATCGGGGATCACATCCGGGCCCTTTTGGTCGACGTGTTGACGCAGCCGAAGGGCAACGATCCACCGCTGATTTTTTCGCGCATCCGGCCTGAGTTCGTTCAGAAGCTCTTCGAGCAGGAAGTGCCCGAGGTCTACGAGAATGTCGTGGAGATCAAGGGTATTGCGCGTGAGCCCGGCGCCCGCACGAAGATCGCGGTGGTCAGTCACGACGACCGCGTGGACCCGGTGGGCGCCTGCGTGGGTGTGAAGGGCTCGCGCGTGCAATCGATCGTCAAGGCGCTCGGAGGCGAGCGCATCGACATCGTGGCGCTGAGCAATGACCCGCTCATCTTCGTCAGCCGGGCGCTCAGCCCCGCGCGGGTGTTGAGCGTGAGCTTCATGGGCGACCCGAAGATCGTGCGAGCGGTCGTGCCCGATGACCAGCTCTCGCTGGCCATCGGTAAAGGGGCGCAGAACGTCCGCTTGGCCAGCCAACTCACCGGGCTCGAGATCCAGCTGGTGAGCCAGTCGCAGCAGGCTTCGCTGGAGGGCACCGAGGAAGGCGGGGAACTCGAGCTCGAATCGCTGACGAAGGAACTCGGCCCCAAGCTCGTCGAACGCCTGATCCGCGCCGGTAAGGAAACGTTGCAAGACGTTCTGGCGACACCGGTCGAAGAACTCATGGAGATCCAGGGAATCGGCGAGAAGACCGCCAGCAAGCTGGTCACGATCGGGGCGCAGCTGTTGGAGTCCTGGAACCAGCAGAAAGCCGCCGCGGCAGGCAGTGAGAAGACCGGTGAGCTGACCTTCTCCGAGGTAGAGGAAGACGACGAGGTGGACGAGGGCTCGGTCGAAGCAGCCGAGGAAGCAGCCGAGGACGCGGCGGAGGACGCGCTGCGCACGGATGAGCCGGTAGCCGAAGAGTCCGTGGAAGATGCTACGGCGAAGGAGCCCCCGGCGGAAGAGCCGGCGGTCGAGGAGTCCCCGGCAGAGGAGCCGGCGGCAAGAAGGCCCGCGGTCGAGGAGCCTCCGGCCGCAGAGCCCACGGATGAACTCTCAGGCGAAGCCTCGGAAGCCGCGGAAGCCGCGGAAGTCGACGACTCCGCAGTGAAGGAAGAGGGCGGGACCGAGCGGTCGTGACCGAGCGGTTGTGACCGACTTGGCCCTCGTCTTGAACGGATCCCGAAAGGGGGAAGTGGTTGAGGAAGGTTCGTGTCTATCAGCTGGCTCGTGAGCTGAAGGTGACCAACCAGGCCGTGCTGGAGCTGTTGGAACAGCTTGGCACGCCGGTGGCCAGCCATGCGGCCGCGGTCGACGGCGAGGTGGCCGAGCAGGTGCGCGGCCAGCTGGCGGGTCCGATTCGGAAGCACCGCGATACGGCTGCCACGGCCACAACCACCGTGGAACCGAAGCCCGCGGAGAAGAAACCGGCCGCCGCGGCGAAGCCTATCCGTGCGCCCAAACGGACTGTGGAGGCGCAGCAGATGCCCGCGCTGTCGTTGGCCACGCTCAGCCGGGCGGCGGACTTCGAACTGCCGAGCCTGGGCTCGGCCGCCGAGGCACCCCCGGTAGCGCCCGCGCGGCATATCGGCCCGGCCGTGCCGGCGCGCCAGGTCACACGTCCGGTTACCACCAGAGGCGCCACCCGCGGCCCATCGCGCGGTGGCGGGCCCACGCGGACGTACCGGCCCGAGCCGGAGAAGAAGCATCCGGCACCGGTACCGGGCGCGGAT
>CAZZIF010000480.1:0-2914 GCA_964654025.1 uncultured bacterium
TTGTCGGTGGGGTGGTCGTGGGATGGCCGTCAGGTTTGCCGCTGGGTTTGCCGCCGGGTTGGCCGCTGGGTTAGCCGCTGGGTTGACCGCTGAGTTGGCCGCCAGGGCTGTCGGGAACAGAGCGGGCCACTGCGCCTGGTTGCACTTGACCTTCACCGGCAAGAAGCATAAAGTCTGTACTTGACCGTTGGGGTCGCCGACGGTTATAAATGCGGTTCGTCGCGGGAGTAGCTCAGCTGGTAGAGCACCACCTTGCCAAGGTGGCTGTCGCGAGTTCAAGTCTCGTCTCCCGCTCAGATCCCATGAAGGCGACGCCCAGGCGGCGTCGCCTTTGTGTCAAGACAAGGGGGCGGCATAGCCAAGTGGCTAAGGCGACGGTCTGCAAAACCGTTATCACCGGTTCGAATCCGGTTGCCGCCTCCAACTCACTCCCCACCGCATAGCTAGCTTCATCCCAAAGACTTGGCCCGTTCGGCCCTCGCCCACGCGTAGGCTTCCACGTACTTGCGCGCCGAGTGTTCCCACGAGAAGTCCCGCCGCATCACTCGGGTGATGAGCGCCTTGAAGGCGCGCGACCGACCATAGGCGGCGAGGGCGCGCTCCAGGGCGGCGCGAAGGGCTCCCGGGCTGTAGTCGGTGAAGACGAAACCGCTGCCGGTACCGCGCTCGGGATCGAACTCCTCGACCGTGTCGGCGAGGCCGCCCGTGCGCCGCACGATGGGAATCGTGCCGTAGCGCATGCTGTACATCTGGTTCAGGCCGCAGGGCTCATACCGCGAGGGCATGAGGAAGAAGTCCGCACCGGCCTCGATCAGATGCGCCAGTGGTTCGTCGAATCCCGTGCTGACGGCCACTTGTTTCGGGTAGCGTCGCGCGGCCCGTTTCAAGAGGTTCTCGTACTCGGGCTGCCCACTGCCCAGGACGATCAGACGCACCTCGTGCTCTCGCAGGAACGTGTCCAGAATCTCACTCAGAATGTCGAGGCCCTTCTGCTCGACCAGACGCCCCACCATGCCGATCACCGGGACATCCTCCCCCGCCGGCAGGTGGGTCACCTCGAGCAGGCGCTTCTTGTTCTCGCGCTTGCGCTGAAAGTCCGAGGGACCGTAGTTGTAGGGAATCAAGGAATCGGTCTGCGGATTCCAGTACTGGTCATCGATCCCATTGAGGATCCCCAGCAATCGATCGCTCCGGTCGCGCAGCACACCGTCCAGGCCGAACCCGTGTTCGGGGCTTTGAATCTCCTCCGCGTAGGTAGGGCTGACCGTGGTGATCAGATCGGCATAGTAGAGACCGGACTTCATCAGGTTCACGCGCCCGTAGTACTCGAGCGGTCCCATGGCGTGAAACTGGTCTTCACGCAGGCCCAGCTGGGTGAGCACCTCGCTCACCTCGTCCCGTCCCGCCGGCTCCGAGAGGTCGGAGGGGAAGATGCCCTGGTAGCCCAGATTGTGGATGCTGTAGCAGAGCGCCACGTCGCGAAACACGCCCGCGCCGTTCTCTTCCCGCATCACCATCGCCAGGAGGCCGAGCTGATAGTCGTTCAGGTTCATCACGTCCGGGACCCACTCGAGCACGGTGCAGGCCACCGGCAGCACCCGGCAGTAGAAGCCGAAGCGGCGCGGGTTGTCGGGCCAGTCCCGGCCGGTCTTGGGATCCACGTACGGATTCGGGCGGTCGTAGAGCGGGTCGCACTCGAGCAACAAGAGGCGCGCCGCACTCCCGGGAATCTCGCCCCGGTAGACCGTCCCGGTAACGATCTGGTTCCCCATCGGCACAGCAACGTCGGCCACCTTCTTCGGATCGATCTGATCCCAGTGACGCCGCACCGACGGGTAGACCGGCAGGTAGGCATAAACCTCGTGACCCATCTTGGCCAGCTCGCGCGTCAGCGCCCCGGCCACATCGGCCAACCCGCCCACCTTGGCAAAGGGTACCATCTCGGCCGCGGCGTAGAGAATCTTCATGCCGATCCCTCCGTACGAGCCTGTGTCTCAGAAGAGTGCTCACTCGCGGAGTACCCCTCGGGGTCTTGATCTTTCGTGGATCCATCGTCCGAGCGTGTATCGTCAACCGGCAAGCGCACGTCCCGCAGGTAGGCGGCGGCATCCTCGGGCGGCGTGGGATTGATGTAGAAGCCGGTGCCCCACTCAAACCCTGCGATTCGTGTGAGTTTGGGCATGATCTCCAAGTGCCAGTGATTCTGCTTCGGCCCGCGCCAGTCGTTGCAGGGCGAGGTGTGGAGAACGAGGTTGTACGGCGGATCGTGCAAGGCGATGTTCACCCGCGTTAGGGTCTCCTTCAGGATCCGCGCAAATGCGTAGAAATTCCCCCGGAAGGACTGCTCGAAGTACGGCTGATGCAGCCTGGGCAGGATCCAGGTCTCAAAAGGAAAGCGTGGAGCGAACGGTTCGATCGCGATGTACTCGGAGTTCTCGCAGACCACGCGCTTGCCGATCGTGAGTTCCTGATCGATGATGTCGCAGTAGATGCAGCGCTCTTTGAGTTCGAAGTGTTGCTGGCAACCCTCGAGTTCTTCGAGGATCCGGCGCGGAACGATCGGCGTGGCCACGAGTTGGGTGTGCGCGTGTTCGAGAGAGGCGCCGGCTGCTTCGCCGTGGTTCTTGAACAGCTGTATGTAGCGGAACCGCTTGTCTCGCGCCAGGTCCACCATCCGGGCTCGGTATGCAGACAACACGTGGTTGATTTGCTCGATGGGCTGGTGGCTCAGCTCCAGCGAGTGGTCGGGCGACTCGATGATGACCTCGTGTGCCCCGATGCCGTTCATCTTGTCGTACATGCCCTCGGCCCGCCGGTCGAGATCCCCCTCGATCTGCAACGCCGGAAACTTGTTCGGCACCACACGCACATGCCATCCCGGACCGTTCGACTGCGAGCCGTTCCGGCGGATCGC
>CAZZIF010000481.1:0-2875 GCA_964654025.1 uncultured bacterium
AGTCTAGCGCTCCGGATCTGCGGATCGGCGAATGGTGCTCGTTGAGGCAGACGGAGGAGGATGCGACGCGTGGAAGAACGGACTTGAGCGCCTGGCTTCAGGAGTCGCTCGCGCAGGATCGAGCCTTGCGAAGGCTGGCAAGCTGTGCTGCTGTGGATCGGAAGACCCATCGATCCCGAGGCCTCCCGCAGCCCTCCAGGATCGCACCAGGACGACCTCGGTGCGGATTCCCTAGACCGGATGCCCCACCGGGTCTTGACCGCACCCCATCGGCTGTTGGACCATGGGAGTCTCCGGGACAGGGGACTCAAGACCACGCACGCAGTTGGAGAGCAGAGCCATGGATGACGCGAACGTGGACAGCATGCGGCTCTTGGATGAGCTGACCGAGATTGAGCGGACGGGGAACCGTGCGGTTCGAAAGGCCCAGGCGGAGAACCGCAGACTCGGCGTTCCCAACGTCTATTCGATCAACGGGATGATTCACTACGAGTTGCCCAGCGGCGAACTGACGACCCAGGATCCCTATCCAGGTCATCGATCGCCCCACAACAAGTGAATGGAGCGGACCGGGGCCCCGGCCGCTCATTCCGGCGCCATCTCGTAAGCTCAAGACTACTCCGAATCCTCAGCCGGCGTGCTCCAGCTCGGCGCGAATCCGTCAAGCTTCGCAAGCGTGCGGGCAAGACTCGGGGAGTAGCCGGCTGCATGCCTCGGATTCCAATGTGCTCCCACAAAACTCCGGAGTCTTCCATTGTAGTTCGGACCCTGCACCCGCCTACTTCTGACAGGTGGCACGATATCCTCACGAAGACTACGGCGTCGTGATCGTCTTGCTAGATTGATCAGGGCTTCCTTTGGGTTAGGAATGTCCTCAACCTCACATGGAACGGATGCGAAACGGACTCCGAGGAAGCCTGCGATTCCTGGTCGATCGGCCAGCAACCAGGCCTCCACCTCCCGCACAGCAACGCGGAAGATCAGGTTTTCATTGGCAGGTACGGGTAGCCAATCCCGAATCAGCGTAGGGGCACACACCTGTTGATCAAGGTCAGTGAGAACAAGAAAAGGGGTCCCTCTGGCTGCGTTGTTGAAGCCCCTGATGGATCTTCTGAGGTATCCGAATCCTGATCGTACATATGCGGGGCCAACTGCGTATGTCTGGTTGGCAACGGACAGAAGCTTTCGGAGGACCTCTTCACTGAGTGCATCCTCTGCCGCGATACTGACAGGTATGGGGGGCATTACTCAATGCCATCCAGGTCCGAAACTGTACGTGGGACGATCCGCGGAAGGGTGGCGTCAGCAATGGTCATTCCGCCGCTAAGCAGTCCCATGATCTCCTCATCGTCAGCGGCTGACCGAATGTCCGTCCCCTCTGGAGAGGGGATGAGGATCAAAGTCTCCTCCGCCCCGATGCCCTGATCCGACAGCAGTTCCGAGCTGTGAGTACTTATAATCACTTGCCGACGCCTCTTGCGCTGCATTCGATGGATCAGAGCAGCCAGCCGCATCACAACCCCCGCATTGAGCGAGAGCTCTGGTTCTTCAAGCAACAAGAGGGAGTCTCCCTCAAGTAGAGACCAAAGGAGTCCGACCAACCGGAGAGTTCCATCAGAGAAGTCACTCTCACGCTGCTTGGCTCCATGGGCTCGCCAGTGATCGTAAATCGCTTCAAGATGGGGTACCCCACCTTCTGACGTGTCAACCACGTGGACAAGTTGCTTCAGCTGTGGCACGGCCAATCGCAGACCCTCTTCGATCGTGCGCAACCTGGAGCGTCGCGTACGTTCAGGGGTCCTCGCAATTCGCTCAAGGAAGCTCCGGCCAAATGGATCGCCGGGAACACCAGGACCAGAGAACTCCCGCGGATGCCGAACCAGTTGCGGAACCAAGTGCAGATAGAGGACGGACTCTAAGAACTTCGAGATTTCCCTGAATGGTGCATTGAGGCTGATCTGCTCTAGGTGGGTCTGCGTTAATCGAAGCTCATCAGACGTGTCATCGTCATCCGGACGGGAGAGGATTTCCGTTCCAGCTTGCCAGACGCGCTCATAGGCCACGTATGGTTTTCGGTCACCGCGGGGCTGCTGCTTCAAACCGAGAGCATAGCGCCATGCCGGCTCGATGTCGGTTTCTTTATCAGAGAGCTCAATCTCAAGCTCCACATCCGGGTGCCTACGGGCCGCCAGGCAGCGGATCTTGGATACACCCCCATGGTCTTCAACGGCTTTCTGCAACCCGCCGCCTGGTTTGGCAACATCACGCAGAAAACGCAAAGCTCCCAGGAAGTTCGACTTGCCGGAGGCATTCGGCCCGACCAAAAAGACTCTTTCCCCTAGGCCGACGTCTACCTCGCGGAAGTTCCTCCAATTCCTTAGCTTGACATGTGACACATACATCTCGAACCTCCAGCTGGACCATCAAGGAAACACTACCCTAGTGAGCGGAAACCGCAAGAGTTATGAGGACCACTTCTGACATCGCACGCCATGGCACTACGGGCATTCCGTGATCTGTCAGCTCTCTCGGGAGGTTCCGATTCGTGATTCGTGATTATCAGTACCTCGGTCGAACAATCAGGAGATAGCATTGAGCGGACGGGGACTTCGCTTCCAGCTGGCACTTGCCGCGCTAGGAAGCGCGGCAAGTGCCAGGATGGAAGGCTGGTGGCCCGCCGCTCATGCCGACGTTCAGCAGACCTCGCTGGCGCTCGGCCGATGACCGCGTCAACTTCTCAAGGTGCTGGCATGGGGTGGGGGCGCCCCGAGGACCTGGAGGTCGACGGCGCGGGGCTGGAGCGGGGCGTGGTTTGGGATTTCGCCGGGGAGCCAGCCCGACCAAAGGAAGTCACGGCGGGCCTGGGAGGGGCCTG
>CAZZIF010000482.1:0-2868 GCA_964654025.1 uncultured bacterium
TAAATTTTTCATTATTTACCTCCTATAAAAATTTTAAAAAAAAACAATTAAATATCTCTGAACCGCAGGCGGGAATCGAACCCGCCTGAAAGCTCCATTTGCGGTTTTTAAGCGAGTTTTTCTAACTCGCTTTTGATTTCTTCAACTTTATTTTTTTCTTTTAAAAACATATCCGGCTGTGCCGAATATAAATCTTTTGCGAAATTATATTCCGTTTGTGCAGTTTTTAAAGCAGTTTTTAGGAACTGTCTTAGAGAAACACCTGCTATTTTACAAGCATTTTTAACTTCTAAGATTCTCACCTCGCAGGTGTTCGCAGGGTATCTGTCTAACAAGACAGTTTTTTCATCAAGAGCATCTGTATAAACAGATGAAATAATAGTCATTTCCCCATCGCTTTTTGTAATTAATGATACCTTCATTTTGTAACTCCTGTTTTGTTTTACATTGTTTGACTTTGTGTCAAACATTATGTTGTAAAAATACAAAATAATTTTCAATTATGCAAATAAATAGTTAAATAAATGCAAGTATTAATGCATATTAATTTGGTCTTAATTTACAGTTAATGTATATATATTTACGGTTTTTCTACTATTATTGTTACTGAATAGTAAGATTTAGCACCGATGGTAGGTTCGTAAGGGATTTTCATTTCGATTGTGTTCCTTTTCCCTCGTGGATAGTATTCTTTTGTAGCTTTTATCTTATTTTTTGCTTTTTCCTTAGTCTTTTCATTCTCAAATATAACGCCTATTTTCTCTTTCTTAACTTTTTCTGGTTTCTCCTTTATATTTAATTGTGCTAAGGTGGTGGAAAAAATTCCACAACCTAAAACGATTATAAATACATATATTAAATATTTCATAATTCTATAATCCTATATGTTATATATATATACATTGTTGAATTGCCCGCGCTTATTTGATTATCAGTTTCTAAAGTACAAGCTGTGTTTACATCTATTCCCCCTTGCCCGCCGATGTTTAATGTTTTAAATTTCATATACTTATCAGAACTTGCAAGAACAAAATCAGTGTTTGTAAACACACTTAATAAATTCCCATCACCCACTTTTATATTTAAATTAGAATTTGTTGCTTGTGTGTAAGCCGTCGAATTATAATCCAAGTATCCGATGCAGCTTATTACATCAATTATCTTATTCGCGCCCGGCGCGGCAATTAAAGTCTTAGATGTAGTATGTAAAGCTAATATTTCAGCGCTCGATACGATAACGGTCGCGCTTGAAATCGAACAATCCGTCCCAGTGTATGTATTGTATGTGTTGTAATTATTTACCGGGGCAACGGTTGTCGAATAGTAATATTCAGCAACGGGAGGGTCTAAGAAGTCGAAAGTCCCATCAAAGCCAAAAAACTGCCCAGTCGTTGCTGAACTCGCTCCCATTAATTGTACCGAAGTCGAAAGCTCAAACTGTGTTGAATCCATATAAGAAGCAAGCCCAGAAGTGCCGACTTTTACCAATTCGTCTAAAATCTCAACGTCAATACTTGTTTCGTTTTCTCTTGTTAATGTTAAAGTTTGTGAACTGTAAGAAGCTCCGCTTACATAAATATCGTCTGCCGCGCTAAAAGATGACGAAGTCCCACCGCCTCTGTAAAGTTTTCCGTCTGAGCCGACTGTTACAAACGCCGTCCCACTGCCTGCTAAGTTATCTATTTGAAAGTATTTAGTATCGTCATCGAACCAAAAGTTTACCCCGTTTATATAGAATAGTGAATCAGTGCCGGATATATCGTTTTCTGCTGAAATATTATAAGCAAATGTAGCATTCCCGACTTTAACATTTCTTCCCCCTGCGACTGAATAATCACCAAAAACTGTATTACTCTGCCCGCCTGTGATTACAGAGTATTCGGAATTATCTAATAAATTATTAGCCCCACCGATTATTGTAGAATGCCATGTTATATTAAGTTCATTATTCCACCCAGAATTAATAGCTGAATAACCTGAAAAACTATCTATATCATTATACCTTCCACCGCCAATAAAGGAATAATTTGATGAATCAATGTCGTTATCACTTCCACCGCCTATGAAGGAATAATTTGAAGTACCACTAATATTATTATCATTTCCACCGCCTATGAAGGAATAATCCCCATAAATACCAATGTCATTATCACTTCCACCGCCAATAAATGAAAAATCTGAATCATTAAATATTTTATTATTCAAACCACCTACTATTATAGATAATTCTGAATTATCTCCGATTTCATTATTTAAACCACCACCGATGAATGTATAAGTAGAACTCGTTCCAATAACATTACTAACCCCTCCTAAAATATTATTATTTATCGTATCTAACTGTAGTAAAGAAGTCTCGTTCCATTCACTTCCGTTATATCTCAAAGTATAGTTTAAAGTCCCGGAAGGTAAATAATTACCGTCTGCGCTTATCTCTAATCCAGTTATATTAATTCCCGTTCCGGCAGTGTAAACATTTACCGAATCCGTGTACGTTCCCCATATATCACTTAACCCGTTCCTTTCTAAAGTCAATGTTTTACTCTCAGAACCGGAAAAATAAAGTGAATCTACATAATTATTAGTATTACTAAAAGTCCCGCTTCCTCTTGAAACCACTCCAAATTCGTCAACACTTAAAAACGCATTCCCAGTACCCGCACAGTTATTTAACTGTATCTCACCGTCAGAATCATAAAATAAAAAATCTGAATTAGCAACTACGAATATATTATCACTTGCCGAAAGGTCTAACATTGAAGTAGGCGAATCTCTTTGTCCCCTAAATCCAAACGAACCCGCGCCTAACTTAAGATATGAACCGCCTGCTATTGTTGAAAATCCGTCTTCTATCTGATTTTTATAACC
>CAZZIF010000483.1:0-2867 GCA_964654025.1 uncultured bacterium
CGGCCACGCCCACGGACAACGCCAGCGGAATCGAGGCCGCCGACGTGTTGCCGTACCGATCGATATTGACGTAGACCTTCTCCAGCGGGAAGTTGCACTTCTCGGCGGCCGACTTGATCTCGCCTCCCACTCGGCGCAGTTCGTCTGCCAAGTCCGGCCCGTGGCGCGGAATGTCTTCGAGCATCACCTTGAGGATCATCAACGCGACAGGATTGAGGTCGGTGGCGAAGGTTTCGCAGCCGAGCCGCAGGGCCTCGAGCGGGATCGAGCCCCCTCCGGCGAAGGGGTCCACGACCAGCGGCGCTTCCTCGCCGTGAGCCGCCGTCACGAGGCCCCGGCCGATCCGCAGGTAGAACGGCTTCGCCGCGTTGTCCCAGTTGGCGAAGTCGGCGATGAAACGCAGGAAGTTCGAGCGTAGATCGGCGTCGCTTTCGGTCGGTCCGCCGTACTCGTTCAGAAGACGGCGTGCCTCGGCCTTGAATTCCGCAGGGCAATACTCGTCGCAGGGGTCGGGCAACAGAAGCGCCATCAACACGGCCCGCGACGAGGCCAGCGGCCGCCGGGCCCACCACAGGTGCAGCGTCGAGGGGTGTCCGTGGCGGATCGACTTCTCGCGCGCGGCGTGTTTGCTCACCTCGGCGATCGGAAAATCCACCTCGGCGAGGCGCTTGCATTCCTTGGGGATCAATTGACTTCTCCCTTGGGCTGGGCTGCCCGGTGTTCCTCGAGCTGGGCCCGGGTCCGCTCGATCTCGGCGCTCAATGCCTGCTCGTCCGGCAGGACGGTTCGATACTCGGCCGCCATCACCTGGTTGGGCAGGCCGTCGAGGGCGTAGTGCGCCACGGCCGCATCCTTGCTCGCGCAGAGGATCAGGCCCACGGGTGGATTCTCGCCTTCGTGCGTCCAGTGCTCGCGCGCATAGTTGAGATAGAGGTGCATCTGCCCGGCGTCCGCATGGGAGAAGGAGCCGATCTTGAGGTCGATGACCACCAGGCACCGCAGACGCCGGTGAAAGAAGACGAGATCCACGCGATACCAGACATCGCCGACCCGCAGGCGCTTCTGGCGGCCGATGAAACAGAACTCACCGCCGAGTTCCAGAAGGAAGCTCTCCAGATGGCGGATCAGCGCCTCCTCCAATTCGCTCTCCGAATACTCGTCCTTGAGATCGAGGAACTCCAGCACGAAGGGGTCCTTGACTGCTCCCTGGGGGCTGATGGCGTCTTCGGGCCGTGCCTCCTGGCTCCTCTCGAGCATGGCAGCCTTGTCCTTCGACAGCGCGGTGCGCTCATAGAACTGAGACTCGATCTGGCGGTTCAGCTGGCGAACGGTCCAGCCGCCGCGCAAGGCCTCGGCCTCATAAAAGCGGCGGGCATCGGCGCTCTTGACCGACAGCAGACGGACGTAGGCGGACCATGGGAGAGGGAAACGAGGTGTATGGCCGCCGGCAAGCGATTCTGCAGACGCCGTCTGCGGAATTTCATCGGCCCGGGTTTCCGCAGACGGCGTCTGCGGAATCCGACCGTCCGTCGGCGGTGGCCAGGCAAGATAGAAGGCTTTCATGTGCCAGAGGTTACGTACCGAAAATCCCCTGCCGAAACGAGCCGAGAGATCATCGGCCAGCCGCGCGATCAGTTCTTCCCCGTACCCGGCCCGTCGCTCGCCGCCCTGCTCGGACTCGACGATGCGGCGGCCAATGAGCCAGTAGAGGCTGGTCATCGCCGAGTTGACGTTCCGAGCGACCTGCCGTCGCGCTTGCTCGATGAGCCCGGCGACCTCGGTCAGGATCGCATCGTAGTCGACAGCGCCCTGATCGTTTCGCTGAGTCAGCTTGTCACTCATGCTTCTTCGTCTCCATAGGGAACCTGCATCGGCTGCGTCATGGCGTCCACCCGCAGGTAGTAGTGCTGCACCTTCTTGACCTCGTTCCACTGGTGCCGGGCGGGATCGAGAATCGGTTCCTGGAGAACCGGCTCGTCGCCACAGTTGGTGACGATGTAGAGCCAGTAGCAGTCGCGGCGGTCTTCGGCGATCCGGCGCTCGTTGGGCGTCAGCAAGATGGTTCCCGTCGTGGCCGACAGTCCTTTGACCTCGATCAGACGCATCTCGCCGGATCGGGTGTCAAGGCTGGTCAGGTCATAGCCGAGGTTCTTGGCGCTCACGTCCTCCACCTGGCATCCACGAGCGTGCTCGTGTTCGGCAACCACCTTCATCGCGATGTCTTCCACTTCCAGGTTCTGTCGCAGCCGGGTGACTTCTCCCGAGCTTCGCTCTGGGTGCGGAAGGATCAACGCGCTGGTAATTCGTTCCACGCCTTGCAAAGACAGGGCGCTCTGCCGGCCCAGTTCCTCCCGCCGGCGTTCGCGGCGCGCGAGCAACTCCGCGTGGCGATTCTCCGCCTTGGCCAGTCGGCCTTCGGCGCCCTTCTTGCCCTCGTCCACCTCGGCTGCGGCGCGGCCGAGTTCTTCGTCCGTGCGTTGGAGCAACTCGGTCAGCGACAGTTCCACGTGCTCCGCGATGCGCTCGACCTCCCCGAGGCGCTCTTCCCGGACCTTCTGCAGGAAGGGAGAAAGAACGTGCGTCTGCAGCCAGTCCGCAGGCTCCGGCGTAGTGGCGATGGTCGGCAGATCCGCGGGCGGCGCGACGGGCATGTAGTTCCCGAGTGCACTGGCCTCGCCGCGTCGCGGCTCGCGTCCCTCGGCAAGTTCGACAGCGAAGATACCCTCATGCACGGTGAGCCCCAACCCATCCACCACTCGCGAGCGGTAGAAATCGATGCGCGCCGGCACATCGTGCGATAGGGAGTGGAAGCAGGCGCCCTCGCCGAAGGGCTCAAGAACGCGCATGATCCGGACCTTTCGGAAGTG
>CAZZIF010000484.1:0-2866 GCA_964654025.1 uncultured bacterium
GCGCAGGATAGAGACGGTCGCGATCCCGGCGCGGGTCTCCCCGGCCGATGGGTAGTGGCAGAAGTAGCGGCCCGACGGCAAGATCTGGCCCCGGCCGTCGCGCCCATCCCACCTGCAACGTCCGAGAGGGTCGAGTGGCAGCTGGGCACAGCAGCGTCCCTGGGGATCGAACACCCGCACGGTGCGCGGCCCGCCGCCCCAGGCAGCGGCCCCGGCAGCGGCCCCGGCAGCGCCCCCGGCAGCGCCCCCGGCAGCGCCCCACCCGGCGTCCCAAGCAACGCCCCAGACAGCGTCCCCCGCGGCGTCTGTTGGGTCGAGAGAAGGCCACCCGGGACTGTGCTGCTCCCCCGGCGCGGCCAGACGCAGCTCGAGGAATCCCTCACCGGTCCACAGACTGGGCGTGATGACCAGGATGGGGCTCATCAGCGGGCCGGGGTCCTGGGAGTGCGGGCCGGGTCCCATGCCGGGCACGCCCGGCAGTCCCGGCACGCTCGTGACGTCAGGATACAGGACGTGCTGGAACGCCACGGTCCCATTCGGCCCATCGCCGGGCCGGTAGGCGCGGACGTACTCGATCGCGAGCTGCTCGGGCGAGACCTGGAAGCGCAGGTGGCCCGCGTTGGGCAGGAGGTGCCCGTGGGCATACTGGCCGGGGTCCATGGCGCCGTATCCGTAGGAGGCATCGGCCGCTTGCGGGCAAAGCAGGTAGACGACCCCCTCGTACTCCTGGAGCGCGAAGAGGTGGTCGTGGCCATGGAGCACGAGCCGCACACCGGCATCCCGCAGGAGATCGTGCACCGGCCCGTGTGTCCAGCCCGGACGCAACTCGGTGAAGACATCGGCGCCGCTCTCGTCCTGGCCGCCCCACTCGAAGCTCGGCCTCCCGCAGACCGCGTGGTCGACCGTCTCGACACCGCCACGGCCGTAGGCGTCGTTGCCGGTGCCCACGATGCCGCCGGTCAGGTTGTGAATCATGACGATCTTCCAGGTGCGCTCCGACGCCGAGAGCACAGCATGGAGCCACTCGTACTGCTCTTGCCCCAGGCTCCAGCACCAGCCGCCGCCTTCGGAGGGCTCGGGATGGTGGAACGGCGCCTCGAACGTGTACCAGTAGGGATCGAGCGCCACCAGGAGCGCATCGCCCCACTCCCAAGCATAGTAGCTCTCGCGATAGCCCGAACCGCTGACGGCCGGATCGTCGCAGCCGGCGTAGAAGCCGTCCGGGTAGGGATTCGGGAAGAGCTGGCGGCGGACGATCTCCGACCACACGGCCATGCTGTCGCCCAGTTCATAGAGCCAGCGCAGTTCGCCCTCGTGATTGCCGAGCACCAGGAAGAAGGGCACCGAGTGCAGCACTCGGTCCAGGTAGCGATGCTGGACCTCGTACTGCCCCCAGCACTCGATCAGGTTGCGGGCCGTGCCGCTGAGGCTGAAGTCGCCCAGTGAGATGTGGAAGTCGGGTTCGTCCTGACTCACGTTCTCGAGCGTGACCTCGTAGAGCTCGAGCCGATCCTGCTCGAGCGCCCCCTGGATCCAGGACTCGGAGATGTGTGAGTCCGCCTGCGTGGTGAAGATGAACGCGGTGCCAGGAGCCGGTTGCGTACGAAAGCGGCGGATCTCGCCGGCCGCAAAAGGCTCATCGCTGCCGGCGCGGCGGTAGCGGAGCCGGTAGTCGTATTCGGCGCCGGGTTCCAGGCCCTCGACCCGCAGGTGGCACGACTCCCCGCCGGGGGCCAGTACCCATGGCGTCGCCGAACCGAGGCCGCCGGCGCCGAACTCTACATAGGCTTCAAGGTCGATCAGCGACGTGAAGGCGACGGTGATCGAGGTGCCGGCCGGACGCGCCAGGCACTCGTGGGCCAGGAACGTCTCCTCGAGCGTCCGGCAGATCTGCAAGGTCACCGGCCACGGCGAGGTCTCCCACGGAGCGAAGGCCAGATAGGCGGGCTCGGCCCCCGCGGCACAGCTGTCTTCGATGCACAGGATCAGCGCCGATGCGTCCTGGCCCCAGGCCGGCTGGGCCAGGATCTCGTTCAGGATCGGGCTGACGTCGTCGCTGTAGTAGTGCAGCGCCGTCGGTCCGGCGATCCAGGCATCGCCGAAGGTCTCGCAGAGCATCGCTTCGGTCTTGGGCAGCTGCGAGGGCCGGCGCAGGGCCGACAGCGGCGGGGAGGACGGCTCAAGGGCGCCGCGAATCACCATCGTCATCTCATCGGAAACCAGCCCCCCGCGCGAGTGGAAGCGCAAGCGCGCATAGAGCACGCTGTCGGCTCCCACCAGCTCCGGAACCCGGAACCGAAGGCCGACGACGTGACGCGACTCGGGCATGACCCGGCCGCAACGCAGGGGCGAGTTGAACGGGCACCAGATCGCATCATCGATCTCCTCGCCGTCGTCGGCGGGCGCCTCGATCAGGATCTCCAGGGGCCGGGCGCCGGCCGGGGGAATGCCCAGAACCGGGACCGTGCCCGTGCCCGTGACGCAGCCGAATGCGCCGAGGAAGAAGAGAACGCCCAGCGCGCCGCGGCAGAACCCAGGCCGGATCGAGCATGAGCGGATCCTGACCGGAGCTGGCTGGCGATCCAGTGCCGCGCGCACGATCCCCGGTTGCCCTGCAATACAATGTCGGACCCACCCAACCATCACCTATCTCTCCATGCACCGGGCCAGCCATGGGAGCGAAACGATGCTGATCGGGACCACGGGGGAATGGCAGGATCCACGTGTCCCTGCTCACATTTTACCCCTGGAAGTGCAAACCGATCAACGTTCAGCTTCCGCGCGACGTTCAGTTTCCGCGCGACGTTCAGTTTCCGCGCGATGTCCAGCTTCCGCGCGATGTCCAGCTTCCGCGCGATGTCCAGCT
>CAZZIF010000485.1:0-2866 GCA_964654025.1 uncultured bacterium
ATGGGATTCCGCCGGGGACCCCGTTCGAGGAGCTGCCTGAAGAATGGCGGTGTCCCGTGTGCTACGTGGAGAAGGCGCAGTTCGATCCGTTGGATTGACGCCCGCCCGGTTTCCGCTGTTTCTACCACCAGTCCTTTCCAGTCCTTTCCAATCCTTTCTACCACTCCCATTCCGTTGTACGATTCCGTCCGGGTGATCCAGGAAGGAGAGCGAGGTGTGAAAGATCCATCCGGGAAACCGGCTGCACCCGTAGCGCAGGGCACAGTGGACGAGGATGCCGCGGCCGGCGGCACCGCGGACACATGCGGAGAAGGGCAGGTGGGCGGGTGGTTCTCGGCCGCAGGCGAACGCTGGCTGCAGATCGCCCTCTTCGCCGCGCTGCTCGCTGGCCTGGCCTATCTCAGTGAGCACGACTACCTGCTGTTCCATGCCCTGGTCGAGGTGGGGGCGGTGGCCGTGGCGTGGGGCGTCTTCTTGCTGGTCTGGAACGTCCGGCATCTGCACGTGCCCCGTGGGTTCCTTCTGGTGGGGGTAGCCTATGCCTTCGTGGGCGCCTTCGACCTGATTCACACCTTGGCCTACGAGGGCATGAACACCTTTCCGGGAGCCAGCACGAACCTTGCGAGCCAGCTCTGGATAGCCGCCCGCTTCATCGAGGTGACGGCTCTGCTACTCTTCTCCCTCTACTGCGTCCATTCGCTGCCGCTGCGCTTTGGGGTGGTCCTGGTCGTGGTCATGTCGGGGCTGCTCTCTAGTGCGATTCTCGTCTGGGACGTGTTCCCGGTTTGCTTCGTTCCCGGATCCGGATTGACGGCGTTCAAGACCCGCGCCGAGTTACTCATCGTGGGGCTCCTGGCGCTGGCCGGCTTCTTCACGTGGCGAGCACGCCAGGCGGTGGGGCTGCGCATCACGCCTTGGATCCTGGGTGCGATTGGTGTAACGATGCTCTCGGAACTCTCCTTCACGCAGTACGATCATCCCTATGCGCACGCCAACATGATTGGCCACCTGCTCAAGGTCATCTCCTATTACTTTCTCTACCGGGCACTCCTGGCGGAGGGACTTACGCGGCCGCTCGAGATCCTGGGACGCGAGCTGCGCTGGAAGAGCGAGCGCTACCGGCGAATCATCGACACGGCGGTCGACGGATTCTTTATCGTCAACATGCAAGGCCAGATCCTCGAGGCCAATCGGGCGGCCGCCCGGATGTTGGGATACAGCCAGCAGGAGTTGGCGGGCATGACCATCGCAGATCTTGAGGCTGCCGACGACCCCGATGTAGTCGCCAGGCGTCTTGATCTCCTCAAGGAGCGCGGATACGCGCGGTTTGAATCGAAGCACCGGCGCAAGGACGGGGGGATCTGCGATGTGGAGGTGAGCTGTAGCTATCTGCTTCACGAGGAGGGGTATGCCGTCGGGTTCGTGCGGGACAACACGGCGCGTCATCGCACAGAGCTGCAGATCCGTCATCAAGCAGCCCTCCTCGACCAGGTGTCCGACGCCATCATCGCCACCGACCTCGATCTCCACATCCAATCGTGGAACGAGGGCGCCACCCGAATCTATGGCTGGCAGGAGGCCGAGGCGCTCGGGCGCCACATCGACGAACTGCTGGCTACCGGGTGGTGTGATGAGTCCTTGGCCGATGCGGTGGCCACGTTGATGGCGAACGGGTCCTGGAAGGGCGAGGTGTGCCAGCGAAGCAAGGACGGACGGACGCTCTATGTGGAGGCCTCGGTCACCTGGGTGCTGGATCAGAGCGGGGAACGCATCGGCGGCGTGACGGTCAACCGCGACGTTACGCATCGCCGGCTGGTCGAGGGAGAAGCTCAGCGGGTGCACGAGCAGCTGCGGCAGCGCGAGCGTATTCTGGAAGCCGTTAGCGAAATGGCCGGGTTGCTGCTGAATCGCAGGACCTGGGACGGCATGGACAGCATCCTGGGCCTGCTTGGACGCGCGGCCGGCGTCCAGCGCGTCTATGTCTTCGAGAACGTTGCTGACAAGAGCGGTAACGTGCGTACGTCTCAACGTCACGAATGGGCCGATTCTGGCGTAACTCCCCAGATCGACAACCCGGTCTTGCAAGATGTGTCCTACGAAGACATCGGTTTCACTCGCTGGCAGGAGGATCTGGCGGCCGGCCGGCCGGTCGCGGCGGTTGTCGGTAGTCTCCCCGATGCGCAACGGGCATTCCTCGAGGCCCAGGCCATTCAGTCGATCGCCGCCGTTCCGATTCATGTTGAGGGCGTTTGGTGGGGCTTCGTGGGGTTCGATGATTGCCAGCAGGAGCGGATCTGGCACTCGTCGGAGCTTCATGCCCTTGCGGTGGCATCCGGCCTTCTCTCTGCTTCGCTGGAATTCATGCGACACTCGGATGCACTGCGATGCAGCGAGCAGCGATACCGCAGCATCGTTCGCGCTCTCCCCGACCTCATCTTCCGCATCGATGACCGGATCCGGTTCACCGATGTGCAGACGAACTCGCCCGGGTTGTTGCTGCTTCCGATGGCACGGATCCTCGGTGCTGCCGTTGCGGACGTGCTCCCGCCGCACATCAGCCGCTTAACGGCGGAGATGGTCGCGCTGACGCTGGCCACTGGCGAGATGCAGATCTACGACTACGCCCTCGATAAGGACGGAGCACGGAGGGAGTTCGAGAGCCGCATGGTACCGTGTGCGCCCAACGAGGTTCTCGCCATCGTTCGCGACGTGACCGTTCGGCGCAAGCTGGAGAGGGGTTTGATGGAAGCCACCGAACGGGAGCAGCGGCGCCTGGCGCAGGATCTGCACGACGGCCTTTGCCAGGATCTCAAGAGCTTGGAGATCGAGGCCGCTCTGATCGAGGGCATGCTGACCGGCGGCGATT
>CAZZIF010000486.1:0-2862 GCA_964654025.1 uncultured bacterium
TTCCGCGGGCTTCCTAGCCGGCACTGCCTACAAGCGCGACATGAGTTCTATGCGTACCCCTTCGAAGGGCTCCTCGTAGCGGCAGACACCGCCCGAGCAGGTGATGCCGCCGCGCTCCTCGCCGATCTTGACGGTCAGCTCGTGAGAGTATCCCAGGGACCAGGCGAGCTGCACCAGATACCAGGTGTCGCCCATCTCATAGTGGGGTAGCTCCTCGCTGGCCGAGATGATCGAGAAGGTGATCGACTTGCCCGACGCATGGCTCAAGGTGATGTCGGAGGTGACCTCGGTGTACTCCACGTCGTCATCGGTGCGGTCGTAGAGGTGGCCCTTGAAGGCGACCGACATCATGTCGGTGAGATAGTAGGAGACCTCCAAGCTCGGCCCGGCGTACTCGCGGAGCCAGTAGCCGGTCGTGACGGCGAGCGAGTCTTCCTTGACGTACTCGCCTCCGATCTGAATCGATCCCTTGCCCCACCAGTCCTTGCGGATCGTCAGGCCGGCAGCCGTTCGCTCGGCGCCGTCGTGATCGTCTCCCGACTCAGCGTAGGATGCGTTGCCGTCCAGGGTGATATCGGTCGTTGGGCTCGCGGTCAGAACGGCGCCGAAGCCTTGTTCGTCGTCCGCATTGTTGAGCGGGGCGCCGTCCTTGTTGACGGGCGGTGGGGTCGAGTAATCGAAGTCGAAGCGCTCGTAGTTCTTTCCTTCCAGAAGCAGCACGTATCCCGGGATGCCCACCGTTACGGCGCCGTAGTAGGCTTCGCCTTCCTTGGGTTTCGAGCCGGTGAGGCCGGTCCAACCTCCGCGAGGATTGCGTTCGCCGCGACGGATGCGCTGCGCGCCCTCGAAGTACACGTCGAAGATGCCGTGCGTGAACTGGATACGCCCGCCGGCCAGCTCCTCGATGGGCCGCCGGTAATCGTCACTGTCACTGCCGGGCTCACCCGGCGGATCGCCGGCATCGAGCCGCACATAGCCTCCGCCGACGCGGAGTGGGCCGGCGAGCTGGTAGGCCGCATCGAGCCCTGAGAGCATGTCGTCCCGCTCGTAGGTAATGTCATTGCGCGGCCGACCCACGAAGCCCTGGCCTTCGAGGCCCCGGTAGCTCACCATCCCGTGCAAGCCGTCCATGTCCCGGTCGAGGCGGACCTCATCCTCTTCCATGGCCCGCAGGAGAAGCCCTCGCCCGAAGGTGGCGTAGTAGTTGCCGCCCCGCAGCGTGAAGGTCTCGTCCCCGTACTCGGCGTACCGGCGGGTGATCTCGGCCCCGCGATCCGGATCCCAGATCGATTCCTCGTCGTACTCGAATCGCGCGCCCACCAGCCAGTTATCGGACTGGTACTGGACGTCGAACTTGCTCAGGTAGGCGGCCGCTCGCAGCGAGTCGTCCACCCAGACCTCGAGCCGGTTGGCGCCGGATATCTCTCCCGCGGCGGCCTTCGAGGCGACGCCGGGGAGGATTCCCGGAACGACGATCGAGACGAAGAGAGCCGAACAGGATAGCGCGGCCAGAGCAAAGCTGACCCGCAGCAGGCTCGAATGCGCTCGCGCGCGACGGATCGAGAGCACGCCTTCCCCCTTCAACATGGGTCTCCGGCCTCGATGCGGACTGGACCTCAAAGCCCCAGGGCGCCCGCGGCCAGATGTCTCGTTCCGGCTAGTTGCCGGAAGGGTCCAGGCCTGCCGCGAGCGGTGCTCCTTGCGGCAGGGCGATCATGGCAGCTTGCAGAACGTCGCCGTAGCCCGGTTCCTGCAGGAAGGCCACGACATGCACATGTTCGAGGATCCAATCTTCCTCGACAGTGATCTGGGCGGAACGCTGCAATGTGGCGCCGCCGCCCACCTCGACCGATTCGGTCACCGCCCGGCGGGCCGTGTAGCTGAAGATGCGCGCTGGGATCAGCGGCAGCGGCGTCTCGTGTTCGACCACGACCACGTGAAGCTCGAGTTCGGTCGCCTCCATCGTGGCCAGTGATTCGATCGCGATCGTGGCGTCGATCGTCTCGGCGCCGTCCAGGGAGGCCTGGAGCACCACATTCACCTCGCTCGGTGTACCGGCTTGCGCCTCGTAGCTGGCGCGGTACTCGGCGTAGGTCTCCTCGGTGCCACTGGTGATCCGCTCGTGCCCCGAGAAGATCGTCGTGGGGTAGGAGGTCTGACCGCCGAAACGGTTGGTGTAGGCCGCGATGCGCGGATCGGTCTCGGGAATGCCGAGTCCGCCTGTGTCGTCGGAGAACGGGTGCCAATGGATCACGGCCAGCTCGGCTTGACCTTCCTCGTCATAGAGCGTATCGAGTGCTTCCTCGGCGACGGGGCAGTTGACGCACCACCAGGTCGTGAACATCTCCCCGAGCACGGTGCGTGTGAAGCCCTGCTGAGCACCCGGTGTCTCGAACTGGAAAACCAGGGTCGTCGTCAGGTCCGGGTCTCCGGTCGAAGCCACCGAGATGCCGACCTGCCCCTGGCCCTCGCTGTAGGGGATGACGTCCACGCCCCAGCTGCCGATCACATCGCCCGCACTGATCGGCAGGTCCAGATGGGGGCCGATGCACACGCCGCGGTCGTCGCAGATCGATAACGCCCAGTCGGCCGGGACGGTGGTCAGCTCATCGACGATGTCGACCGCGAGAATGTCGTCCTCCTCACCCGTGTTCTCGAAGAGAATCTGGGCGAAGACGGTCTCTTGAAGCTCTGGGGTGAACTCGGTAACGGGTGCGGTGGCCGTGAAACCGAAGCTCTGCGGCTCGCCCGTGGTGAAGTGAATTCGCAAGCTGTCGGTGAGCGACGGATCGCCCCTCGATTCCACGGTGATGCCCACCCAGCCCTCGCCTTCGGAGAGCGCGAAGAGGTCGATGACGAGGT
>CAZZIF010000487.1:0-2850 GCA_964654025.1 uncultured bacterium
GATTTCGCTCAGTTTCATGGTCTGATCCCCGCGGATGCTTCGCTGCCCTCTCCGCCGCCGGGGCCGCCGATGGGCTGACCACCGGGGCGCGCGCCACTCGGCACCGGGAACACCCGGGCGCCCTCGAAAAGCTTCTGGTGGCCGGCCAGCACGATGCGATCACCGGCCGAAAGTCCGGAGGTCACCTCCACGCGGTCGACCAACCGCGTCCCCACGGTAACCGGCGTGCGTGCCACGGTCGTGTCGGGCTCGATGCGATAGACGAACATCTGATCGCGCTCGGTGAAGACGGCCTGATTGGGGACGGTGAGCGCGGCGGGGCGGTCGGCGAAGATCAGCTCCACATCGGCCGACATGCCAGGCTTCACGCGTTCCTCTGGATTGGGTACGCGGGCAATCACTTCGGCGCTACGGGTCTCGGGATCGAGGCCGGGATTGATGAGCGTGATCCGCCCGTCCAGTCGCTGGCCGGGAAAGGCCGGGACCGCGACCTCGACGCGGCCGCCGATCTCAAAGAGCGGCACGTACTGCTCGGGCACGGTGAAGCGAACCTCCAGTTCCTCGATCGCGTGCAGGTCCACAATGGGCGCCCCCATCGACAGGAAAGCACCCGGGCTCACGCGCCGGGACCCCACCACACCACTGAAGGGAGCACGGATGCTGGTCTTCTCCAGGCGGGCCTGGGCGAGTGCGCGATCGGCTTCGGCGATCTTGAGCGCCGCCGCCGCGTCGTCTAAGTCCTGGGGTGTGCCCGCGCCCCGGTCGACGACCGAGCGAACCCGGTCGTAGGCGGCTTGCCGCTGTTCGCGAATGGCCTCGGCCCGGTCGAGGGTCGCGGCGAGTTCGTCATCACGAAGCTGCGCGATCAGATCCCCCTTCTCGACATGACCGCCCTCGCGGAACGGCAGACGCTCGACGATCCCCGGGATCTCCGAGACCAGGAGCACCGTCTCGGCGGCCTCGATGGTGCCGACGGCATGGAACCGGTCCACCACCCGCCCGGGCGTGAGGACGGCGAACTCGACCGGCGTCGGCGGCCGCTTGAACCCACCACCACCGCGGCCCCCTCCACCGGCGGCGGCATCGTCCCCGCCGGAGCAGCCCCCAACCACAAACGCTCCGATGGCCACGATCAGCCCTGCGCCGATCCAAGCCCACGATCTCCGCATGGGTCTCTGCCTGGTCCTCTGCGTGGGTCTCTGCCCGGTCCTCCGCCCGGTCCTCCGCCCGGTCCTCTGCATGGTCCTCCGCCCGGTCCTCTGTATGGTCGCCTTCATCTCACCCTCGATTCTATCTGTGTCTCGACGTGTCTCGATGCGTCTCGCTCGTTCTGCTCCGCCGTCAAGTAGCGCAACTGTGCGGCCGCGCGGGCGGTTCGCACCAGCGCTTCGGACAGTCTCGTCTGGGCTTCAGCCAGATCGGCCGCCAGACGAACCAGCTCAAACGCGGTGGTGCGGCCATTCTCGTATTCGATCAGTCCCACGCGAACCTGTTCGTAGGAGGCGTCCACGCCTTCGCGGGCCAAATTCAACCGCTGGCTTCCATTCTCCAGCTCCCGATGGGCGGACCGAACGTCTTCTTGCAGCACCCGCTCGAGAGCCTCGATCCGCGCACGCGCGGCATCCACATCCGCCCGCGCGCGACGGTACGTGCCCCGGCCCTCTCGCAACCCGATGGGTACCGACAGCTCGAGCCCCACCGTCCAGGCCGGGAACTCGCCCGCCAGGACGTCGTCGATTGCACTCTGGTATCCACCATCAACCGCGACGGTGAGTGTGTCGCCACCGAAGATCACCTCACGGCTGTCGCCGGCCAGCCCGGTGCCGCCCAGCTCGCCGAACAGATCGAGCTGCGGCAGCCGCTGCCACTTCGCACCTTGCGCGAGAGCTTCCGCGGCAGCCAGCGCGCTTTGGGCGGCCTGCAAGATGGGGTTGGCCGCGTAGGCCTGTCGAATCAGCGCATCGACGTCCCGGACCCCGAAGCGTTCGGCCGGATCACCCATGGTACGGTAACGTTGCCGACCCGACTCCGGCCGCCGGCCCAGCAGGGTGGCCAGCTGGTCGGAGATCTGCCCCAGACGCTCCTCCTGATCAAGCACGGCCAGACTTCGCTGGGCGAGGAAGACGCGGGCGTTGGCCGTCTCGTTCGGACCGGCCAGACCGGCCTCAGCCCGGTACCGGCTCTGCTGAAGGAGCGCCTCGGCCTGCTCGACGATGAGCTGTCCCACCGCGTAGTCGCGCTCGGCGGCATAGAGCTGCCAGAACGCGACCTCCACATTCGCCCGGGTCAACAGCCGCGCCTCCTGCTCGAGTTCCCGCGCCCGGCGGGTCAACCGCTGCGTGGCCGCGCGCTCGGAGGACGTCCCGGCACCCAATCCCCTCAGAAGCGGCTGACGGATCGAGAGGCGCCCATCGGCCCGGTACTCGGGATCGATCACCGTGAACTCGGAGTTGGTGTCGAGTTCGCGTGCGTCGAGTGCGATCTCGATCTCGGTCCCCAACGGCAGGAGCCATCGGGCGCCCGCCGAGGCGTTGGTCACCTCGTCCTCGACGACATCCGGCCGCGCAAATGGGGAGGACGAAGGGGTCTCGCTCGAAGACCGAGACCACTGGGCGAAGAGTTCCGGATCGAAAGCACCCTTCTCTCGCATCCAAACCCCTTCGGCGGCTTCGACGGCCGCTTGGGCCTCCCGAATGACGATCGCGTTCTCGAGCGCCCAGTCGATCGCTGTCTCCAGCGTCAGCGGCTGACCCGGGAGGTTCTCGAGGACCTCGCTCAGCGTCCGGTCGGGATCGATCGCAGCGGTATCCGCAGCGGTATCCGTATTCGCATCTGCATCCGCGGTCGCGG
>CAZZIF010000488.1:0-2842 GCA_964654025.1 uncultured bacterium
ATCTGGAGGATCTGCATCGTCGACTCCGGGGGGATGCTACCATGCACCACCAGTTCGGCGAGCGTGGATCGAGAAGGAACATGGCCGGCGACGTCCGCCAGAACTCCCGACTCTGGAGGATAAGATCGTCCGGAGATCCGTAGCGATGCTTTTAAGGCGGTCTATGAGCCGTTGTTCCATGACTTCTCCTACGGCTTTCGTCCGGGCTTCAGCGGAATACGCATCCGGTCCGGAGTGCGCATCAGGCACTGGAACGTCTGCGCCCCAGTGCCTCGCCGCCAACGAGAACAGACCCGTCTCTGCTAATCTGAACTGACCCACGTGGGATTCTTCATTGAAGAGAGGACTTTGCTCTGCAGGGATGACTCTCCGGCGATGCGTTTGGTCCGGGGGTTCCCGGCCAGCTCACTCCGGTGCGCGTAGGGAAGGGCCATTGATGTCGATGGTGGTGCAGCGATGGCGCAGGCGGTCCAGGAGAGCGCCGACCATTTCCTTCTTTCCGAGGAAGTCGTACCAGTGGTCATATTCGAGATTGGTCGTGATGATCGTGGCTTTGCGGCCATAGCGTTCTTCCATGAGCTTGAAGAAGATGTTGCTCTGCTCGGGCTGGAGATTGATGTAGCCCAGCTCGTCGATCAGGATCAGATCCAGGCGGATCAAGCGATTGAGCAGTTTGCGTGAGTAGCGGTCGGCCAGGCTCTGGTACATCTCCTCGAACAGGTCTTGCGCCTTGATGAAGAGCCCGCGATAGCCGGCCTGCAGCGCCTTGAGCAGGATGGCGCTGGCAAGGCCGGTCTTGCCGACACCGGTATCGCCCATGAAAACGACGTTGGCCGCGCGGGGGATGAAGTCGAGTTCGGCCAGTTGCAGGATGGCGGCCTTGCGCACCCCCGGCTGACGCTTCCAGGGGAAGCTTTCGAGCGACCAGCGTTCGGGCAAGCGGGCCCGTTTGATGCGATGTTCGAGGAAGCGAGCCTGCTGGGCATGATACTCCTCTCGCAGGAGAGCGGCGAGGAAGTCGGTGTAGCTGGGGGCGGTCTTCTCGGCCCGTTCGAGCTGTGCGCCGAGGACCTCGCGGGTGTGTTTGAGACGTAGATTGACCAGAAGCTGATCGAGGTCATCGTTCATGCGGGTTCTCCGTGTTGGTGGGCAAGCGGAAGTAGGCGCCGGCGGCGCGGCGCAGGATCATTTGTTCGATGCGCACCAGATCGAGTAAGCCATACTCCAGGGCGGAGGCAACGGCGGGGCGGATGGTATCGAGCGGGTAGTCGAGATAGATGCGGTAGAGCTGGCGGAGCCGGCGGGGTGCCTGGCTGCGGTCATGGCGCTTGAGCCGGTCGATGAACTGATCCAGCTCGGGAGCGGCCGCACGCAAGGGTCCCTCCTCGGGCAGGGGCGGACGGCGTCGCCGCCGCCACCGAACGGCGTCGTGATGCTCGGGCAAGGTGGCGCGCTGGCCCTTGCCACGCTCGATGCGCTCGTGGGAGGCCACCAGGCGATGGCCTTCGAAGATCTGCACCTGATCCTTCGTTTCCCGAACCTCCAGGGCCCGGCCGATCCAGTCGGTGGGGACCGAGTAGCGGTTGGTGTGCAGGTTGACATAGCCCTCCACGCTCACCCGCCGGGTGTAGGTCTCGTAGACGGGTGGGATGTAGAGCGGCAAGGGTCGCAAGTGGGGACGCTCGGTGAGCAGCGCCTCCTGGGGCGAGAGCCCCAGGGCCCGCTTGGTGCGTTGGTTGAACTGCCGGCACCAGGCGCGCAGCTGCTGGTTCAGATCGGTGAGGCTCGTGAAGGTGCGTCCGGGATAGAAGTTGTGTTCGATGGTGTGGAACTGCCGTTCGACGTAGGCTGAGCGGTCGGCATGGCCGACGGCATGGGCGATGAAGCGGAAGCCGAAGCGATCGGCGAAGATGACCATCTCAGGGGCCACGACGGCGTCGGCGCCGGCCCCGCGCGCGATGACGACCGCGCTGTTATCGACCATGCAGTCGCCGGCCGCGCCCTGGAACTCGGCGAGGGCCTCGGTCAGGAACAACTTGCACTCGAAGCGACTCCAGCGCGGGTAGACCTGGGCAAAGACGTAGCGCGAGAAGCACAGGATGAGCGAGGCACACTGCACGCCGACGCGGTGCCCATCGATCGTGACCGTGTGGGGCGAAGTGTCGTGCTGCATCTCCTGACCTGGACCGAAAGTGTAGTGGCCGACGCGGCGCTTCGGCGTCACCCCGATGCCGTGCCGGCGGCAGAAGGCGGTCAGGGCCGAGTAGGAGACGTAGACCTTCTCGGCCGCGAGTTCCTCGAGCACCCGCTGGCGGTTGCCGCCACAGGTCTGGTAGAGTTCCTTGATGCGGGCCAGGTGTGGCCCGAGGCGCTCCTCGCGCTCGAGGGCCGGCACCTCGGAGGTGCCATTGCGCAGGACCCGGCGGACGGCATTGCGCGAGACGCGCACGCTGCGAGCAATGGTACGGACGCCGTGGCCTTCGCGGCGCAGGCGTAGGATCGCACTGCGGGTATCTCGATCAAGCATGGGACTCCTCCGATGAGGTGGGGTTGATGAGTCGATCCAGGGAGGCGACGATCAAGGCCACCTCCCGCCAAGTGGACTGGAGCGCTTCGTGAGGGGGTGCCATCGGGGCCGCATGGCGGCCGCGACGGAAGCGATGGCGCACGCGGCGGGCGATCGCGGCCATGGTCTCCAGATCGGCGAGCACGCGGTCGGTCTCGGATGGCTCGTCTTCACTGCCCACGAGCGACTCGGCCTGCGCGCGCGACTTCAGGTAGAGCTGCGGATGGGTGACCAGGTGGGCGCGGGTCTGCGGGTCCCCTTGCTTCCAACCTTCGT
>CAZZIF010000489.1:0-1068 GCA_964654025.1 uncultured bacterium
GACCACCAGAACGGCGAGTAGTAGACATAGGCCCGCGGCCACGAATACCAGTGGTAGGCGAATGGATCATAGTAGTAGTGCGCGAAGATGACAGAGTAGTCATCGGAACCGAACGGCTCATAATCGCGGACGATCACGGTGTCATAGTCATCGTAGTCATAAAGATCATTGTCGTAGGCATAGAGGTCGTCGTCGTAGCCGTAGGAGGCATTGGAACCCGAACCCTGCGAGGAAGCGCCAAACCGGCCGGGCGTGTCCATGAGTTCGCGGATGAGCCAGTCGCTGGCACCGGCATCTTTCAGGTCGATCATGTCTTCGACGCTGAGATAGAAGGCCGACCGCTCTACCTCCACGAGCTTGAGAATCGTATCCTCGCCGATTCCGGCGAGCTTCAGACGGATGATGTCGTCCAGGTCGAGGGCATGGGCTGGCGCCGCGCCGCTTGCCATCAGCGCCAGGCCCGCGACCAAGACGGCCGCCAGCAGTGAACCGTGGCGTCGTTTCATGGCAGATCCCCTTTGATGCGGGATACGTGCTCCTCCCGGATCCGTCTCCCCGCGTGGAACGGTCCCAGGGATGGTCTTCTCGCCCCTTGCACCTCTATTAAGTCTACGCGGCACCTTCGGTTCCAACAAGGCATATCCCGGATGGCATCTGCCTATCGCCTTGGTCCGCCGCATCGGTCCCCGAGCCGGACTACGGTATCGGTCCCCGCGTTGGCCCGCCGCATCGGCCCAGGAGCCGCCCCCCCGCATCGGTTTCCTCGTTGGCCAGCCGCACCGGTGTTGAGCTGGACCCTCGCATCGCCCAACTTTCGCTGTTGTGTCGTAAATGCATGCTATGAAACTCGTTACAGAAAGAGAGTCTTCGCGGTCCTCCTCCCTGCAGCCAGGTTTCAGCAGTGGGCGCCTCTGAACTGGCTATAGTGCCAAATCATCGGAGTCTGGACTGCGCGACCAGCCCTGCGCTACCAGGGCCGCGATCGGGGGCCTGCGCCCGGGGGCCTGCGCCCGGGGGCCTGCGCCCGGGGCCAGCGATCGGCGGCCTGCGCCCGGGGCCAGCGATCGG
>CAZZIF010000489.1:1168-2826 GCA_964654025.1 uncultured bacterium
GGCCTGCGCCCGGGGCCAGCGATCGGCGGCCTGCGCCCGGGGCCAGCGATCGGGGTCTGCGACCTGGGCCTGCGACTTAGGCTTGCGACCTGGGTCTGCGCCCTGGGCCGGCGGTCGAGCACCACCGCTCAGGTACGGCCGGCCGCGTGAGAGCCTACTGCGGTTGGGGCAGTTGCTTCCACTCGTTGGCGTTCAAGTCGTACAGGTAGCTTCCCCCGCTCTTGGTAATGATGAAACCGAAGGTGGCCATATCGGCGATTTTCTCAACCGGCACCGGTAGGGGCAGGATGCTGGTCGTTCGTCCTTCACCCCGGAACGCCTCATCAATCGTGAGCCACTCGTTCTGATCCGGACGGTACTGCCACAGAGTGCCATCTGCGGTCAGCACGCCGCCCACGCCGTAGGTGAGGACGATGCCACTCGGGGCACTGGTCCCCTCGGCAGGGGGCGCCTGTGCCTGCGCGGTTCCCGAAACGGTGTGCGAAGACTGCCCCGAAACGGTATCGGCGCCGGAGTTGGCGCCCGCCCCGATCAGCGTTGCGATAGGCGTCTTGGTGAGCGCTTCAGTGAGTGGTCCGGTCCAGGACGCCACGCCCGGCCAGAGCAGCAGAACCAGCAGTGCGATGACAAAGCCCGCAGCTGCCCGGGGAGAGAGAAGCGTCATGATCTTGGGCCGAAACATGTGTACCTCCTGGTGAAGTCCAGTCTGCCCTCCGGTGGCTTCTTGTGCGCACATCCTAGCGCCGTGCGTGATGCACTTCGAATACCTGTCGTGGCGCACGACGAATGCCGCTCGTGGCGCACCTCCTAGTGCCCCTTCCGGATGGGAGTGCATCTGGCATGGCTGCACCCGCGGATCATCCGCGCACGGACCACGCGCAGACCACGCGCGGACCACGCGCAGACAACTCGCGGATCATCCGCCGTCCATCAGCGGATCAGAACGATGGATCGGCTCGTGTGCCGGCCCCCGCTACGCGCCACCGCATAGTACACGCCCTGGGAGGCCGAGGATCCCGAATCACGCCGACCGTCCCAGCGCACGACCTGCACGCCGGCGGTTCCCTCACCGCGACGCACCAGGCGGCGGACCATGCGGCCGGTAACATCGACGATCTGAAGATCCCAATCGGCATCCGGGCTCTTGATCCGCAGGTGAGTCTCGCTGCGGAACGGATTGGGCCAAACGGTTTGCAGGGTCAGCCGCGAGGGGGTAGGGGGGGCGTAGATCCGCCGCGAGGGCGGGTCGATCACGATTTCCCCTCCGCCGGGGGTGACGGCCGTCAGCCGGTAGTAGACAGGAACACCGCTGGTGACCGAGCGGTCGAGATAGGCATAGGCGGAATCTTGGTCCGCGTGAATCAGGCCGCCTCCGAGAGCGATCGCATCGGTTTCGTCCTCGACGGTACCTTCCCACCGGTGCAGATAGAAACCCTCGTAGGTGCCCGGTTCCCGCGAATCCCATTCCAACCGAAGCCCCTCTTCCTCGGAGGCAGCATGCCAGTAGCTCAGCTCCGGCCTCAGCGATTCGAGGATTTCGAGATCAAGGTCGATTGTCTCGAGGGCGTGTTCCGCATCGTTGCTCCGGAGGAAGATGCGGACGCCGTAGCGGTCTTCGAACAGCCCGGCCAGATCGGCGGTCAACGTCAGGGTTAGCG
>CAZZIF010000490.1:0-2824 GCA_964654025.1 uncultured bacterium
GCAGTCCCCGTGGTAGATCGTGACCGCGTCGTCCTGGTAGTACGGGCTAGGCATTGCGTTCCTCTTCCCACTTCTCCAACTTCTCGACCAACCCGGCCTTCGCTTTCTCCCACGCCGGATCGCCGGTGATCTTGCGCGCTGCGTCCAGGTAGGTGTCGCCCGTCTCAGACCAGATGCCGAGCACGCGCCACTGTTTCCAGTTCAGGCCGGGTGGTACGTGCTTCCAGTGCTGCCCATCGAACGGGATCGACGGCTTGTAGAAATGCTCGTCTCGAAACTCCTGGTGAGCGATCGCCCCGTACGCGCACAGCGGGCAGGCCATCACCATCGAGATCCAGACGCGGTTCTCCGGTTCGATGTAGTACACCGACAGCCTGCCGAGCCTGCCCAGCATGTTCCCGTCTGGCCCGACGTAGGAGTCGCAGTTCTCGCACTTCATCCACCCTTCGAGGTCGTATGTCTTCTCGCTATCCGAAATCCATTTCATCGGAAGCTCGATCCGCTCGCCCTGACCCGTAGCCACAACGCGGGTCCCAGGACGGGTACCTCTCTTGTTTGGCTGCTGCTTGTTCGGCTTCTTCCCCGGTGAGTATCCTCCCGTTGGTGGGGTCGCGGAAGACTTTCCCATGATCTGGTCGATCGTCTCCGACAGGTTCCCCTGCTGATTCTGTCCCTCGCTTGCTGGGTTCATAGGCATCGTTGAGCCACCTTTCGAATTTCTCCCACGAGTGGAAGACAGACTTGCAGAAATCGGTCAGCCCTCGTTCGCGGTGCCAGGCCGAGTCGTAGAATCGCTCGAGCACGCCCTCGACCACCTCGAGCGTATCGAGCTGCCATCCTTCGGCCTTCTTGAGCTTCTCGAGTTCGCGCAGCCGGGATGCGATCTTCTTTCGGCGTTGATCTGTGAGCTTGTATGCTGCGGATCGACCGCCGGCGGCGTCCTTGAGGCGGAGCCCGATAGCGAAGGCATCGCGGACCTGTTTGGGTATATCTTGTCTGTTCTGTTCTGTCTCCTGCTCTGCTCTGCTCTGCTCTGGTTTCGCATACCGTTCCGGTAACGGTTCCGGTAACGGTTTCGCAAACAGTTTCGCAAACCCTTTCACCCATTCCTTGCTAGAATCGTCGAAGTGATCTGCAAATGTATGCCATGCTTTGAGTTTCAATGGAGATTCAGGGACGGCAGAGAAGTGATCCGACCAGTGCTTCATCACGTTTTCGTTGGGGCATGGGTTGTAAACTATCGCCTTCGGAACCCAGACCACCTTGGCGGTCCAGTCGGCCTCTGCCATGGGTTCCCGAAACGGTTCCGCAAACCATTCCCGAAACCGTTCCTGGAACCGTTTCGGATCCATACCCAAATCATCTGCGGCCTCGAGCCTAGACATTCGCCAAAGCCCCGGCAATGTGGTGGTATGCGGCCCGG
Source organism: uncultured bacterium (assembly GCA_964654025.1). Taxonomy (GTDB): domain Bacteria; phylum Eisenbacteria; class RBG-16-71-46; order CAIMUX01; family WJJG01; genus CAYQJL01. The sequence goes on from CAZZIF010000490.1 coordinate 1,424, forward strand.
TTAGCAGGTAGACCCAAGCGAGCTTCCCCTGGTTGTCCAGGGCGAGGAATCGCGCGTCTCCCCACATTCGGACTTCGATCTTCCTGAACTGTCCCATGGAGTCTCCAAGGATAGACGCCCCGGGCGAGGGTAGGCCAAGTGGAGCTTGGCGGCAACACGCGCGGCCAGTAGACCCCCCGCCCGGGAGCAATCGAAACCTTGTTTCAGTGTCGCCGCCATGCCTGACCATTACCAGGAATCCCCCTATCCGGCAACACGCTTTTTGCCCTTGCGGACAACCGGGCAATCCTCCTCGGGCATCTCGCGCCATCTCCTAGCCCGCACCTCTTCCTTTCTCGGCGGCATCTCGTAGGGTCCACGGTCAAACGGCTGGACGACCTTCCCTTGCTCCTGGAGTAGCAGCAGCGCGCGTCGGACCTCGGACTGGGTCATCGAGAGGGCGTCCATGATCTCCGAGATCCTCATGCTGCGCTTCATGCCGAGCACTCGGATGATCCGGTTCGCGTTGCGGTCACGTTTTGGCGCGGTGTATCTGGCAGGCCGCTTGGCGAACCTTGCATCTCGTTTGCCCGTTGGATTGCGGCCAGACGCGCCAGCGCCAACGTATAAGGGAGGTGCCTTATCATCAAGCGCAGCGCGGATGATCTGAGCCTCGGTCTCCATCGCTTGCTTATACACCATGGGCAGCCTGACCTTGTTCTTCAGCACCTCCCAGTACATCGGGATGCGAGCGGTGAACTGCTCCATCTCGTCCAGGCAGTGCTGGCAGTCGTAGGTGCCGGAGAACTCTCGGGTGAGGTCGGTCCGGTGTCGCGGGCATTTGAGGTCGTGCGGCAGGTCCACGTCCCCAGTGACATCCCACTGATTGTGCCTCAGCGGCGGGCGGAACCACATGTAATGATCCCTCCCGCACCGGATCATGGCCGACAAGAAGTCAGGCCACGTCTTTTCGTTGTCCCGGTAAACCCTTGGTAAATCCATACTTTCCCCCTTTCGTGCCTGGAGAATACCATCATGGAATAAAAAGTTCAACTTTTTTGTTGACCCGTCCGATACCGAGGGAGTAGAGTGACGGCAGATGAGTTGAGAGGCCCATACGCGAGGAGGACGAGATGAGCCACTGGACAGAGACAGAGAGAGTGAGGCACACCGAGATGGCCGCCGCAGTAGGATACGGGAGGAAGCTCCCGGCCACTGCGGTGCCGCGTCTACGGCGCGGAGAGGACTGGTTGTGCCCGTGGGAGGCGTACGCCAGGTCACATGGCGATGAGCGCCCGTGTGACCCAGAGGACACGGATATGGAAGATGAGGAGTTTGAGGCATGGGAGCGGTCGTGGCCGGCCAAGACCGTGCCTTTGATCGTGGCCCTCCATACCTGGTCCGGGAACTACCAGCAGCAGT
>CAZZIF010000491.1:0-2822 GCA_964654025.1 uncultured bacterium
AGCTACCAAGTCCAACCGTGGTACCTGTATTCTGAGTGACGCTGATACTGCTTCGGAGCTTAAACGCCAGATCGGCCCGGTGGGCGCGACGCTGCTCGGGCTCGGGTCGATCCTCGGCACCGGCGTGTTTGTCAGCATCGGCGTGGCGGCGGGTGTGGCCGGCGCGGGCGTCGTGCGGGACTTGTGTGGCCGGCGCATGATCGGTCTGGGGCCCATCCGGCTCCAGCGTCTGAGCCGGCGTTCACGATTCGGGTGAGCCTGCCCGGGATGGAGGAGTACGTCTGATGGTCGACCGAATCCGGGCTTTTCTGGCCCTCGAGCTTCCCCGCGAGGCCGTGCGGCTGGCCGGGGATGTGATGGGTGGCCTGCGCGACCGGCTCGGGGACGACGACGTCAAGTGGGTGCGGTCCCAGAACCTGCACGTCACACTGCGCTTCTTCGGGGACATCTTGCCCGCCGAGGTCGAGGGCATCAGCGAGCGGGTGCGGGCCTACCCCGAACGGCTGAGCGCTGTCGCGACAGCGTGGCGCGCTTTGGGCGCCTTTCCCTCCGAGCGCCGGCCGCAAGTTTTGTGGCTGGGGTTGGCGGATCCGCAGGAGGCGTTGGTGAGGCTGGCGAGCGAGGTGACGCGCGATTTGGAGGAGACTGGATTCGGTCGGCCGGACAAGCCGTTTCGGGCCCATGTGACCCTGGGGCGAGTCCGGCGGGGCGCGCGTGTTCAGATGCCCGGCAGCGACGATTTGACAATCCCGCAGGCGCCATTTAGCATCTCCGCCATCGCGCTCATCCGGAGCCGCTTGACGCCTCGAGGTCCCGTCTACACGCCGATCGAGACCGCGCATCTACAGCAGTAATCGCGCCGCCGTGCGGCCAAGGGGGGAGAAGGAGTACGCAATGGTCAGCGAAAACAAGGAGAGGGCGAAGGCGTTTGACCTCGCGATCTCGCAGATCGAGAAGCAGTTTGGCAAGGGATCGGTCCTGAGGCTGGGGAGCCAAACGGCGCGAGTTGCCGCCGATGCCATCTCCACCGGGTCGATCGGTCTGGACATGGCCCTGGGGGTGGGCGGCATCCCGCGTGGACGCATTGTCGAGGTCTACGGGCCGGAGTCATCGGGCAAAACGACCTTGACGCTCAGCATGGTGGCGCAGGCGCAGAAGAAGGGTGGCACGGCGATCTTCATCGACGCCGAACATGCCCTGCAGCCCAGCTACGCCAAGCTGCTGGGGGTCGACATCGAGAACCTGCACGTCTCGCAACCCGATACCGGAGAAGAGGCGCTGGAGATCGCCGATCAGTTGGTGCGCAGCGGCGCGGTCGATGTCATCGTGATCGACTCGGTGGCGGCCCTCGTGCCGCGGGCCGAGATCGAGGGCGAGATGGGTGACGCGCACGTGGGGTTGCAGGCGCGCCTGATGTCGCAAGCGCTGCGCAAACTGACCGGCTCGATTTCGAAATCGAATTGCACCGTGATCTTCATCAACCAGATCCGGATGAAGATCGGCGTCATGTTCGGCAATCCGGAAACCACCACCGGAGGCAATGCCCTGAAGTTCTATTCCTCCCTCCGGCTGGATATCCGCAAGATCGCCTCGATCAAGGAGCGCGACACGGTCGTGGGCAACCGCACGCGGGTGCGGGTCGTGAAGAACAAAGTGGCGCCACCCTTCCGTTCGGCCGAGTTCGACATCATGTTCGATGAGGGCATCTCGAGAACGGGCGAGTTGATCGATCTGGGCCTCGAACACGAACTCGTCACCCGGGCCGGCACCTGGCTCTCCTATGGAGAGGAGCGACTCGGGCAGGGCCGCGAGAATGCGCGCCGCACATTGCGCGAGAGTCCCGAACTCAGCGAGAAGCTCGAGCGCGAGATCCGCGAGAAGCTGGGTTTGGTTCCCGGGGCCGTCGTGGGCGAGCCGGTGAGCGAGCAGAGTCTTCCCGGCGAGGCTGGGGCCGAGGGTAACGGTGGCGACAAGAAGACGCCGGCCAAGGCCGACAAAAACGACAAAAACGGCAAGGACGACAAGGACGACAGGGCCGACAGGGCCGACAAGGCCGAAGCGGGAACGCCGGCCAAGGCCAGCAAGGCTGGTGCGGTGACACCGACCAAGAAGAGATAGTGGGGGACCCTACGTGGATGTCGACACCACGAACAACGGGGCGGCTCAACGCCGTCGACGGCGGGCCGCGGTCACGGCCGCGTCGCCGGATGACCGGGAGCGGTTGACCGCCGATCTGGCACGTCATATCGCGCGGCGGGAGCGCACCTGCCGGGAAGCGATTGACTATCTGGTTCGGCGGGGCTACCGCGCCGATCTGGTCGAGGAAGCCGTCAATATGGCCGTCGCGCAGGGCCTGATCGACGACCGGCGGTACGCGGATATGTACGTCCGCGACCGCCGGCGCCTACGCCCAATGTCGCGCTGGGCCCTGGTGAAAGAGCTGGAGCAGAAGGGCGTCGGGCCGGACGCGGCCGAGGAAGCGGTGGCGGCCAGTGAGCCGCCGTGGGACGATCTGACGATGGCGCTGGAAGCACTTTCGGGCAGGTACAGACGCTGGCCCGCCGACAGCCGTTGGCGCAAGGCGTCCGGTTTCCTGCAGCGCAGGGGGTTCAGCGGCGCGATCATCCGCGCTGCTCTCGAACGAGCGGTGGCGCAGGATGAGGATTCCTCAGATTCTGCCGAAGGGTATACTAGGGGTCGGTGAGCTTTGGGTTGGTACAGTCGCGGGCGGACACCGAAGGGTTGGTACCACCGGGTGCGGGCACCAAGGGCTGGTACCGCCGAGGGCGGCCATGCAGGGCTGGTACCGCCGAGGGCGGCCA
>CAZZIF010000492.1:0-2820 GCA_964654025.1 uncultured bacterium
CCTCGGTCCGCAAGGTGCGCTGTTTGTCGATCCTCAACCCCATTGGCGCGAGCCCATCCTCGAGCAGCTTGAACGGCTTGAAGTCCTTCACGCCTTCAGAGACTTCGGGGAAGAAGAAGAGACGCATCGCGTCGTAGGTGCGCAGCTTATCCAGATCCAGATCGAGCTCGCGCTCGGTCCACGTCGTCATCAACGACTCGTACTGCGTCTGCGTGCCCTCGAGTACCGTCTCGGCCGTAGCCGTCATGAGATCCAGGTCCCACCCCTGCACCTCTTGCAGGAATGGATAGTAGCCTTCGTAGCCCAGTTCCCGGGCCGCGTTGTTCAAGTCCAGCATCAGGTTGCGCAGGTAGACGTTGATCCCGGTATAGAGCCGGCTCGCGGCCAGGTAGGCACCGCGGCGCATGTCGCGGTCATCGATCAACCCGACCTGATGCTCCAGGCCGCGCAATCTGAGCTTCTTTCCATCCACCGCCACGGTGTTCTCGTACATGCTGCTACGGAAGTTGTCCATGAGGGAGGCTACATTGTACTGAATCGCGTGGTAGCGAATCACCGCGGCGCTGGCTTCGCGCAGCTTCCTCTCAGCCGGATCGGTTGCCTCGGCGACGAGTTCGGAAAGCCGCTCGAGCTTGTTCGCGGTCAACAGGTACTCATATCCGCCGTAGGTCCGCTCCAGCTCCGAGTCTTTGCCCTCGTCATAGGTCTTCATTTCGGTCTCGTTGACCGCAATGACCATCTCCTCGGCCTTCTCGCGAATCCGTTCGAATTCGCTAGCCGCCTTCGCCGGCTCGCTCGTGCCCCACACCAGGGCGATCAAAACCATGATCACCAATCCGGTGCCAAGCAACCGCGAAGGGTCTGTCCTCGACCAAGGCCCCTTCCCGGCGGCCCCTTGGCTGTTGCTCGTCCATTTCATCGGAACCTCCTCTACTCGTTCCCATCCAGCGACGCTGTGGCGATCTGGTGCGGCCGGTCGCTAGCGTTCTTTCGCATGCGACGCACACACCAAGTCGGCGCCCACCAGATCCACTGACTTGCGCAGCTTGCGCCCGCAGAGCGGGCAGCGGGGAGTCAAGAACTCCCCGGTCTCGTACCTGGCCGTCTGGCACACCGGGCCCCACCCGCGGGACGCCCGGCGGCCGCCCTGGAAGCGAAGCCGGCTCACCCAGCAGGGGATCATCCACGCCCCCACGGCCGCCAGCCGCACATGCGCACCGGCCTCCCAGAACTCGGCCACTTCCTGCACCCGCCGCTTCCAATCGAGCTGCAGGGCATGGACCCGTTCGTCCTCGCTCTCCGGCGACAGCCGTGAGCGGCCGACTGGATTTCTCACTTCATCGATGAGCTGCCGGTAGTATGCCTCGATGTTCGCCGTTTCGCGCTCAATCTCAAGGTTGGCCGCGTCTCGCACCTTGCGCGTCCGGCGTTGAAGACGCTTGTCCAGCAGGGCCAGGGACAGCCGGAGGGTGCCCGGAGTCGGGCAGGAAGACAGCATGAGCCATCCCTCCGGTGGATCGGACTCCCCCTTCTCGAGCCCTTCGAGGACCTCCCTGGAACTGGCCACCTGCTCGCCCAGAGCCGGATCGTAGGCAATCAGCTCCAGATCATCGGGAACATCGATTGTACGATACTCCGCGACATAGACAAAGAGAAAGAGCGGCCGGTAGGCCCGCTGCGGGGCCTGCCATCTCGCGCTCGGCACCCGCAGCAGATCCGGTGTTCCCGGCGCCGGCGGCTTCTCCTCAGGCTCCGGCATGTAGCTGACGGCATGGCGCCCACAAGCGGTGGCATCGCTGATGAGTTGATCGAGCCGCGCCGATCCCACCGCCACCAGTTCGGCCTCGGGGTGCGCCCCATGGGCCCGCTGTCCGAACGCCAGCGCTCGCGTCGCGCCAGCGGGGGCACCGGCCTCCACCACGCGTAGCACATCGCTTGTCTCTTCGGCCACCTGCGCGCCCTGGTGACGGAGGAAGCCTTCGACGAAGGCGCGAATCTCAGAACGCTTCATCGGGCTCCCACCCCCTCTCTCTCGATCTGGCGATCGCCGCCAGTCTTGGCATCGTCACCGTCGGCGTTACTCCGCAGCTTGCCGGACGTTTCTTGGCGGACTTCTAGCCGCCTGTCTTCCATCGGCCGGCGTCTGGCCGCCTAGACATTGCCTCCGTCGGCCGTGGCGAAGACTTCCTGGTCGTATGCCTTCACGTGCTCGTAGCGCTCGCGGGCACGCTGCAACTCATTACCCATCTCGCCGAAGGATTTCTCCAGTTCGTCGGGCGCCCCGCTTTGCGTCCATGCGCTAAAGACTTTGGATTCAAAGGATTCCGCCCAGTCAAGATTTCCAAGAATCTGCTCCATTTCTCCGATCACGAGGTGGAACATGTTGATCTTGCGCTGGAGAATCTCGAGGACGTAGGCCTCGAGCGTCCCCCGGGCGGCGAAGTTGTAAATGCGCACGTCGCGAGTTTGTCCGATGCGATGGACACGGCCGATGCGCTGTTCGACGCGCATGGGATTCCATGGCAGGTCGTAATTGACCACCGTGCGGCAGAATTGCAGGTTGCGTCCTTCCCCGCCGGCTTCGGTGCTGGCGAGCACATCGAGGTCGTCGCGGAAACGCTCGACGACCGCATCCTTTGCCGTGCGTGTCATGCTGCCGTGGAAGAGGCCCACGCGTACACCGCGTGCCGAGAGCTCGCGCCCCAGGAACTCGATCGTGCGGCGGAACTGCGAGAAGAGCAGTGTCTTCTCCTTCTCCTTGCGCGAACGCTCGACCACCTCGAGGAGCGCATCGAGTTTCGCGTGGTCGCCGACCTCACT
>CAZZIF010000493.1:0-2814 GCA_964654025.1 uncultured bacterium
GGTACGGTCGGCCTAGGTACGGTCGGCCTAGGTACGGTCGGCCTAGGTACGGTCGGCCTAGGTATCAACGATTATTGAGGTTACGTGGTCAGGGTCATCCAGTCGCATCATTCGACTGGACATGGGCAGACATTAGTCGTACAATTGTACATGTATAGGAAAGGGAGAACCGTGGCACTGGTTGTGGACACGTCGGTGATCATCGCGGTGCTTGTGAGTGAACCCGAGCGCGAAGCTCTGATCCAGGTCACCCGCGGCGCCGAACTCATGGCACCTGAGTCGGTCCATTGGGAGGTAGGCAACGCGCTCGCGGCCATGCTGAAGCGAGGCCGCATTACCATCGAGCAGGCGCAACGAGCGATCGATGCGTATCAGGAGATACCGCTCCGCAGGGTTGATGTTGATCTGAAACTCTCGCTGGAGATCGCTGATGCCCGTGGCATCTACGCATACGACGCCTATGTCGTCGCCGCCGGCATCCGGCATCGCTCGTCCGTGCTGACACTGGACCGGGGTCTCACGGCCGCCGCCAAAGCGTCGGGTTGTCGCGTGATTGAGGTAGCGAGATGAGAGTGTTTACCTATTCGGAAGCTCGGCAGAGGCTTGCGGCTTTGCTGAACCGTGCGCTGCGCGAGGGCGCCGTGCGCATCCGTCGCAAGGATGGACAGGTCTTCGTCGTCCGTCCTGAACGTGATCAACACTCCCCGCTCGATGTACCGGGCCTGGAACTTGACCTGGATCGCGATGAGATCATTGAACTCATTCGCGCGGGTCGCCGGGATGCTTAGACTTCTTCAGCCGATAGTCCCATCCAATCATTCCCGCCATCAGGAGCCCGGCGGCCTCGGGAAACCGGCAAGGGAGGTCCCGCCGTGATCACCGGCACGAGTCGGTGCTCGCTGAGCTCGCCGCCGATCTCGCCGTCGATTTCACCGTCGACCTGCCCGAGGGCGGAGATCCAAAGATGTATGGCCTGATGTCGATCAGCACCTTGCGCTGATCATCACCCATCAGACGCGCCTCCATGCGCCTCCATGCGCGTGGCGCCGCCCACCGGGATGATCTCCTCGATCGCTGGTCCGCCGCGGTGGTCTCCATGGTGCCCGTTCTCGTGCTGATGCTCTATCTGCGCGGGTGGTTTCGCGCGCGGCGATCCGAGCTGCGCAAGCTGCTCCACATGTAGCGCGAACTCCTGACTCCTCGCCTGCGGTCGCATCGGAGACCTGGCTGCGGGTGGATTGCCGGATCGGATGGTGCAATCGGTTCTCTTCTCCTATGCCCGGGCAGAAAGCCAACAGAAAGCCAGCCAGAAAGCCAGCCGTCCCTTTGCGGACACACTTGTCAGGACAGCCCATTTCCAAACCCCGCTCTCCTGATCTTTCCCCCGGTCAAACTCGCAGCACACGTGATGGAACTGGGTAGTGGAACTGGGTTGGGTGAGCGTCACTCTATCCCCCGATCCCACTCGGAGCAGAGCCTGCGGACCTGGCTCGCCATGTAGAGGGGCAAGGACAGCAACGCGAACGACATCTTCCCATGGCCCGGCAGTTCGATCTCGGACTTGGCGATTGTGGGCGGATCCGCATTGAGCCGCACAGCCACGGTCCCGTTCTTCGCGCGCAGGAACTGGTGGATCGAACGTAGGGTGCCCGCTTTGCCAGCCTTGACTTCGATCGGGAAGATCCTGGTGCCATCGGCGATCACGTAGTCCACCTCGGCGCTCGAAGTCCGTGCCTCGCGCATCCAATAGTGCAAGTTTGGGGGAATGTACTCCGGCAGCGTCCCGATTAGCTGCTGGCCCACGAACTGCTCGCAAACTGCCCCGGCATTCACCCTGAGGATGTCCTCGGCTTGCACGAAATCCGCGAGATTCAGGCCGGACGAGGCGGAGAAGAGCCCGACATCCATAAACAGCACCTTGAAATGCCGGTCGCTCTCGGTCGCGCCCAGCGGCACACCGCTACAGGAGGTGTGAGGCACACGATGCGCCACGCGCGCATGCACCAGTGCCTCCAACGCGGGCTTCAGGTCCCGGGCGCGTGCCTCTCGGTCCACGTTCGCGAACTTGAACTTGCTCCCCACCAGGCGCGGGATCCGCGCGAAAACGGCTCGCAGTCTAGCCGGGTCCAGGCGGCCTTTGTACTTGGCGAAGTCATCCTGAATCGTGGTGATCAGTGCCCGCTGCACCTCGTGGCACTCCCGGTAGGAGCCACGATCCAGGAAGGCCTGCACGACCGCCGGCATCCCGCCGATGGCCAGGTACTGCTTCAGCCTCTTCGTGGCCTGCTCATGAAGGGCTGGATCGAGGGGCGCCCCAGGCGCCGTCTCGGCAAGGAGACGTCCCAGTCTCTCTTCACCCACGGCCTGCAAGAACTCATCGAAGAGCATCGGCCCCAGGTGAAGGAACTCGATTCGTCCGACCGGCACGGAGACGGGTGCATCTCCAAGAACGATCTCGAGCAGGGAGCCCGCGGCGATGACATGGAGTTCGGGCATCTCTTCATGAAAGTAGCGCAGGGACGCGAAGGCACTCGGGGCAGCCTGGATCTCATCGAGAAACAGCAGAGTCTTGCCGGGGGTGATGCTGCCCCGCAGTCTCACCTCGAGCACCGCTACGATCTCCTCGGGAGACCTTGATTCGAAGAGGTCGGCCAAGCCCGGATGCCGCTCGAAGTCGACCGCCACCACGTTGTCGAAACATGCCTTGCCGAATCGCTCGACCAGGTACGACTTGCCCACCTGACGTGCGCCCCGCACAACCAGGGGCTTGCGGGACGGCTTCGTCTTCCAACTCTCTAAGTATTTGAATTGCAA
>CAZZIF010000494.1:0-2811 GCA_964654025.1 uncultured bacterium
CGGTCACGAGGGGGGCTAGGTGGTGCTCGGGGACTAGGTCGCGCTCGGAGACTAGGTCGTGCCGAGGGCCCCTTTCGCGCCGCGCGACATCATCTCGGGAATCGGCAGCTCATAGGGGCATCGCGTAGTACAGGTTCCACACGCAACGCAGTGCTCGTAGCGCTTCTCGAGGCCGAGTAGGCGCTCACTGGCCCAATCGGTCATTTCGTAGCGCTCGTGATAGGCCTGCAGCAGGAGCAGCATGGGGATGTTCAGACCCTCGGGACAGGGCATGCAGTACCCGCACCGCCGGCAGAACTCCCCGGTCCAGCGCTCGCGCTCCTTCTCCAGCTGCGCGAGCTCGGTTTCGTCGGGCTCATGCAGGGGACTGCCCGCGGCCGCGTTGATCTCCACCTGCTCGATGCTGTCGACCCCCGGAATGGCGACGGTGAGGCCGTGGGCCAACCCCCAGCGGAGAGCCGCCGCTGGACACCGGTTGAGCGCCCCGCCGGCGATCGGCTTCATGCCGATGACACCCATCCCCGCCCGGGCCGCTGCCGGCAGCACTTCGTCCGCCCACTCGGTCTCAATGGGGTTGAAAGGTGCCTGCAGCGTGGCGAACTTCCGTGTCGCAATGGCCTCGGCAGCCAGGTCTCGGCTGTGGGTCGTGATGCCGATGTGACCGACCTGGCCTCGCGCGCGGGCATCCTCCAGAACCGAGTACGCCCCATCGGGACCCAGCACTTGCTCGAGCTGCTTGGTGGAACCAACAGCGTGAAGCTGATAGAGATCGATGTGATCGGTCTTGAGAAGCTCGAGGCTTTCGGCGAGTTCGGCCTTCATCCCGGCCGCGTCGCGCGACATGGCCTTCGTCGCCAGGACGAATTCCTCGCGCCGGCCCGATAGAGTCTCCCCGATCTTGCGTTCGCTGTCGGTATAGCCGCGAGCGGTGTCGAAGAAGGTGATTCCCAGGTCGAGGGCGCGGCGCAGCACCGCCCCCGCTTCCTCCACCGAAAGCCTCTGGATGGGAATCCCACCGAAACCGATGACCGATACCGTGAGGCCCGTGCGGCCCAAACTGCGTGTGTCCATGGAGGGGATTCTACCGCACTGTGACGCAACGACGAAACGATGATCGACCTCGTCCCGCCACTTGCATTCGGCCGCTTGCATTCGGCCGCTCGCAGCCCGCATGCCCCTCGCATCCGGCCGCCGGTCACGTCCGTCCGCCGCTTGCATTCGGCCGGCGCGCTCGCTTTTTGCCCCGGGGCAAATGCCTACCAGGCAGGCTCAGGCTTGCATCGGGACAGGCTTGCTCCTACAGTCCGGTGAAGCGAGGCTGGCTGCACCCCATGGCGTCCGGCAGTACCCACAAACCCCAGGAATCCATGCTGATGAAACACGGTCAGACAACCCTGATCAGGGCAACCTCTGTTGCCATCGCCTTCGTTGTAGTCGGCTTCGTTGTAATCGGTTTCGCAGCTGTCGCTCTCGTTGCTGGTCTTGCACCGTTGGGCGTGAATGAAGCCATCGCGCAGAACCGGTCCGCTCCGGCACCAACCGGTCAGCAGGCGGATCCAGCACCAGCCCATCAGCAGGCGGATCCAGCACCAGCCCATCAGCATGCGGATCCGGCACCAGCCCGTCAGCAGGTGGATCCGGCCATGTCGGTCCCGCCTGAATCTGCCTCGGCGCGTCCAAGCCCCTCTTCCGCACGGGGCCCCGGAAGTCCATCCGGCTATCCTGACCTCTCGCATGTCGAGGAGATCCAAGGCGATTTCGCGGCGGCCCTGGTCATGGACGCCGAGAGCGGCGAGGTTCTGGTGGCAAGCGATCCTTTCACGCAGCGGCAGCCGGCATCGATGGTCAAGATGATGACCGAGCTGCTCGTTCTCGAGCGGGTTGCCTCGGGTGACATCACGATGAGTGACTGGATCACCGTTTCGGCTCACGCCTCGCGGATGGGCGGATCCCAGGTCTATCTCAAGCATGGCGAGCAGTTCACCGTCGAGGAACTGCTCATGGCGCTGGCCATTCATTCGGCGAACGACGCCGCCGTCGCCCTAGCCGAGTACCACGCCGGGAGTGACGAGGCGTTCGTGGACCTCATGAACATCCGCGCCCGTGAGCTGGGGATGCGCCGCACCGTCTTCCACTCCGTCCATGGACTACCACCGGGCTGGCAACAGGAACCCGATATCACCTGCGCATACGACATGGCGTTGCTGGGACGGGAGTTGATGAAGCATCCGGAAGCGGTGATCTGGGCCTCGACCGCGAGGGCTGAGTTCCGCGATGGCGAGTTCACGCTCTACAATCCAAACCGGCTGATTGGGACCTATCGCGGTCTCGATGGCATCAAGACCGGCTATCACAGCGCGGCCGGCTACTGTCTCACGGCCTCGGCGGTGCAGAAGGATCGCCGTCTCATCTCGGTCGTGATGGGGTGCCCGGCCGACGAAGAACGCGCCAGCGAAACCACCCGCCTGCTCTCCTACGGTTTCAACCTGTTCGTGCAGCTGCCCCTCGTCGAGCAAGCCGGGTTGCCGCTCGACCAGCCGCTGCGGATCAAGGACGGCAAGGAACGCGAGGTGGCGGTCGGCTACGGCGACCGTCTTGCCGTCTTCGTCCGCCGTGATCGAACCGAACACGTGACGATCGAGATGAATCTCCAGCAAGACGTGGTAGCTCCGGTCGAGCAGGGGCAGGTCCTCGGCCGGGCCACGGCCAAGCTTGGCACACGTGTGCTGGCGGAGGTGCCGCTCGTGGCGCTCGAAGCCGTCGAGCGAGGCAACTTCTGGCAACGGCTGTTCAACTGATTGAGCGAGGCCG
>CAZZIF010000495.1:0-1368 GCA_964654025.1 uncultured bacterium
GTGCACCTGAAGCCCGAGAACGGCGGGTTCGACCCCGAGACCGGGCAGGACAACATCCGCCAGACGCTGCGGCTGCAGATGTTCGGCGAGACCGTGGCGGGGAAGAAGGTGTCCACCGAAGAGGTGCCGATCGCCTTCAACTTCACGTGCCTCAACTGACGAGCGGGGGACCGGAGCCATGAAGACTGCTCTCACACGCGTTGCACTCCTCGGGTTGGCCGCGACCCTCGGGCTTTTCGGCTGCTCGAGTGACAGCCCGTCGTCCAACCCTGCGCCGACGGTGGTCCCCGACACCTGGTCGATCGACACCCTGACGGTGACCGACACCAGCCCCTACCTGGGCACCGCGGTGCTCGTCACCGCCGCCGTCAGCCGCAACGGGAGCCCGGCGCCGGACGGGACCGTGGTGGAGTTCTCCAGCAACGGCTTCCTGTTCGGGACCCTCACGGGCGACCTGTCGGCCGGCGTCACCCAGGCGCAGATCACCACCGAGAACGGCGCGGCCCAGGTGTTCCTGGTCTCGAACCCGAGCGTCGGCGCCGGCACGTACTCCGTCCAGGCGAAGGTGCGCTCGGTGGTCCGGCAGCTGACCGTGACCTACCGCCAGCGCCCGGCGGACGACAGCCTCCAGATCTTCCAGCCGCTGCTGCCCAACGAGGGCAGCTACGAGGGCGGCGAGCAGGTGTTCCTCAACGGCAAGGGGATCGTGGCACCGGTCGAGGTGGAGTTCGTCGTCCAGGGCACCACCTACCAGGCCGTGGTGGAGAACGTGGTCGAGAGCGTTCCGGCGAGCGCGACCGGGACGATCACCGTCCGCACGCCGTTCATCAGCGGTGTCGACCGGACCCAGCCGGCTGCCGCCACCGTGGTGGTCCGCACGGCGTTGAACAGCGCTCCCGAGCAGGTGACCCTGCCCGGGGCCTTCACCTTCCTCGCCGAGCCGGCGTTCATCGTCTACCACCCGCTCGACCCGAGGTCGGGCTCGTACCGCGGCGGGACGATGGTCACGATCCGCGGCCGCGCCATCGAGGCCACGGCCGAGGTGACGTTCACGGTCGAGGGGGTCGACTACAACGCGCGCGTGATCAACGTCATCGAGAGCGATCCGCTGACGGCGGACGGCCAGATCGTGGTCGAGACGCCGTTCCTGTCGGCCGTCACGCCCGCCCCCAACGAGCAGTGGCCCGCCGACGTGGCCGTCACCGTGGCGGCCAACACGCCGCGGGCCCAGACCGAGACGCTGCCGAACTCGTTCATCTTCACCAGCGACGGCGCCACCATCGAGCCCCAGTGGACCCGGCTCGACCCCCTCGCCCTGTACATCGCCAACCCCGACTTCGGTCCCGCCGCCGGCGGCAACACCATCAC
>CAZZIF010000495.1:1378-2807 GCA_964654025.1 uncultured bacterium
CAGCACGGCGCCGCCAACGGCTTCGAGGAGCTGCGCAAGTTCGATGACAACGGCGACGGCCGTATCGACCGGCAGGATGCGGTCTTCGATGCACTGCGCCTGTGGCGGGACAACGGCAACGGCATCACCGAGCCGGGCGAACGCATCTCCCTGGCGGACGCCGGCATCGAGCGCATCAGCCTCGACTACCGCGACGTGAACCAGCGCGCCGCCGGCGGCAACACCATCACTCTGCTCGGACGCGGCTTCCGTGCCCAGCTGATCGACGTCGACGGTGTCACCGTGCTCGACACGGCGCCGGCGATCGACGAGGTCTTCTTCGGCGGCAACGAGGCCCAGGTGGTGTCGGTCTCGGCCGACGGCACCCAGGCGGACGTGGTGGTTCCGAGGTTCCAGACGACGCCCCTGGAGCAGGACGTCCCGGTGCAGATCTCGATCTCCGTCGTGACGCCGGAGAACCCCGACGACGTCGCCTCGGTCAACCGGCAGGATGCCTACGTCTACCTCGCCGACGAGCCCCAGCCGGAGATCGCCTCGGTCTCGCCGGGCGCCGGGCCGCTGGACGGCGGCACCCCGGTCACGATCCTCGGCAGCGGCTTCCAGAGCCCGGTCCAGGTCACATTCGGCGACCTGACGGCGATCGACGTGCAGCTCATCGACGACCAGACGCTGGCGGACGACGACGAGATCCGGTGCATCGCCCCCGACTACAGCCAGCAGGGCGGCACGCCTCCGCTGACCGTGGACGTGACGGTCACCAACATGCGGACCGGCAAGGAGGCCATCGCGGCGGGCGCCTTCACCTACGGCGACAACCTCTTCATCTCGGGTAACAGCCCGTCCTTCGGCCAGCGCGGCGACATCGTGGTGGTCTTCGGCTCCGGTTTCGAGGATCCGCTGCGGCTGTTCCTGCTGGTGGCCGGCGACACCGAGCTCGAGGTGCTGCGGGTGTCGGGGACCGAGATCACGGCCCGCATCCCCGAGGACGTCGTCACCTGCGGCGACCTCAACGGCCAGTTCCGGGTGGAGCTGCTGGAGAGCGATCTCGAGGCCCAGGGCGGCCAGTTCGAGCTGATCGGCAACAACCCGCGGGTGCTGTCGGTCGAGCCGCTGTTCGTGCAGGAGATCGACACCGACGACGACGGCATCAGCGACGGCGTCACGCCCGACGAGATCGTGGTCAACGGCCAGCGGTTCGCCCCCGGCGCGATCGTCGAGATCGAGCAGTTCCGGATCCCGTCGGCCGACACCACCGTGGTCGACGAGACCCGGATCGAGGTCGCGGACATCCCCCATCCCGCCGAGTTCAACCTCGACTGGGACGAGGTCCCGTGCCTCACCGACGACGGCATCCCGGGCCTGCGCCGGGCGGCCACCCCGGTGGACGTCTCCGTCATCAACATTCCCGGCCAGTGCCGCGACACGCTCG
>CAZZIF010000496.1:0-2797 GCA_964654025.1 uncultured bacterium
CACCACCCGGGGCGCGGCTCCCTGCGCCGTGCCCCGGGTATGCTGATGGTCACGCGTATAGACGCACCAGGAACGGGTCATCCTGCACATCCGTCGTCTGGCCCAGCAGCCGTAGTCCGGTTCATCCGTCGTCTGGCCCAGCAGCCGTCGTCCGACTCGGCTGTCGACTAGCCGAGCGGTTGTTTGGTCCAGCCGTGAGTGGGCGCAGCCATGGACTGGGCACCTATGCCTTCGCGAGGGCCTCCTTCACGGTGGCGACCACCGTCTTGGCCTGATCATCGGTCATCTCAGGGAAGAGCGGGATCGAGATACAGCGATCCGCTAGCGACTCGGTCACCGGCAGTGAGCCAGGCTTCATGCCCAGATGTTCGTAGGCGGGCTGGAGATGAAGAGGAATCGGGTAATGAACCTGAGCCAGCACGCCATGCTCGCGCAGGTAATCGCCGACTTCGAACCGCTTGGGGATCTGGATGACATAGAGGTGATAGACGTGTTCGCACCCCGCCTTCACCTGTGGGCTTTGGACCTCGTCGACGTCCGCGAAGAGTTCATCATAGAGCCTGGCCAGTTCCTGTCGGCGCTGCGTCCAGGCGTCCAGATGCCTCAGCTTGACGCTCAACACGGCGGCTTGCATCGCGTCGAGGCGGTAGTTGAACCCTTCGATCAGGTGTTTGTACTTCTCCCAGCGTCCATGGTTCGCCAGCATCGTGACGCGGCCCGAGGTGTCCTGGTCGGCGAGGGTCAGTGCCCCGGCGTCGCCGTAGGCACCGAGGTTCTTGCCAGGATAGAAGCTGAAGGTGGCGATGCCGGCGAGGCTGCCCACACGGCGTCCGTTGTAGCGTGCACCGTGAGACTGAGCGGCATCCTCAATGACGGTGATGTCCCGCTGGGCGGCGAACTCGTTTATCGGGTCCATATCGGCCGGGTGACCGTAGAGGTGCACCGGCAGGATGACCTTCGTCTTCTCGGTGACGGCCGCGTCGAGCGCGGCCGGATCCATGCAGTAGCTTGCCGGATCGATGTCGATCATCTTGACCGATGCGCCGCAGAGCTTGGCCACTTCCGCGGTGGCGATGAAGGTGTGTGATACCGTCACCACCTCGTCGCCTGGCTGGACGTTGGCGGCACACAGGGCCAGGTGCAGGGCCGCAGTACCGGAGGCCGCTCCAACCGCGTGGTTGGCCTCGCAGTACGTCGCCCAAGCGTTCTCGAAGTCGCTCACCGCCTTGCCGCCGATGAAGGCGGCGTTCTCCATGATCGGTTCGAGCGCTTCGTGGACTTCGTCCTTGATGTTCTGATACTGCGTTTTCAGATCAATGAGCGGGATCGTCATGCTTCCTCCCCCGTACGCGTCTCTCCCAAACGACACTTGCGCGGCTCAAAGCGCAGGGTGACTTCGCGTCCGGTTTCGATCGACTCGTAGATGGCATGGATCACCTCGAGGCTGCGGCGGCCCTCAATGCCGTCGATCAGACCGCGGCGGCTGCTGGTGATCGATTGCAACACATCTTTGTAAAACTCGCCGTGATTGTAGGCGAAATCTCTCGGGTTGGCGCCCCACTCGTCCCACACGGCGCGAGACTGTTCTTCGGTCTCCTCGGCCAGCATCCAGGTCCGCAGCTCGGTGGCGGCGAAACCGCCTACCTCGATCGTGCCGCGCGTTCCGAACAGCGAGAGCGATCCCTCGAGATCGCGGGGTTGAATGCAGGTCGTCGCCTGAATGACGCCGGTTCCCCCGCCGCGGAAGCGGATCATGACGGTGGCGGTGTCTTCGGTCTCGATATCGTGCAGCACCGTGTCGCCCTTGGCGAAGACGCTCACCGGATCACCCATGAACCATAGCAGGAGGTCGATGTGATGGCTGGCTTGATTGGTGCAGACGCCGCCGTCTTCGGCCCAGGTACCACGCCACGGTTCAGCGTCGTAGTAGGGCTGGTCACGGTGCCAGAGCACGCGGACCCCGCCCATGAAGAGCCGCCCCAGATGGCCCTGATCGAGCGCCCGGCGGGCGGCCAGTACCGGGCGGTTGTAGCGGTTCTGCTTTACGACGAAGAGCTTGACTCCGGCCTGATCGCACGCGTGGATCAGTGCGTCGGCATCGTGAAGGGTGAGGGCGAGCGGTTTCTCCACGATGACATGCTTGCCTGCGCCGGCCGCACGAATCCCCAAGGTGGCATGCGAACCGCTGGGTGTGCAGATCGTGACCGCATCGACGGCAGGGTGGTCGAGTGCCTCCTCGAGCGAGGCGGCCACGGTGGCCTCGGGTGCCTTCTCGCGCTGTGCTTCGGCCCGGCCGCGGTCTTGATCATAGAGACAGGCCGCGTGTGCGCCCGGCAGATTGCCGAGCACATGCAGGTGTTTGTTGCTGATCTTGCCGCAGCCAATGATGGCGAAGCCGAGTGACTCGGACATCCCAATCCCCCTCCTGCGAGCTTCCAAGACGGCACCTCTACGATATAAGCCTGTCAGCATAGCAGGCCGCCATGCGGCGTACATCCGAAAGATGCTCGTGATTTCTGGTGATTTCTGGTGAAGGCGATTAGCGCAGGTGTGGTTCGCCATGGATATGCGGGTGTGGATGCCGAGGTCAGAGGGGGGGCGACGGTGGGGCGATGGTGAGGCGACGACGGAGGAGGCAGCGACGGCCGGGGCGATGATGGAGGAGGCAACGACGGCGGGGGCGATGATGGAGGAGGCGACGACGGCGGGGGCGACGGTGGGGCGATGGTGAGGCGATGTCGGAGGCGACGACGGAGGAGGCAGCGACGGCCGGGGCGATGATGGAGGAGGCGACGAC
>CAZZIF010000497.1:0-2793 GCA_964654025.1 uncultured bacterium
GAGGGCAAATACGGTGAGTCGGATTTTCATGGCAATGCCTCCTTCGCAAGAGCGAGTTCGATACCGAGAGCATACCACAGAGCGAGCCCAGAACGACCACGGAGTGAGAATCACGTGCGTGGGCGGGAACCTCTTGACAACTCAACAATTGGCGTCATCTTAGCGCTGGATGCTGATAGAAGCTTTGAGCGAACGGGAGCAGAAGTGATGCCAACCGGTGAATTGCGAATCGTGCTTGTCTTTCTCTTCGGCACTCTTGCATGTTCTGGATGCGACAGCGAGCACGCGCGGCCGGTCGTCCAGATACCCGAACCCGATATGGCTGTGGTGGCGACCCCCGATACGCTCTTCCCTGCGATTGGATCCGATTGGCTCCCGCAAGTAACCATCCGGGTTACGTTGGACGGAGTCATCCAGTACGACGCCCCCTGTCACTTTCGTTCGCTCGACTCGACCATTGTCTCAGTTGATGCAAGGGGCCGGCTGACTGCCCATGACTTCGGAACGGCAAAGGTGATCGTCAGCGCTGACAGCGAAGACTATGCGCTCTCGTGCGCAGACACCGTGCTCGCCATAGTCAGCTGGAAGCGACTGACCGGTGATTGCGGAGTCTCTTCTATCGCGTCGCTTCCGGTCGAGCATCAGTGGGTGTATGCAGCGGTGAACGGCGGCGAGTATGGTCCGCTGACAGTCTTGTTCTCCGCCGATGGAATGACGTGGCATTCGCGACGCGTGGGTCTACCCGGGCTAGGGACGGTAACGGGCCTGGCTCCCTCCTCGAACTACCGGTCCATCCACGCCAGCATTGCGGTGCGGACAGCAGGCGGGTATGAGCACTGCATCTATCACTCACAGGATGCGGGATCATCGTGGATGGCATTGGACCCTGAAGGCCTCTGCGGAGGATACGTTGCTGACATAGTGGTTGACCCTCAGGATGACGACGTCCTCTACTGCCGAGACACCTGCGGGAGCTTCGACGCAGGGCTCCGCAAGTCGACCGATGCCGGGCTGACGTGGCATTATGTGCTGAATCTAGACAACAACTTCTATCATGACCACTTTCTAGGGATTGATCCACATCGTCACACCTCAGTGTACGCCGACCATTTCAGATCCGACGATGCGGGAGCGACCTGGATAGATATCACTCACCCAGTCGCATGCATATCGACCGATGGCTACAGGTCCGTCACCCTGTACGCATGGGGCAATCCGGCCTTGATTTCGACAGATCACGGCGATACATGGAGTGAATGGCCGATGGGCACTCTTCTTGGGGATGTCGAAGCCATTGAGACGGACGGCAGCGGAGGCGTTTTTGTCGCTCGTCGCGACGCCCTTTACACCTATTCTTCATCTGGGTCCCGGCTTCGAGCTGCGTACCCATTTCAAACGCAGGGCCATGTCTACTACGTACGGTCTCTTCACTATGTGAGGTTTGCTGGACAGCTCTTCGTTGGAACGGGACTGGAGCAGTCCGTCGGCGGTTCAGGGCTATGGCTCTACAGGCCCTGGGATTACACGCAACACGCGATATCCCAACAAGCGATGCAGTTCGAGCGCCACGGTGGCGGCCACTAGAAGGTCGGGATCGTGCGCGCGAAGCGAAAGCCCACGGCATAGTTGGTGTAGTCGGGGGTGTGGATGCTGGCGCGGGAAGCGCACCGCAGGTCGAGCTGCTGATGATTCCAGGAACCGCCGTGAAGCACTCGAGCGGTGCCCGTGACCGGCCCGACCGGATCGACGACCGGATCGGTGCCGAGATCACACACCTTCCAATCGTTGCACCATTCCTGGCAGTTCCCCGATACGTCCGCACAACCCAGGGCCGAGAATCCATCGGGCAAGAATCCCACCGGCGTCGTCCAGCCCACGCAGTAGCTCAGAAAACCCCAGTAGTTGGCACGCTCGCAGGCCGGATCCTCCCCACCCCAGGCGTAGATGCGATCGTCCGGATAGCGTGCGGCGTACTCCCACTCAGCGTCGGTCGGCAAACGGTATCCCTGCGCCGCGTAGGGATCGTTCCCGTTGCACGCCCAATCCCCGGTGTGCTCATAGGCTCGCGGCCATCCTCGATACAGACTCAGCCAATCGCAATACCGCGCGGCGCCAAACCAGGTCACCATCTTCATGGGGTGTGAGGCAGCGTCATAGCCTTCAGGATAGGCATTCGATGCGTATTCGGAGGGGGCTTCGCGAACCAGGAACAGCCCGTTGCCGTCGAATGCGATCTCGCAATCGGGGCTGTCGAGAGCGACGAGTTCCGCAACGCTCCCGTCGAGATTGTCGAGCACGGCCGTATCGTTGACCGCGACGAAACCGTGATCGAAGGCCCATTGCAAGGCAGTGACGTACTCCGCGTTGGTGACCTCGTGCTGGGCGATCTCGAAGCTGCGGGTGAGGGTAACCTCTCGTTCATCCTGACCACACCAAGCGACACCATCTCCCTGGATAAACGTCCCCGCCGGTACCGGGACGGTTGGCGGGATGCCGGGATCAGCCGGGACGAAGGTCAGGCTGTCGATGGTCGCCAGATCGTACTCGTGGATTTGCTCGCCCCGATGCACGCGCAGTGTCCACCCGGCGCCGCTCTGGACGGCGCAAAGGACACAGGCCAACATGGCGACCAGCAGTATGGCGCCCACACTTCGAAGCATGAGTAAAGGATACCACAAAGCGACTGCGCCTGGTCTCGGTGCTCTGTGGTCTGGCTGTTGTGTGTGTGGGGGGCGACGCCTTGTTCTGACTCCCATTGAATATTACCTGCTTGGTCAGTTGGTATCTTGTATC
>CAZZIF010000498.1:0-2791 GCA_964654025.1 uncultured bacterium
GCCAGGAGGTTCGCGCCACACCCGAGCCAGGAGGTTCGCGCCAGATCACGTGTACTCGTTGCCGCCTAGTAGCTCGTCTCGTCCAGCTTCACCTTGCCGCGGAATGTCCAGTAGATGACACCCGAGTAGGTCAGAACAAATGGCATGCCGATCGCTGCGATGATGAGCATGATCTCGAGCGTGCGCTGGCTGGAGGCCGCGTTGAAGATCGTAACGCTTAGCGCCGGATCGTTTGAAGCCACGACCAGGTTTGGGAAGAGCGCTAGGCCGAAAAGCGCGACCAATGAAGTGATGAGCGCGCAGCTGGAGACAAACGCCTGTCCGGGCTTGTCCCAATACAGACAGCGCGGAATGTTGGAGATCGCAAGCACGCCGAGGAGGGCGATCGCCACGCCCCACGGGTAGTGCTCGAAGTTGGCCGTGGCCGAGGGAATCTGCGTTACCGTGGCCAGGGTTGTGAGCATGAAGAGCACGAGGGTCAGGCCCCAGCTCCGCCACATCCAGTCACGCAACCGTTGCCGAAACTCTCCTTCGGTCTTCAGATAGAGGTACAGGCCTCCGTGCAGGGCGAAGAGGGCTACCACCATGAAGCCAACCAGGAGGGGGTACGGAGTGAGTTGATCGAAGACGGTGCCATGGAAGTTGCCCTCGGCATCCAGCGGAATACCCTGCATCGCATTGCCCACAGCGACTCCGAAAAGCAGTGACGCGAGCGCCGATCCAGCGAAGAAGCCCCAGTCGAAGAAGCTTCGCCAGCGGGGCGACGAGCGTTTTGAGCGGAATTCGAGGGAGATCGCCCTCGAGATGAGCGCCACCAGAAGCAGCATGAAAGCGGTATAGAAGCCCGAGAAGACCGTGGCGTAGGCATGCGGAAACGCTGCGAAAAGCGCTCCGCCGAAGGTGACCAGCCACACCTCGTTGCCGTCCCACAGCGGTCCGATCGAGTTCATGGATATGCGCCTCTCTTTGTCCGTGCGCGGGACGAAGGGGTGCAAGATTCCCACTCCCAGATCGAAGCCGTCGAGCAGCGCGTAGCCCAGGAGCAGGACGCCCTCGAGCAAGAACCAGATCACGCAGAGGTCTTCGTGTGACATGGGGCCTCCCTTACTCGTTGCGATTCCGCTCGTTGTCTTCGTCGATCATGTGCGCCGAACCAGCTGCTCGTTGGCCGGCTGTTTCCAGAAGGTCACGCGGCGTGGTGGACGCCATCGATGGCGCCGGTTCAGGCCCTTGCCGGATCTTGCGATCCAGCACGAATAGCCAAACTGCCAGTAATCCCAGATAGAGAAATCCGAAGCCGATCACCGAGGCCAAGACCTGCTCGCTCCGCAGAGCGGGGCTGACTGCGTCAACGGTGCGAAGAGCCTGGCGCTCATCGTGCACGACCTTCCCGTTGGGTCCCACCACGACATCGCCATCCCCGGTCCATTCAACCGGCGGCTGGACGACCCACGGTTGGCGGCCGACCTCCGCCGCAAACCATCCCATCTCGTTCGACAGGAGGGGGAAGAGGACGGCAAAGATGAAGATGACGAGCAGCCAGCGTTGCTGATAGAGCCGGCCGCGCAGGCGCAGAATCGAGGCCAGCACCGTGAGCCCGATCATGGCAAAGCCGAGCGAGATCATCACGTGATAGCTTGCGAAAGAGAGGAGAAGCGGCGGCTGGTCCTCGGGCTGGAACCGGTCCAGTCCCACCACTGATGCCTTGGGGTCGCCGTGCAGCATCAGGCTGAGGCCGCCGGGGATGCTCACGTCGGCGTGGACCTTCTCCTGCTCGGCGTCGGGGATACCGAAGAGACTCAGATCCCCCGGCCCAGTCTCGAAATGTCCCTCAAAGGCCGCCAGTTTCGCGGGCTGGTGTTCGTAGACGTTGTCAGCCTGGAAGTGACCCGATACCAGGATCAAGAGCGCGGAGACCGTGGCCAGGATGAGTGCCCCGTCGAAGGAGCGGCGCGCGAAATCCTGATGCCGGCGCTTGATCAGGTAGAATGCCGAGATCGACATGATGAAGAAGGCGCCCATCAGAAAGGCGCCGAGCCAGACGTGGACCAGACGGTGCACGGTTGAGGGGTTGAAGACCACGGCCCAGAAGTCGACGATCTCGGCCCGCAACACCGGAAGGCCGTCCTTCATGAGCGGCACGCCATCACGCACGACCGGCACGAAGTGGTGTCCGGCCGGAGTCTGCTGCCAGCTGTTGGCCACCACGATCCACACCGAGGAGAAGATCGAGCCGAGCGCCACCATGAGCGTCGAGAAGAAGTGCATGCGGGGTCCGACCCTGTTCCAGCCGAAGACGAGTATCGCCAGGAAGCCCGACTCCAAAAAGAACGCAAAGATGCCCTCGGCCGCCAGCGCCGAACCGAAGACGTCCCCAACGAAACGGGAATAGGTCGCCCAGTTTGTTCCAAACTGGAACTCCATGACGATGCCGCTGGCGACACCGATGGCGAAGTTCAGGGCGAAGATCTTTGTCCAGAAACGGGCAGCCTGCTCGTAGATCGCTTCCTTGGTGCGCAAATAGCTGCCCTCGAGCCAGACCAAGACGATGCCCATCCCGATCGTGAGCAGGGGGAAAATGTAATGGAAGGCGATGGTGAGTGCGAATTGGACCCGAGAGAGGGTGACGACGTCCATGGGCTCGGTACTCCTTCTGATCCTGCTACTCGCCGCTTGTGTGCTGACGGCTCGACCAGCTCGCTGCCGGGTGCTGACGGCTCGACCAGCTCGCCGGTCGGTGCTGACGGCTCGACCAGCTCGCCGGTCGGTGCTGACGGCTCGACCAGCTCGC
>CAZZIF010000499.1:0-2784 GCA_964654025.1 uncultured bacterium
GAGGATGCCGTTGGCGTCGATGTCGAAGGTGACCTCGATCTGCGGCACGCCGCGCGGCGCCGGCGGGATGCCGGTGAGCTGGAAGCGCCCGATGGTCTTGTTGTCGTGCGCCATCGGTCGCTCACCCTGCAGCACGTGGATCTCGACGGTGGTCTGGCTGTCCGCCGCCGTCGAGAACACCTGCGATCGCCGGGTCGGAATCGTGGTATTGCGTTCGATGATCGGCGTGGACACACCCCCCAACGTCTCGATTCCCAGCGTCAGCGGAATGACGTCCAGGAGCAGTACGTCCTTGACCTCACCACCCAAGACGCCGCCCTGCACCGCGGCGCCGATCGCCACGACCTCATCGGGGTTGACGCCCTTGTGGGGCTCCCGGCCGAAGAGGCTCCGCACCAGCTCCTGCACCTTGGGAATCCGGGTGGAGCCACCCACGAGGATCACCTCGTCGATCTCGGAGAGCCCCGCATCCTTCAATGCCTTGCGGCACGGATCGGCGGTGCGCTGCACAAGGTCGTCGACCATCTGCTCGAAGCGTGCTCGCGTCAGCTTGACCGTCAGATGCTTCGGGCCAGTTTGATCGGCCGTAATGTAGGGCAAGTTGATTTCGGTCTCGCTCGTGCCGGACAGCTCCATCTTGGCCTTCTCCGCGGCTTCCTTCAGGCGCTGCATGGCCATCGCATCGCCGCGCAGGTTCATACCCTGGTCCTTGTTGAACTCGTCGACGAGCCAGTCGATGACGCGCTGATCGAAGTCGTCGCCACCCAGATGGGTGTCCCCGTTGGTAGCCTTGACCTCGTAGGTTCCGAGTTCAGGGTCGATCTCGAGAATCGAGATATCGAACGTTCCGCCGCCCAAGTCATAGACGGCGATCTTCTGTGCCTTCTTCTTGTCGAGGCCATACGCCAGCGCCGCCGCCGTTGGCTCGTTGATGATGCGCTTCACATCGAGTCCGGCAATGCGACCGGCGTCCTTGGTCGCCTGCCGCTGGCTGTCATTGAAATACGCCGGCACCGTGATAACCGCTTCCTTGATTTCCTCACCCAGGTGCGCCTCGGCCGTTTCCTTCATCTTGCGGAGCACCAAGGCTGAGATCTCCGGCGGGGAGTACTGCTTGTCACCAATCTTGACATAGGCCAGATCATTCTGCCCGGGGACCACCTCGTAAGGCACCTCCGAGATCTCGTTGGCAACCTCACCGTGCTTCCGGCCCATGAAACGCTTGATCGAGAAGATGGTGTGCTTGGGGTTGGTTACAGCCTGCCGCTTGGCGGCTTGTCCGACAAGACGTTCGCCGTCTCCCTTGAACGCCACCACCGACGGGGTCGTCCGTCCGCCCTCGGCATTCTGAATGACCACCGGCTTACCACCCTCCATCACCGCCACACATGAGTTGGTCGTTCCGAGGTCGATTCCGATGATCTTACCCATGACTGATTCCTTTCCTTTGTCTGCCTTCCCGAACGGCTCCGGTCCAGGAGGGCTACCATCTGTGACTTGGCCCTGCCGAAATCACAGGCTAAAATCCACCATTTGCGAGGGGTATGAGCAAGAGGTGTACCAGGAGAGCCGTATTCCTCGGCGGATTACTCCTGGCCTCCATGTTATTGTAATACAATAGATTGCGAGCCCAAAATCCGGATCGACACATGGGCTGGAGACGACTCAGCGGCTGATTGTTTCAAAATCGAACAGAGAAGACTGTCCTAAGTTGAAACATTGGTGATTCCGTAGCGCTTCATCTTGCGCCAGAGAGTGGACCGAGAGATGCCCAGGCCGGCGGCGGCCCGCGAGAGGTTGCCCGAGGACTTCTGGATCACGCGACGGATGTGCCGAGCTTCGACCTCTGCCAATGTGAGGTCGGCCGGGTAGGCTTCCTCACTGACTTCCCCGGCCCCAAGACGGGGAATGCCGCGCTCGGAGATCTCCGACGGCAGGTCGCGCACCCGGATCGCGTCGCCCTCGGAGAGGATGACCGCCCGCTCGATCGCATTTTCGAGCTCGCGGACGTTCCCCGGGTAGTCGTAGTTCATCAGCAGACTCCAGACCCGGTCGGTCATCGCTTCCACGCGCTTGTGGTACCGTTCACCGAAGCGGGCGAGGAAGAAGTTGGCCAGGTAGGGAATGTCGTCCTTGCGTTGACGCAGGGGCGGAATGTGAAGATTAAAGACATTCAGACGATAGAACAGGTCTTCGCGAAACCGGCCCTCTGCCATCTCGACACGCAGTTCGCGGTTCGTGGCAGTGATCACGCGGGTGTCGATGTAGATCGTCGATTCTCCGCCTACTGGACGGATCTCCCGATCCTGCAGCGCCCGCAGCAAACGAACCTGCAACTGCGAACTCATTTCGGCGATCTCGTCCAGGAACAGCGTGCCTCGTTCCGCAAGCTCGAAGACACCGCGCTTGGACTCTTTCGCGTCGGTAAACGCACCCCGCACGTGCCCGAAGAGTTCGCTCTCGACCAAGTTCTCCGGAATGGCACCGGCGTTGACCGCCACGAACGGTCCCTGGCTGCGGTTGCTCTGGTAATGAATCAGTCGGGCGACCTTCTCCTTGCCAGTACCACTCTCGCCGGTAATGAGAATGTTGCTTTCTGTGGGAGCAATGCGATCGACGAGCTTCAGGATGCGCTTCATCGCGTCCGAAACGGCCACGATCTCTTCCGAGCGCATGCCTGTCGCCGGTCCGCTCACGATCGATCCTCCTGGCGTGTTGTCGACCTGCGTGGCTGCTCGTCCGGCCCCTGCGATCGAGCACCTGGCTCCCGCGGCTGCTCGTCCG
>CAZZIF010000500.1:0-2778 GCA_964654025.1 uncultured bacterium
TGGTCGGCTCCTCCAAGGTGACCGCGCCGGGTCCCTCGGTGAGCGTCTGGGCGCTGACCTCGTTGCTGCGGGCGGTCAAGCCCCCCGCATCGCTCGTGTAGATGCGGTAGTAGTACTTCTTGTTCTCCTCGAGGCCGGTGTCGTCGTAGTAGGTCGTGTGGATGTCGGTGATCGTGGCGATAAGCTCATCGTCCTGGCTCACCGTGCCGGTCTCGTTGCGGTAGATCTTGTAGGAGGCGAAGTCGAGATCCGCCGGCTGGTTCCAGGAGAGGGCAATGCGCGAGGTGCTCACCGCCTCGGGCTCCTCGATCGTGACCGCCTCGGGCGGGCGGACGTTGGGGACCTCGGCCGTCCAGGTGTTCGAGCCTATCTCGCGGCCGAAGGTGTCCTCCACATAGACCCGGTAGGCGTAGGTGCGGCCTTCGATCACCTCTTCGTCGGTGTAGTCGAGGCCGGTCTTGCTGGTCTCGCTGTGGATGCGCTCGTCGGTGGAATCCACCGTCGCCCCCTCGGAGCGGTAGAGCCGGTAGGCGCTGAACTCATCTTCCTGCGACTGGCTCCAGCGCAGGGTGACTGACGCCGCATCGGGCGGCTCGGAGACGACCGCGCTCAGCAGGGTCACCGCCTCCAAGGCCTCGCGGATCGTCAGAAGCTCGGGCGCCGGCACCTCGGTGGCCTGGTTGCCGGCCTCGTCGGTGAAGGCGCCCTTCGCCTCGGCATCCTCGACCGAGGTCGAGGGCGGGATCGTGAGGTCGCGCTCGTAGATGCCGTCGTCGGCGACCGCATCGCCGCCGGTGCCGTCGTCGAAGAGCGGGACCGCGCTGAAGACCCCATCGACGGTGACCGTGGCCGTGCCGCCGGTCTCGCCGGCCACCAGCCGGAAGTGGATCGTCTCGCCGGGGGAGCGGACCGCATCGCCCGCGAAGGTGAAGGATTCGATGGTGGCTTTGGTGTCTAAGGTGATCGTATCGAAGACCGGCATCGTCTCGCTGCCGTCGGTCAAGCGGAACTGGGCGTAGACGGTCTTCTCGCCGTCGCCGCTCGAGAGCGTCCAGGGCGAGGAGCCGGTGGCCGACTGCCAGGGCTCGGTGAAGCTGCCGGCCGACTCCGAGAGCCGCACGGCCTGGGCGCCGGAGACCGAGTAGGAGACGGTGACATCGCGCTCCTTGGTGAGTTCGGCGTTGCCGGCGATCGAGATCGTGTAGAGGCCGGGGATCGCCTCGAACTCCTCGGTGCGCTCGCCGAAGCGGCCCTCGCGGCCGGCGGCGATGCGGTAGGCGTACTGGCGGCCGTTGCGCACGCGCGTGTCGGTGAAGGTGGTTTCGGTGACCTTATCGAGCAGCTCCTCGTCCTCGGGGGGCTCGGGGAACTCGGTCACGCGCTTGCGAAAAACCGCGTACTCGTCGGCCGTCTCGCCCTCGGGCAGGCTCCAGGTGATCTTGACTGCGCCGTCGCCGACCATGACGCGGACCGAGTCGACCACCGGGATGCCCGACCCGCCGACCGGGTCGAGCGGGTTGTCGAAGCTCGGGTCCTCGGTGTCGGTGGTGCAGCCCGGGAGCAGGGTTGCGGCCACGAGGGCGGCGGTGGCTGCCAGGGCGAAGGCTGCCAAAACAGCCGATTTCCGGATCATCTTTTCGAACAGCCGCTTCATGGAATGCTCCAACTTGCGCCTACGGCGAAGCCTTCGGTCTCAGGGGTAGGGGTCATGGTCAGCTCGGGCAGGTCGTAGCGGTCACCCAGCCCGAAGGCGTCCAACACGTTCCACAGATGGACGCCCGCGGCGGCGCCCACTAAGGCCCAGCGCAGGGTCTGCTTCTCGTCCACCCTGCCGGCCGCCTCTTCCAGCACGGCGCGGGTGGCTTTGATCTCATCCTCGGTGTCGGCCGCGTCGAACCGGCGCTGGGCGTCGGACTGGTCGCGCCGGGCGGAGAGGAACTCGTCGTGGGCGAGGATGGCCCCGGCGGCCGCGGCGGCGGTCAGGGTGAAGAAGAAGTTGCCGCGCCTGTCCGCGCCCATGTAGCGCTGGCCGGCGCCGGGCACCAGAAATGAGCGGAAGGCCGCCCCGAAGCCGCCGGCGGTGGGGAGGGTGGCCAGGAACTGGCCGCTTCCGGGATCGTTCACGCTCAAGCGCGGCTCGGGCGTCAAGAAGAACGCCTCGACGCTGGAGGCGACCCAGGAGGCCGCAAAGAGGCCGCCCCAGAGGTCACGGACCTCCTTCTCGTCTTCCTCGCGCTGAGAGGCCGCCAGGACGTCTAGGCGGGCCGCCCTGATGGCATCCTCGGAGACGGCGCGCTGATAGGTGGCCAGGGCGGCGGCGGTCTCGTCCTCGGCGTCCTTCATCTCGGCGTGGAAGAGGCCGGTCATGAAGGCGGCCCCGGCACCGGCGGCGAACATGGTCCCGCCGCGGATCCACTCGCCCCGCAGCAGGTGCGTCAAGCCCGGCGGGTAGATGATCGCGGTCGGGCCGGCCCAGCCGAGGGTGTAGAGGCCGGTCTCCGAGCGGACGAACCGCCCGCGCACGCTGGGCAGCCCCGGGCCGCTGGCGAAGAGCTTGTACTCGCCGATCGGCAAGTCTTCCATCGGCAGGGGCGCGGTGCCCACCACCGAGACCGGGCCCTTGATCTGGAGGTAGCGGTGCGGCGGGCTCGAGGCCAGGGAGCCGACCGCCGGGGCGGCCGGCGTGAAGCTGGTGCCGGCGGTGTCGGCGGCGGCTGCGGCGCCCGTGGCGCCCGGGGCGCTGGAGGCATCGCCGGTGTCGGCGTCGGTATTGCCGAG
>CAZZIF010000501.1:0-2775 GCA_964654025.1 uncultured bacterium
CGCAGGCTGTCCTCGCGGCATAACCGGCTCGCACGATCCCGCCAGAACCCGAGCGCCTCGCGCCCCGGCCCGTGGCGGGCCAGGCTCTCGAGCGCCCCAACGAGGACGGCGTCCTCGAGCTTGCCCGAGTCCCCCAGTATCCGGCGGGCCTGTTCACATCGGAGATTGGCCTCTTCGCCGTGTATCCCCCCGGCTCTCGAAGCCGCGGCGAATAAGCTTTGGAAGACCTCGTGTTGCCTTTGCTGATAGGCAACCTCCGCCAGGAGTGTCAGCCCCCGCGCCCCCATCGAACTGTGCGATCCCCTCTCCTCGGTCCAGGCCGTCAGCCAGGTGGCTTCCCCAGCGCTGGTCTGCTGCTCGACCAGCGCACGGCCCGCCCGCAGGGCCAGCAAGTCTCGGAACCGGTGGCGTGGTACGGCGTGCCGCAGCGAGCACGCCCGGGCACCGGCGCGCTCGGGAGCCAGCTCGTCGAGTGCCCGAATCGAGAGCCAATCGGCATAGGGCCGCAGCAGGGGATGCACCGGACCGGTCCAGAGTTCGACCGCCGTCTCGTAGCGCTCATGTTCGTACGCTACCAAACCGAACCAGAACGAAAGCTCGCCCGCCGGATCCCAGTGCGCCTGCCGGGTCAGGTATCGGTCGACCAGATCGGTGGCCAGGGAGGGATGCCGATCCTCCAGAAGCGCCTTCAGGGTCGGGTGAAGGTCGGCAACGAAGGGCTCCGTCGCTGTGCCGGTCATCGCCGCAGCGCTTCGTTCCAGAAAAGCGCGATGGCCGTGCTCGGCACGCGCGAGCCGCGCCGGGTCTTGCAGGATGCGCGCCAGGCGAACCTCTCGCCGCAAGGAATCGGCCTCGCCGTCGACCATGGCTTCGACCGCAACCGCGGCGCCGAGCGCACCCAGGGCGCCCGGTGCACCCACGGCCAGGGCCAGCACCGCGAGCAGCCCCGCGGCCACCGGAAGGATGGTCCGGAGGCCCTTGCGACGCAGCGCATTCACTGCCACCGCCAGATGCTCACTTCTCGTGCCGAATAACCCTGCCATCAGTGCACGAATACGCGGGTGCCGGTGAAGTACATGGCCACGCCTTGTTCGTTGCAGGCGGCGATGCTGTCCTTGTCGCGCACCGAGCCACCCGGTTGCACGATCGCCCGCACCCCGGCCTGGGCAGCGCGATCGACCACGTCGCGGAAGGGGAAGAACGCGTCACTGGCCAAGACCGCGCCGCGCGGATCGTGCTCACAGCGGCGAGCCTTCAGCAGGGCCACGTCCATGGCGTCGATGCGACTCGTCTGGCCCCCACCCAGCCCGATCGTCTGGCGCTCCTTCGTGAGGACGATCGCGTTCGAACGAACATGGCGACATACTCGCCAGGCGAAGTCCAGCTCGGCCAGGGTAGCCTCATCGCCGGCCTGTTCGGTCACGCAGTCCCACGATTCGGTGCCTTCGTGCGCGGGCATCGGGCTCTGCACGAGCACCGCCTCGCCGATGGACTTGTAGGCCCAGGCCCCGCCAGCGGATGCGGCCCGGGATTCGCCGGCGAGCGCTGGTAATCGCAGCACACGAAGGTTCTTTTTCTTCTTGAGCGCCGCCAGCGCGTCCGCACTCCAGGCGGGAGCCCCGACGACCTCGAGGAACATCGCACCCATCGCCTCGGCCGCGGCCAGATCGGCCGGGCGGTTGAGCAAGACAACGCCGCCGAAAGCCGACAGTGCATCACCGTCCCGGGCTCGCGCGAAGGCGCTCGCGACATTCGGTCCGAGGGCTACCCCGCAGGGCGTGGCGTGCTTGACCACCACGCAGGCGGCGTCTTCACCGCCCGCGAACTCCCGCAGGCAGTTCCAGCTCGCCCACAGGTCGCCGAGATTGTTGTAGGAGAGTTCCTTGCCCTGAAGCTGCTCGAACTCGGACCAGAAGGCCTCGCCTGTCCGGAAGCAGGCCGCCTCCTGGTTCGGGTTCTCGCCGTAGCGCAGCCGCTGCATTCGCTCTCCACCGGTGACCCAGTATCGCGGGAGCCCGGACTGCTCATAGAGGTAGCGGAAGATGGACGCGTCGTAGGAGCCGGTCTGGGAGAACACCTCGGCCGCCAGACGCGCCGCCAGCGGCACGGGCACCCCCCCTTCGTTCTCCTCCAGGGCGCGCCCGACCGCTTCGTAGTGCTCGGGCTGGCTGACGATGACCACCTGCGCGTGGTTCTTCGCCGCCGCGCGTAGCATTGCCGGTCCGCCGATGTCGATCATCTCGACACACGCGTCGCGGTCCTCACCACGGTCGCGCACGGTCTCGCGGAACGGGTAGAGATTCACACAGAGCAAGTCGATCGGCGTGATGCCGTGAGCCGCGGCCTGCTCCCGGTCCTCGGCCCGATCCCGGCGCATCAAGAGACCACCGTGTACCTGCGGCGTGAGGGTCTTCACCCGCCCCCCGAAGAGGTCGGAGAAGTCGGTCAAGGACTCCAGCGGGGTGACCGGCACGTCCGCTTCACTCAGCGCGCGGGCCGTCCCCCCCGTGGATAGGATCTCGATGCCCAGTCCCGTGAGGACCCGGGCAAACTCTACGATTCCGGTCTTGTCATAGACCGACAGCAACGCGCGCTTGACCTTGATCACGCGGCCTCCTCCCTGAGGTGAATCATCCAATCCAGGAGATATGCCCCCCGCGGGCGCAAGTGACGCGCTCGCACCCGCGGCATTCTCTTTCCCGGCGGCCCCGGGCCCACCCGGCCGTCCCCCCCGTGGATAGGATCTCGATGCCCAGTCCCGTGAGGACCCGGGCA
>CAZZIF010000502.1:0-2774 GCA_964654025.1 uncultured bacterium
TCGGGGCGCGTAGTCCGCCAACTCGGAGTCGGGGTGCGAGGTGCGCCGCCGCGGATTCCGCGAACGCGGCTACGGGCGCGAGGACGAGGAAGGATCAGTCGGCGGCGGCCACGACGGCGGCCGCCCAGGATGGAGAGGCACGATGAGTCAGGATTTGCCGAGGACCGGTGTATTCGTCTGCGACTGCGGACTCAACATCGCCGGGTCGGTCGACACGGGGGCGGTCTCCGACTTCGCCGAGACGCTCCCGGGGGTGGTTGCGGTGGTCCGCAACAAGTACACCTGCGCCGATCCGGGACAGAACGAGATCCGCCGCGCGATCGTCGAGCACAAGCTCGAGCGGGTGGTGGTGGCCTCCTGCACGCCACGCATGCACGAGCCCACCTTCCGGGCCTGCGTGGCCAGCGTGGGGCTCAACCCCTACCTGGTCGAGATGGCCAACCTGCGCGAGCACTGCTCCTGGGTGCACGCCTACGACAAGGAGGGCGCCACCGCCAAGGCCAAGGACCTGGTGGCCAGCGCCGTCGCGCGCGCCCAGCGGCTGCTCCCCCAGGACGAACCCACCCTGCCGGTCAAGCAGGCGGTGGTTGTGATCGGTGGCGGTGTGGCCGGGATCCAGGCCGCGCTGGATGTCGCCGACGGCGGCCTGGACGTCTACCTCGTGGAGAAGGAGCCGTCGATCGGGGGCATCATGGCCCAGCTCGACAAGACCTACCCCACGATGGACTGCTCCATATGAATTCTTGGTCCTAAGATGATGGATGCCGGTCGGCATCCCAGGATCAAGGTTCTGGCCTACAGCGAGGTCGACGACGTGCAGGGCAACGTGGGCAACTTCCGGGTCAAGATTCGGAAGAAGGCCCGCTTCGTCCGCGAAGACGTGTGCAACAGCTGTGCCGAGTGCACCAAAGTCTGTCCGGTCGTGGTGCCGGACGAGTACCAGATCGGTCTGTCCTCCCGCAAGGCGATCTACATCCCCTTCCCGCAGGCGGTGCCCTCGGCCTACCTGATCGACGAGGAGACCTGCCTGGGCAACAATCCGATCGCGTGCGGCAAGTGCCTCGACGTTTGCGAGAAGCAATGCATCGACTTCGACATGCGGGATGAGATCCTCGAGGTCGAGGCCGGAGCGATCATCGTAGCCACAGGCATGGATGTCTATGACCCCACCGAGATCACCGAGTACGGCTACAGCCGTTACCCCAATGTGATCGAGAGTATGGAGTTCGAACGGCTGATCTGCGCCGGCGGTCCTACCGAGGGCCACTTCGTGCGGCCGTCCGACATGAAGCGGCCCAAGCGCATCGGGTTCATCCAATGCGTGGGATCGCGCTCGCAGAAGTACGGCTCGCCCTACTGCTCGAATATCTGCTGCATGAATACGGTCAAGGACACGCTGCTCCTGGTGGACCACTATCCCGACACCGAGACGAAGGTCTTCTACATGGACATCCGCGCCTTCGGCAAGGGGTTCGAGGACCTGTACCTGCGTAGCAAGGCCGCCGGCGTGCGCTACATTCGAGGCATCCCGGGCGAGATCAGCGAGGATCCGGACACCCACGACCTTACCGTCCAGGTCGAGAACACGCTGACCGGCACGCTCGAGCGTCACGAGTTCGACCTGATCGTGCTTTCCGTGGGTGTCCAGCCGCGGCGCGACTCGCCGATCGTCCAGCGGCTCCTGAACATCTCGAAGACCGGCGACGGTTTCTTCATGGAGGCCCATCCCAAGTTGCGCCCGGTCGATGCCCCCACGCGCGGGATCTTCTTCGCCGGGTGCGCCGAGTCCCCGAAAGACATCAAGGACAGTGTGACGCAGGCCGGGGCAGCGGCCTCGCACGTGCAGATCCTGCTCAACGCCGGCAAGATCACGATCGATGCCGTCGTGCCGGTCATCGACGACGAGGCCTGCAAGAAGTGCGGCCAGTGCGCCAAGGTCTGTCCCTTCAACGCCATCATCTGGCACAAGGGAGAAGTAGCATCGGTGATTGAGGCCGCCTGCGCCGGCTGCGGCAACTGCGCGGCCGAGTGCTCTTTCGATGCAATCACCATGACGCACTTCACGGACGACCAGCTCAAGGGACAGATCGACGCCATCCTGCGCGAGAATCAGACTGACAAGCTGCTGACCTTCGCCTGCAACTGGTGCTCCTATGCCGGGGGCGATACCGCGGGAACCTCGCGTCTGCAGTTCCCCCCCCACGCGCGGCTCATCCGCACGATGTGCAGCGCGCGGGTTTCCGAGGATCTGGTGCTCTACGCCTTCGAGAAGGGGGCGCCGATGGTGCTGGTCTCGGGCTGCCACTTCGCCGACTGCCACTACATCAACGCCAACCGGATGACCGTGCGGCGCGTGGAGCGTCTGTGGGATAAGCTCGAGAAGCTGGGCATCCGGCCCGAGCGGCTGCAGCTCGAGTGGATCAGCGCCGCCGAGGGCCAGAAGTTCGCCGAGGTGATGCGCGTGCTCGATGAGCCCCGCAAGCAAGTGACGAAGGAAGAGATCGAGTTCACGATGAAGGTGCTCGCCGAAGAGCGCCACAAGAAAGAGGAGAAAGCCCGCAAGCTGCGTGAGAAGACCGCTGCAAAGCGCGCAGCCCAGGTGGCCGAGGCGGCGGGGGTAACAGGAGCAGCCGAAGCCGCCGAAGCATCGGGGACACCACAGGCGGCGGGGGCAGCGGGGTCGACTGGGGCAGCGGGGGCGGCCGAGGCAACTGAAGCGGCCGAGCCAGCGTCGACCTAGGTGGCCAGCGCGGCTCGGGCGACTGGGGCGGCTC
>CAZZIF010000503.1:0-2771 GCA_964654025.1 uncultured bacterium
GTTGCGGCAGGCGCGATCGTTCGTCAGTGACAGAACCGCAAATCTTGGAATGTCTGTATCAATGAGACATCGGAACAAGCGTAAATAAAAAAAGGGTTAAAAAACATGGAGTTAGCAAAACTGAATCAAAAGGACATCGCCTGGGTTTTTGATGTAACCACGAAAACAATAAGTCGCTGGACGAAAGCCGGCCTACCGAGAAACCGCGATCGTTCCTACAACATCCGGGACGTGGTCCGCTGGCGAGCCGAACAAATTGAAAACGACATGCCGGATGTTTCCGACGCCGATACCGAAGAGTCAAAAAAATGGCTGGCCGAGTTTCGCAAGGAAAAAGCGTTGGCGGCCAAACTCGATCGCCAGGAGCGCGAAGCGGAGCTGCTTCCGGCCGATCAGGTGGTGCGTGAGGCCGACCACGCCGGTCGTATGACCAAGGCCAAGTTGACGGCTCTTCCGGCCAGGCTTGCGCCGCTGGTGGCGCCTGAAAGCGGCGTGTTTGAGTGCGAGCAGCTTTTAAAAACCGAAATCAACGACATCCTGACAGACTTGGTAAATGCCCTACGTGCTATTAAATAGCTATGCCGCCGCGTTAGAGCCGGATCCATATATCCTGCTTTCCGAGTGGGCGGAGGAGCGTTTTGTTTTGCCGCAGGAATCATCCGGCGAATACGGAAAATATCGGATCAACCGGACGCCGTTTGTCAGAGAGCCGCTCGACGAGCTGTCGCCGCAGCGGCCGACTAACCATGTGGTCCTAATCAAACCCACCCAGCTGGCCGGCACCACCATCGGTATAATTTTTTTAATGGCTACCGCCGATCTATACCCGGGGCCGACGCTGTTTGTGGCTATAAACGTGGAAAAGGCCAAGGGTTTTTCAAAAAAACGAATAGCCACATCAGTGGCACAGATTCCATCACTGAAAGAAAAAATCAAGGAGGCCCGCAGCCGCGATTCCGGCAACACGATCCTAATGAAAGAATTCCCGGGCGGGTCATGGATTCTGGCCGGCAGCAACAGCGGTGCCTCTTACCGTGGCGAGCCGGCGAAATATGTTATTCTTGACGATTTTGACGGTTTTCCAAGCGACATCGAGGGCGAAGGTTCGCCGCTTCGCCTGGCGGATCGCCGGACCGGCTCGTTTGCGAATTCTAAAATTTTTATCAACAGCACGCCGACGGTGGACGGCGAATCATTGATTCAGATGGCATTTGAAAACACAAGTCAGGGTCTCTTCAGCGTGCCTTGTCCGCATTGTAAAGTTTTTCAGTATCTGGAATTCGGCGACGCCAACACGAAACACGGGATTAAGTTCGTAAGAGATGCCAGCGGAGACGTAACCGATGTCTGGTATGAGTGCAAAAATTGCCACGAGCGCATCGACGAACATCAAAAAAGCTGGATGCTTCCGCGCGGAAAATACATCCACAAGTTCCCTGATCGTGAAAAGCGGGGATTTAAATATAATGCGCTTTACAGCCCTATCGGCTGGAAATACAGCTGGAAAGTGATTGTAAATGAATTTTTGGAGGCAAAAAAAGACCTGGATGCCGGTAAAACGGCCGCCATGAAAAGTTTTATGAACACGCTTATGGCCGAACCATGGAGACATCGCCAGAAAGCGAGAACCGAAGACCGGATTTTAAAACTTTGCGATGATAGGCCGCGGGGCGTTGTGCCGGGCGGCGGGGTGGTAGCGGCTCTCACCGCCGGCGTGGACACCCAGGACGACGGCTTTTATTACGAGATCCGCGCGTGGGGATTCGGCATGGAAAAAGAATCGTGGTGCATACGGGAAGGTTTTGTAATCGATTTCGGATCGCTGGCGCGGATATTGTGGGATGACGAATATTCGGACCCCGACGGCAATAAATATTTTGTCCGTGTGGTGTTTCAGGACGCCCTGGGCCACCGGACAGCGGAAGTTTACGATTTTTGCCGGCGATACCAGGGGCGGATATTTCCCACCTTCGGCAAACAGACTATGGCGCAGCCGCATGCCTGGACGAGCTTGTCGTTTTACCCGGGAACCAAGAAGCCGATTCCCGGCGGCTTGCGCGGTGTGCATATCAACACTGAATTTTATAAAAACGAGCTATCAAGGCTGCTGGAAATCAACCCGGCGGACCCTGGCGCGTATCATTACCACAGCGAAGTGGACAGCGCCTGGGCCGCCATGATGACGGCCGAATACATCAACGAAAAAGGCATATGGGAATGCCCGCCGGGGAAAGCCAACCACGGCTGGGACGTAAGCGTGCTGAACCTGGCGGCGCATGATGTGCTGGGGATACGGCAGTGGAAGAAAAAGACGAATGCGCCCAAGCCGACGATTAAACAGCGGCCGGCACGGGATCCGCTGGAGCGGTCCGGGGGGATGGAATTGCCGAGTTGGGCGATGGAGCGGTGAGCAAGCCACGGCATGGTGAAGCGAGGCGCGGCGCGGTATGGCGGGGCGGGGCCGGGCTTGGCAAGGCAGGGCGAGGCGCGGCAGGGCAAGGATAATCACCAACCAAAGGAGACAACCATGGGCCATTTTCTATTCTGCATCCTGCATTTGATGGCGCTGCTGTTCGGCGTCGTTGGGTTGTTTATTACCATCCCGCTGCACTTGATTTATGCGGCGCTGAAGAAAAGGCGGTGAAGATGAAAACGCTACCATTCAACAGAAAAAACGGCAAACAGATCAACTTGAAGGTCAACCCGGCCGTCATGGAGCGGCACCGGTGCTTAAAGTGCGGCTGCGATGTGTTCACCCAGGGGTTTATTTT
>CAZZIF010000504.1:0-2768 GCA_964654025.1 uncultured bacterium
AAATACTGCCCCCAGATGAGCACCGGTAGCCAGAAGGCAATCAAGGCCAAGAGCGACGCGCCCGGCTCGAAACCTTCCGTAACCACGGCGGTGCCCGCGACCTCCAGCGTCTGATACGCGGCAGCCGCGATGAGGACGGCGACATAGAGCCGGGGAGCACTCGTGCGACGGGAGAAGAACGCCCAGGCTACCAGAGCGCTGAACGCCTTCGATCGCGATGGCGTCTCCTGCGACTTCTGCCACCGCGCACTCGATCCAGAGTACGTCCCGGGCGTCAGCCCGCCCGAGGATGAAGACGTGCTGGCCGGCCTGCTGGAGGTTCCCACGACCCACTCGGCGGGCCAGTACGTGATCGATCCTCACATCCGCTCTCGCGGCCCTTCGACGACCCGGTGTCACCCCACCCGTTCATCGCCTCAGCCTTTCCATCGCCTCTGGTTGCACGTGGAGGCCGTCGACGGAACAGGAGAGACCGTTTACGAGTCGGGTGTCTACGATGCCGATACCGGGGTCCTGCACATCGACGCCGACATCACGATCTACGAAGCCAAGATGGGCCTCTCGCCTTGTGCGGGCCGGTGAGGAGCAACGCGCGCAGAAGGTCATTCGGATGCAGTGATGGGGCGGCCTGGCCGCGCCCGCGTGAAGACCACGTAGAGGCACGGCATCAGAAACAGCGCCACGGCGATCTCCATCAGCAGGCCCCCAAGCGCGCCGACGGCCATCGGGCGCAGCATGTCCGCGCCCGGCTCGATTGCCAGGGCCAGCGGCAGAAGGCCCACCAACGTGCAGACGGTCGTCATGACCCGGGGCCGCAGGCGAATCTTTGCCGCCCGGATCACCGCGACCCCCGGAAGAAGCCCTTCGGCCGCCTGCAGCTCGCGGGCGAAGGTGAGCAGCAGGACGCCGTCGTTGACCGTCGCGGCCACCACGACCAGGATCCCGATGATCGCGGTCGCGCCCAAGGGCAGTCCCGTGGCAAGCATGATGAAGACGACGCCGGCCAGGCAGACGGGCACACTGCCCAGGATCAGCGCCGGCAGGCCGAGGCTGTTGAACTGGACGGCCAACACGATGAAGGCGAAGAAGACCGCGAAGGCCAGCACCATTCCGACCGTTCGCGTCATCTCGGCCATCATCTGGGCCTCGCCGCCGAACTCGACCTCGTAGCCGGGGGGCAGATCCCGGTTCGCCATCGCCTCGCGCAACGCACGCAGCGCCTCGCCCACACTCGCCCCGGCGACATCCCCGCGCACGATGACCTGCTTGACCTGGTCGTCGCGCACGATCTCCACGGGGCCGGCGGCCGCCACCACCTCGGCCACATCGCCCACCCGCAGGTAGCCACCCTCTCGGCTTCGCAGCGGCAGCCGCTCCACCGCCTGCCGACTGTCGAGCCGGCTCTCGGGCACGATCACGCGGATGTCGTAGTACTCATCGCCTTCACGGTAGCGGGTGGCCACCGCGCCGGTGATGAGCGACCGGATCGTCTGCGCAATCTCCCCGGCCGAGACGCCCAGGTCGGCGGCCCGCTCCCGGTCGATCTTCACCTGGTACTCGGGCTTGGTCATATCCATCGACACGTACACGTTGGTGAAGTACTCGAGCCCGTTCATGGTGCCCGCCAGACGGCGCGCTTCGGCGAAGAGCGTCGTGACATCGGGCCCTTTGAGCATGACCTCGATGTCCGCATCGCCCAGCTTGCGGATGCCCTTGATCTTCATCTGCGAGACCATCGCCCGGCCACCGGCCACGGGCACCTTGGCGATGATCGGACGCAGCCTTTGGACGTAGTCGCCGGTCGTGAAGGGCCGCTCGTCGGTCGGCACGAGCTGGATGTTGATCTCGCCCTCGTTCGCAATCTCGTAGGTGTAGAGCCCCTGGACCCGGCCGCCGGCCAGCACGAACGCGCTTTCGATCCACGCATCACCGGCGATCTTGCCTTCGATCTGACGCAAGACGGCGTCGGTCTCGGCCACCGCCGTCCCGGTGGGCAGCTTCACCTTGATCATGATCCGCCCGTCATCGACCGCCGGGAGAAACTCGCTTCCCACTCTGGGCAGAAGAGCGATGCCGGCGGCGAGCGCCAGCGCGAACCCGCCGACGACCCAGCCCTTTCTTCGCACGGCGGCCCGCAACGCATCGCCGTACCGGTCGGTCAGGCGGCCGAAGATACGCTCGAACCCGCTCGTCGCCCTCGCTCCCCGGGGGCTCCAGCCCAGCATGGAGGCGGTCAGCATCGGGGTGAGCGTCACCGCCACCAGGAGGCTGATCACAACGATGCCGGCGATCACCAGGATCAGCTCCCTGAAGAGCAAGCTCGTCAGGCCCGGCACGAGCAGAAACGGCACGAACAACGCCAGGAACGTCAAGGTGGCAGCGATGATGGCCGGACCGATCTCGGCCGTCGCGCCGACGGCCAGGATGTCGGTGGGGCGGCCGGTCTCCAGGTTCCTCTGGCGGGTGATGTTCTCGATCACGACGATCGAGTTATCCAGCAGTACGCCCAGCGCGATCACCAGTCCGCCCAGGGAGAAGATGTTGAGCGAGAAACCCGCGATCTTCATCAGGCCGAAGTTGAGGATCAGGGTCACGGGGAGGGCCACGATCATCACCAGCACCTGGCGCCAGGATCCGAGGAAGAGATAGATGATCAGAATGACCAGCGCAGCGGCCATGATGGCCGCGTTGCGCACACCGCGCAGCGCCGCGGTGACGTAGTCGGCTTGATTCTCGACCATCCCGAGCTGAACCCCGCCCGGCAGGGC
>CAZZIF010000505.1:0-2765 GCA_964654025.1 uncultured bacterium
GACGGCGCGGCTGGCGAACGGATTACGGGCGAGGATTCTCGACCACCCGCTGGCGTAGGGCCTCGAAGCGAGGGTCGTCTCGCAGGGCGTTGAGGTCGGGGTCCTGGGCCAGCAGGTCGGGTCGCCGGTGACCGCGGGCGATGGCCTCTTCGAGCGCATCGAGGGCCGAGCTGATTGCGCCGCGGCGGGCGCGCAGACACGCCAGGTTGTAGTGCAAGCGACCGCCCTCGTCGTTCGTGGCCTGAATGCCGTCCTGGGCCGCGCGCTCAGCTGCGGCGCTGTCGTCCTGCTGCAGGTGCGACAGCACCAGGGCCAGATAGATGGCTTCACCATCCTGCCCGTGATCGATCGCGCGCTGCAGGTGTCGTTCCATGGCCGGCCAGTCGCCCTCCGTCTGGGCGACTTCAGCCCGCAGCAGCGCCACGGCTGCGGGAAATCGTCCGGCGCCG
Source organism: uncultured bacterium (assembly GCA_964654025.1). Classification (GTDB taxonomy): domain Bacteria; phylum Eisenbacteria; class RBG-16-71-46; order CAIMUX01; family WJJG01; genus CAYQJL01. The sequence continues at coordinate 450 of CAZZIF010000505.1, forward strand.
CGTTCCAGCAGACGGTCGGCCACATCCGACATATCGAGCAGCATCGTTGCCCGGACCTGACTGGAAAAGGACTCCTCCTCTTCCGCCACCTGCTCCACACCGAGATCGGCCAGTGCGCGCGCGGCCCCTTGCCAGCGTTCCCAGACATTCTGTTGTTCGGCCGGCATGCGGGCTTTGCCCTCGCCGAACGCAGTGAGGGCATCTTCGAAACGTCCCAGGTGTGCCAGGGTCAACCCCCGCTTGCGTGCCAAGGCCAGGAAGGCGCCCTCGTTGCCGGCAGCGGCTTCATAGGCATCCAGAGCTTCCTGGTAACGGCCGAGCTGGTAGAGAGCGTCGCCGCGCCGCTGATGGGCGACCGTATTGGTGGGCTTGATGTCCAGGTGCCGATCTAGGTAGACGAGCGCCTCGCGCGCGCGACCCACTTCCTCCAACGCGATGCCAAGTCCCAGAGTCGCCGTGGCATTGCGTGGCATGCGGGCTAGAACAGTCTCGAAGGATGGAATCGCGTCGGTGTAGCGAGACTCATCCATCGCTTCCTTGGCGCGCTCGTACTCGGCGTGGACGTCGATCAAGTCCTTCGGGTCGGGCAGCGAGTCCAGATCCGCCTTCTCCTCGTGCCCGGCGGTCCAGACATAACCCAGGCTGCGCAGACGTTCCTCGACTTCCGGCGAGACACCGCCCTCCCGGGGTACCTCGTTCGATTGCCCGTATCGCAGGCGCTCGTTACGCAGGCGCTTGGCGAGCTGGGCTGCGAGTTCAGGTACGCCCGGACCGGTCGGCACGTCGCGGGAGGCGGTACCGCCGGGGGTGCCGGTGGCCGCTCCGTCGGTGGCAGCGTTCCCAGTGGAGGCGATTCCCTGGGTGATTGCGAGCAGGTTGGTTCGTTCGCCTGGATCGGTCTGCAGGTCGTAGAACTCCGGACGGGGGGCGTCGATGTATTTTGCCGTGGCCGAGCGGAATGCGAAGAGCGGACTCCATTCGAAGTTGTAATAGGGAAAGAGGGTCTCGGCATAGAGGCCTGTGCGCATCGGCAAAGGCTTGTCGTGGAGAATCGGCGTTAGCGAAAAACCATCGAATTCTTCGGGTCCAGGTGGCTCCCTGTCGAGCAGATCCAGCACGGTGGGCAGGAGGTCGACCGTGCCGACCAGTTCATCGGAACGCTCGCTTCCATTATGGCGGGGCGGCTTCCACAAGAACGGAATGCGCAGGGTCTCTTCGTAGAGGAACAGGCCGTGCTCGCGTTCCCCGTGGTCACCTAGGCCCTCCCCGTGGTCTCCAAGGACCAACACGTGCGCCTTCTCGAAACGGCCGGCGGCACGCAGCTTCTCCATCAGCTCACCGAAGGCTGCGTCCATGGAGCTGATCTCCGCGTCGTACACCGTTCCACGCGTCTGGCTGGCGAAGGGTTCAGGGGGATCCCAGGGCGTGTGGGGATCGAAATAGTGCACCCACAAGAACAGCGGCTGGTCCTCGAGCCGTTGCAGATAAGCGAAGACTCGCGCGTTGGTCTCCGTGGCGAGACGTTCATCGATCAGATCGTCGTCGTAGACATCGAATCCCTGCGCGAGCCCGAACTGCCGGTGCAGTACATAGGCGCTTAGGAAGGCGGCCGTCTGATAGCCTTCCCCGGCGAGATGCTCGGTCAGGGTCATCTGAGCTGGGTCGAGATAGAAGGTCCCGTTGTTATGAACGCCGTGACGCAGCGGCGTCTTGCCGGTGAGCATGGTGGCGTGGGAGGGCGAGGTGATGGGGACGGCGGTCACCGCGTTGTCGAACTGGATCGCATTGGCGGCAAACTCATCGAGGTAAGGCGTGCTGGCCAGCTCGTAGCCGTAGCAGCCCAGGCGGTCGGCGCGGGTGGTATCTAGCGTGACGAGGATGATGTCCGGCCGCTCAGGCGTCGACCCGCAGCCGCCCAGGACGAGGGAGACGGTGACCATGGAAGCCACGCTGAGAGCAACCAGGACACAGGTGATGGCTGACCGGGACGCGCTGATGATCCTGACATTCAGCGACCACCTATGAGGCGACCACTTATGAGGCGACCACTTATGAGGCGACCACCTATGAGGCGACCACCTATGAAGCGACCGGTTCGCCGCGGCAATGATCGCTGACAAGGCTACTGGAAGAGCCCTCGGACGCGATACGTGACCATGCCGCCGTCCTCGGTTTGGAGCAGAAGCTCGACCTCTGCCTTGTCGATACAGACTACTCCGCAGCTTTCGCATCGCTCCACCTTGATGTTGTCGAATTCGTGTTCGACGAGGGGCTCGCCGCACTTCGGACACACCCACCAGTATTCCTCGTCTCCCA
>CAZZIF010000506.1:0-1422 GCA_964654025.1 uncultured bacterium
CGGCTGAGAAGGCTCCGGCTGAGCCGGCTCCGGTAGAGCAGGCTCCGGCTGAGCAAGCTCCGGCTGAGCCGGCTCCGGTAGAGCAAGCTCCGGCTGAGCCGGCTCCGGTAGAGCAAGCTCCGACTGAGCGGACTCCGGCTGAGCAGGCTCCGGCTGAGCAGGCTCCGGCTGAGAAGGCTCCGGCTGAGCCCCAGTCTCCTGCCGAGGGCGCGCCCTCCGAGACAGAAAAGGGTTAGCCGGCGGCGGCTTCGGGTGATGGAACCGCGGAAGCCCCTTCCGCGGAGGAGAAGACCGGCTAGCTCGCACTGGCAACGGTGTGGCACAGGTCCTCGGGTTCGAGGGCCACTGTCTGGATCGAATCGCCGGACCGCCCACGGGGGGCGGTGAACGGCGATCCCGTGGTTCCTCCCGGTCCGGGGGGCGCCTCGATCAGCAGAGGAGGAGGACAATTCCGACATGGCGAAGAAGCAGCCACGCATGGCGCGCAAGAAGATCTGCAAGCTCTGTCTCGACCGGGTCGAGCACGTTGACTACAAGGACGAGCGCCGGTTGATGCGGGCGATCACCGATCGGGGCAAGATCGTCCCCAGGCGAATTTCGGGCAACTGCCGTCGCCATCAGGCGCAAGTCACGCGTGCTGTCAAGCGTGCCCGCGTGTTGGCCATCATTCCGTTCGAGAGCGATAGCTATTAGTCGGCCTCCTGGAGCGTAGGACGGCGGCAGGCACACGCCGGCCAACCGAGACCTGCGCTTGCGATCGGCCTAGGGGAGCAAGAGATGGAAGTCATCCTGTTGGAATCGATCGAGGGACTCGGCACGCGGGGAGACCGCGTACAGGTGGCGCGCGGCTATGCGCGCAACTTCCTCCTGCCCCGCCAGCTGGCCTTGCAGGCCACCGGCGCGGGGGCGCGGGTGTTTGAGGAGGCCGAGCGGGCCCACCGCAAACGGACCGCGAGCGAGCGGACTACTGCCGAGAGCCTGGCTAGCAAGATGTCGGAAGCCAGCATGACCCTCTACGCCCAAGTGGGCGAGGACGAGAAGCTCTTTGGAAGCGTGACCGCGCAGGACATCGCCGAGGCGCTCACCGAACAGGGCTATCCGATCGACCGGCGTCAGGTGTTGCTGGAAGAACCGATCAAGGTCCTGGGTGTATACTGGGTTGAGGTCAAGCTCTTCCAGGATATTCACGCCAAGGTCAAGGTGTGGGTGGCGAAGCAAGAAAGCGAGTGACACCCCCCTCTTGCAGGAGGTGAACTCTGTGCGTATTCAGCTAGAGAACCGGCGGGGCCTGCCCCGCCTGTTCGTATTCGGCCTATCCCTAGTTTGTTCTGTGGTGCCCAGGCTGGCCTCTCGGCTGGCGCCCAGGGTGGCCTCTCGGCTGGCGCCCAGGCTGGCCTCTCGGCTGGCGCCCAGGCTGGCCTC
>CAZZIF010000506.1:1522-2756 GCA_964654025.1 uncultured bacterium
TGGCCTCTCGGCTGGCGCCCAGGCTGGCCTCTCGGCTGGCGCCCAGGCTGGCCTCTCGGCTGGCGCCCAGGGTGGCCTCTGTCGTGGTTCTTTCGGTAGTTCTGTCCGCGGTTCTTCTGGGGGGTTGTGGTCCGGAGGAGCCCGAGCGCTTTCCACGGCCCGACTTCACCGCACCCGACGTGCCTGGTAGTGACCGGGTCGTGGCCGAGATCGATGGAGAGCCGGTGACCGCCGGCGAGTTGTGGCACAAGCTTCGCATCCAGTTTCCCGAGTGGCCGCACGAGGGGTCCGCGATGGCCGCCCAAATCCGCGAGGTCCTGCCGCAGCTGATTTCCGAACGTTGCTTCGCCAACTGGGGCGACGACCTGGGGTTCGCCGATGCTCCCTCAGTTCAGCGCGCCTGGTTCTTCGCGCGCGAATACATTCTCAAGAACTACACGATGGACAAGAAGGTCTATGCACGGGCCCTGCCGAGCGAGGAGGAAGTACGCGCACACTACGAGGAGAACAAGGAGCGCTTTGAACTCCCGCCCCGAGTCTGGTACCACCACATTCTGGTCGATAGCGAAGCCGAAGCGTGGGATCTGCGCCAGCGGATCCTGGCTGGCGATGAGTTCGAGTCGTTGGCTGCCGAATTCTCCCTCGACACGCTCTCGGCCCAGCGCGGCGGCAAGATGCCCCCAATGAATGCGCGTTACGAGTGTGGGCCGCTGGGCAAACTGCCCGATTTGGGTCGGGCTGTCATGGAGATGGAGGAGAAGGAAGTTTCCAAACCGATCCGTTCGAGGTTGGGCTGGCATCTCGTGCGGGCCGACTACCGCCGCGACCGCATTCCACGGGCTTTCGACGAGGTGCGCGAGGAGATCGTGGACAAGCTTGCCACGCGCAATCAATCCAATCTATTCCAGGACGTGCTCGACTCGCTGCAGGTGGAGTTCGGAGTAAGAATCTACGAGGATGCGCTCGACGAGTTCTACTTCCTGCAGATGGATGACGAGGAGCTCTTCACCACGGCCCAGCGTCAGCGGGAACCCGACTACAAGATCAAGATCTACCGAGAGATCTTGGATCGCTTCCCTGAGAGTCCTCGCCGGCCCGAGGCGCTGTTCATGATCGGGTTTGTGCATGCCGAGGAGCGGGCCGATTCGACCCAGGCCCTGGCCGCGTTTCGCACCTTCCTGGAAGAGTACCCCGACCACGAGATGTCGCGGTCAGCGCGATTGATGGTCGACGA
>CAZZIF010000507.1:0-2745 GCA_964654025.1 uncultured bacterium
GTGCTGCCTATCCAGTATCGCCCGAACGGCGGCTCCCAGGCAAGCCCGAGCCTGCGCGGTGTTGTACGATCACCTTCCACCATGGCATCGAGTGGGGGTGGCGCGGAGGGTGTGGGATTCCGGAGCAGGCGACGGGGTGAATGCTAGGCGCCGTACTGGTCGTGCGGGGGGCCGGGCACATTCGGCGCCGAGGTTCAGGCCACCGGTAGCCCCCAGATACTGAAGCAGTAAACGGGCGGGAAGGGTACTCGACCCTGCCCGCCCGGAAGGAAGACCTCACGTTGCCTCTCAGCTGTGAGGCCCGTGAAAGATCGCAAAACCCAAGCCAGCGCCTAGCTCCTGCGCCTGCGGATCCAGCCCGTCACACCGAGACCAACCAGCCCAATACCAAAGAGCGCCACCGTCCCGGGCTCAGGGACCGCGCTGGCCACGAAGTTATCGTAGTAGATGTCCTGATCATAGCCGTACTCATAGTTGTAGGCGTTCAGGATGAGGTGCGAGAGGTCCTTCGTATCCGGGTCGGCAAACAGGCCCACCGACGTGTCGTTGATGAAGTACTCAACGCCGGTGCCCACGTGCAGGTCGAAGCGCAGATTGTACCACTGGCCGAAGTCACTAATGAGCATCCGATCCACCCAGCCCCCCACGAGGTAGTCGAAGCTGTAGAATCCAGCCGCGGTCGTTTCCGAATTCCGGTAGGAGATGATCGGCCACGCCGAGATGTTGGCCCCGTCCATGCCCTGACCCCACATGCCCGCCGCGCGATCGGTGACGCCCCAATCGCTTCCGACATACATGTCGATCGAGAAGGACTGGTAGCCCCACTCGGGCATCGTGACCTCGTGCTTGATCCCTTCCCAGCGATGCCAGGAGTCCGGAGAGGCCGGGGGCCGGAGCCCTAGGCGGAGACGCGAGTCTCCATCGAAGTCCTGTGCGTCCACGTGAGCCGGCAAGGTGCGATCGGCCTCCCACTCGGTGCCCATCGTCCAGTCGGCGTTGAACTGCTCGTACTCGAAGATCGTTGCCATCGCCGGCAGCACCAGGGTGCCGGCCGCGACGAGACTAACCGCGATTGAAAGAAGTGTCTTCATTCTGCTGTGCTCCTACTTCCTAAGGTTGCTCACCAAGTTGTTCTTTCGGGCCAGCCCTATGAACGGGGTCCGGTGGATCTCCTTCGGAGACCTACCAGATCCCGAGATTCCCTTGGGTTCAGCGACCGTTGACGCCGACGAACTGCCTAACTCCGCCGACGACGGTAGAGCGTGCCGCCCGCGACTCCGGCAAGGCCGATGCCGAGGAGCGCGAGCGCACCGGGCTCTGGGACGACATTGGTCTGGAGATCAAACATCTGCCATTCCCCTTGCTCGTCGGCCCGGCAACGAACGTATCCAGTGGCGAAGGTCTGGTACTGCAAGACTGTCCCACGCAGGGCATCGATGTCCGCTTGGTCAACTTCGTTGTACGGATTCCCGTCGGTCGTGAACGGAAGGGCCTCGTCATCCGTCGCCCACCAGGCAAAACCCAGCGATCCGATGACGCCCTGGTTCGACCCGTCGTCGTAGTCTTCCCATTTCGTAGGTTGCGACCAGCCCACCTCCGCACCATCTTCCGCCCAGCCACCGTCTTCGTACGTCCAGTTCGTTCCACCCCAGTCGATGACCCACTTGGCCTCGAAGAGTCCATCCAGGTCCGCAACCGTCGCCCCGGGAACCCAGTACATCCAATGGAGCCTACGGCCGAGGTCCATGGTGCTATAGACAATCTCATCGTAGGGATCCAACCAATGGGTGCCGGCCGTGTAGCTCGAGCTACGCATGTCGATGAAGCTCCCGGCGGCGATATCCGCCTTGGTGGCAGTCCACCATGGATCCCAGTCGGGCGACCCATAGACGTTGGGCGCCGTGTCCACATAGAGAGAGACCGGGCATTGCGCGAGCCCGCTTGGCACCACGGTCAAGCCGGCAAGCAACACGAGTACCGCAAAAACAGCTTTCATATAGACCTCCTCCTGCTATCCCACTTCTATCCGCACACGTTGCTGTGAAGACGTCCGTCTCGATCGGATCTTCCTGAATGCTTAGCTACGCTCGCGGAGCAATCGACGGATCCCGACCATCCCAAGGAGGCCGCATCCCAGCAGCACCAACACGCCCGGCTCCGGAATGGGGGTTTGGTCGCCCAACTGCCCCTGCCCATAGATCTGGTTCTCGAACGGGACGGGCTGGTAGTAGGTGCCACGGCCGGCCGCGTTGGCGTCGTAGTTGGCGAACAGATCCTCGATGATGGCGTCGGCCTGCGCGTAGCCGCCGTTGGTGAGCGCGCCGGTGTACTTGAACTTGCCGGAGTTCCACCAGTCGCCAGCGTTCTGCTGATAGTGGGAGCGCCAAGCCTGATCGTGGCTGATCTCCCAGAGAGCGAGTTGGACGCCCATGGCCTGGTGATAGCTGGATGTCTTGCCGTACCGCTGATAGACCCACACGGCCTCGCCGGTGTTGAATGGCGGCGGGTTGGGTGGATCGGGGGGCACGATGATCGGCTCGACCGTCCAGCTGTTGCCGAAGTGGAACGTGTGGAACAGGTCCAAGCAGTAGAGCGGGGTGTCCTGCACCTGACCGTCGAGCTTCCAGTCGAATGCGCCCGCCCCGTAGGTTCCGCTGAGGGTGCCGTTGCCCAGATCAGACCACACCCTCACACCGCCGCCGCCGGCCATCCAGCCGGTGATCTGCAGGGTGTTCTCTGCCAGGG
>CAZZIF010000508.1:0-2740 GCA_964654025.1 uncultured bacterium
TGCCTGATCCATTCCATGGTGATTGGAACTACTCGATCGCGCCGCACCGTGCAAAGAAGCGGACCTGACAAGTGTGTCAGTTATTTCCTCGCGGCGCCTTAGCTCCGTCGTGATTGGGCCCATGGGATGCCTCTGCCTGGCCGCGCTGGGACTAGCATACCCACGAGCGGCTTGGGTACCTGCCCGCACACGGCTTGGGTCCCTGCCCGCACACGGCTTGGGTACCTGCCCGCACGCGGCTTCGAGTACGTGCCCGCACGTAGTCCGGCGTGCCGCGCGTTGGTTCGCCTACTCGTGCTCAGATGCACCTCCGCCACCAGTGTCGGCCAAGGCAGGCGTTGAAGGTCGAGGGAGGCATGAGCGTACACAGGCTGGCATCAGGGAGATGACTTGGTGGAGCTGGCACTGACCCCGCAATGCGTCCTGAATGCGACTTCGCGTGCGGCTGGTCATTCGACAAGTCGAGAATCCCGGCATACCGGCCTACGCGAACGCGGGCAGGCCGACCGCCAAGGACGATGCTGGGGGTGGGCCATTCGTCGTCTTCGCCGGGAGAGGAAATAGAGAAACAGAAAGCCCTGTAGTCCCAAGACGACAGGGCTTTCGAGTATCTTCTGCGGGGCCGACGAGATTTGAACTCGCGACCTCTGGCTTGACAGGCCAGCGTTCTAACCAGGCTGAACTACGACCCCTCTTTACAGTTGCCTCTTGCTATAGCCACACCCTGCGAGTGCGTCAGCAACCTCGGCTGGCAACGGAACCCGCGAAGATTACGGTAGATGACCAGTGGTTGTCAATGGAGAAACGTACTGCCACCCCAAGGGAACGCGCGGCGCCTTTGGGATCGTCCCCACCCCCGCCTAGCCGGCCAAGCTTGCCTAGCCTAGCCACCCCAATCATCTCAGACCGATTATCTCGACCCGTGGTCACATTCACTTCTGTGAGGCTGCCGAGCCGACCGTCCGAGCCAGCTGTCCGAGCCAGCCGCCCGAGCCAGCCGCCCGAGCCAGCCGCCCGAGCCACGGGTCCGATCGGCCTGTGGCCTTCGCGCAAAACCTACCACCACCTCACCAGATCGATGCCACGGTAGTAGTGGTGAAGGATCTCCGGCGCAGACCGGCCTCGCCGGGCCAATTCGATCGCCCCCGTTTGACAGAGGCCCACACCGTGACCATAGCCGGCGCCCTCAATCGTGATCGTGCACCGTTCACTCGCGCCTGAGCGGCGCGGATCTCGGATCAGCGTACTCCGCAATGGGCCTAAACCTCTAGGCCGCTGCAGGATCCAACGAATGCGGTCGCCGTGCACGTGGTAGGTCCCTGTGTCGGTCCGGATTGCGAGGCGTTCGGCCCGACCCGACGCCGAGCGCTTCTCGATCTCCAAATCGTGGATGCGCGTCGGCGGATTGCTCGCAGCACGAGGGTCTTCCGTGGCCAGGTGGTCCAGGATGAGACCGTGGAGTTCGCGGCAGTCCCACGTCTCGGTCCAACGGTGGTGCGGGCTGGCTTCACAGAGGTCGCCAGAGCCCGCCACGCGATCGTGGATGGACCGGAGGTACGGGAAAGATTCGCCTGGCCAGACCCGGCCGGAGGCCTCCGTTCGCCCGCCACAGGTAGAGGAGTAGTTGGCGCGGATCGGATGACCCTGGTAAACGGCCACCATGCCACGCGTGGCGGCAATCGCCGCGTCGGCCTCAGGCGTCTCTGCGCCGTATCCTTCGTAGACCTGATCGACCGGCGTAGCCATGAGATCGAAGCCCAGCTTCTCGTGGCGCCCCATGTAGAAGAGAGTATAGGACCGTGCGGCGATCGCCTGGGCACGGAGCACGGCTGCTGGGAGATTCGGGTTCCGGCCCACTTCGGGTGGCACCACGCCACGCAAGTAATCTTCAATGTGAAGCACATTGATGGCTGTAAGCCGTTCCGGACGGGGCACGAGCACCAAGACCTCACCTCGGTATGCTTTCCCTTCCACGCGGATGGGCTCGTTCTCCGACACGGGCTCGATCAGTAGCTCCTCGGCATAGATCCCCAACCGCCCAGCGCCGAGCTCCGACAGAGCCACCCCCCACTCGGGGACTGTCTTCTGCCCGACGGTCGAGGCCCACACCGCCGGTGCCATCCGGGACGGGAGGCACCGAAGATGAAGATTGGGTCCCAAGAGCAGCGGCTCTTCTCCGCTGCCACGACGCCAGACTCGGGCGTAACCGTCGCAAGAGACCATGAGCTGACCGGCATCGACCACAACGCCGATGCGTACCACTGGTTCCTCATGGGGTGTGGGATAGTGCCGATATCGGCCGGCGGCGCAGGAGGCTAGAACAATGGACACCCAGAGAAGAACAAGGACCAGGGAGCCCGAAAGGGTTGGTGAGAGTGCCGTCTTCATCCGTGACATGATCGCGGACACCTCCTGTACCCGCTTGCGGGGGCCACCGCAGAGGCTCCGCCCCCCATCAATCCACCCTGCTAGTCGAGCAATTGGTCTGCGCCGAAGCTAGCAACCACTCGATCCGGCGCCCGATCCGGTGACCGTTCGCTCCGGCCTCGGGTCCGATCGACTTGAACCCGCGCTCGAACCACTTGTTTCTCGGTGTCGTCTCTCCGTGTTGTCTCTCCGCGTCGTCTCTCCGCGTCGTCTCTCCGCGTCGTCTCTCCGCGGCGTCTCTCCGCGTCGTCTCTCCGCGTCGTCTCTCCGCGGCGTCTCTCCGTGTTGTCTCTCCGTGTTGTCTCTCCGCGTC
>CAZZIF010000509.1:0-2736 GCA_964654025.1 uncultured bacterium
TCACGCTGCGCCTCGACGAGCGGTTGGTACGACGCGCGAAGGCCTATGCCCGGCGTTCGGGCAAGTCGGTATCCCAGATGGTGGCTGAGTACTTCCTGCTCCTTGTAGGTCCCGACCAGGAAACCGGCAAAAAGCTGCCGCCGACAGTGCGTCGTCTCCGAGGATCGTTGAAAGGGAGCGATCTGGACCGGGATGACTACCGCAAGCATATCGAGGAGAAGCACCGATGAGACCGAAAAGCCCCCCTGCCCGTGCATAGTCCCTCCGATATGCTCAAGCTCTTGCAAGCCCGCGAAACCCCTGATCCGTGGCCGGGAAGCGGGCATCCCCCGGGTGGATCACGTAGAGATGCGACAGGCGAAGATCCTCCAGCGCCACACACACGGGGCCCCTCGATTCCCCGGGCCGGTCAGGCCGATCGCCGGCGGGGCCGGGTGCGCCCTTTCGTCCGGATCGGCATAAGCCAAGGCTTGACATCGTATGCCTGATCCATTATCTTCTCACAAGTGAGAAGATATGCTGAGGCCATAAATGCCCCGCTCGGGCCGGCCATCCGGCGGCTTCGCAAGGACAAAGGATTGTCCCTGAAGCAATTGGCCGTACGGATCGGCACGAGCGAGTCCGCCGTCCACCGCTACGAGAGCGGCTGGGATCGCTTCGAGATCCGGACGCTGCGCCGCCTCGCCGAGGCCCTGGACGCCACGCTGGAGATCCGCCTCGAGAGGCGGTCCGACGCCCACGATCCTCACGATGCGCGCGATCTCGCCCGCCGGATCGCACCGCTGTTCTGGGACGTGGATCTTCAGCCCCACCATCTGCGGGACAACGCCGACTGGGTGTTGCGCCGGGTCCTCGAGTTCGGCGACCTCGACCAGAACCGGTGGGTCCGCAGATACTTCGGCGATGCCGCCATCGCCCGGGCCGCGCAGCATCGGAGCATGAGTCCAAGAGTGCGTCGATTCTGGGAGGTCGTGTTGCAGGGGAAGAGAGTTTCCACGTGAATCCGAGGGTTCTGCCTGCCGAGGCCTGGGCCGTGGTCAAGCGCCTGAACCGCGAGGGATGGCTGGCCGACTGGATCCTGGCCGGCGGCACGGCGCTCGCCCTCCAGCTCGGTCATCGCATCTCGCTCGACCTCGACTTCTTCCGCCACGACGCTTTCGACGCGACGGCCCTGCGAACGTCGCTTGCGAAGCTCGGCCGGCTGGAAGTGCCGTCGATGGCCGCCGACACCCTGCACGTGCGGCTCGACGGAGTGTTCCTGACCTTCCTGCGATCCGAGGTCCCCTTCCTGTACGAGCCGGTGCCATATCGAGGCCTCCGCCTGGCCGATATGCGCGACATCGCGGCGATGAAGGTCATCGACGTCGCCGGCCGCGGCAGCAGGAAGGACTTCGTCGACCTGTACGCCTACTTCGAATCCGGCGCCAGCTTCGGCGACCTGATGGCCATCGTGCGGCAGCGCTACGCGGGCACCGACTTCAACCCCATGCACCTGCTGCGCAGCCTCGTCTACTTCGACGACGCCGAGACCGAACCCATGCCGAGGATGCTCGCGAAGGTCGACTGGGCCCGGATCAGGCGTCGGCTGGAGGCGGAGGTGGGGAACTGGGCTCCCTGACGCAGTGGCCGGCGATTGCGGTGATGCGAGCAGGTCCCGCTGCCGGGCTCGGGGAGCGGAGGCTCCGGAGTAGCCGGCGCGGTTCACCTGACCCTACTGCGATGCTCTGGGGATTCTTCAAATCCGCAGCCGTGTCACCAATCGAGCCGGAACGCACGACAGACGCACTGCACCGCCTCAATCCCGCAGCGTCAATCCCACACGGCTCTCGGAAGGCTTTGGCAGCCATGCGCGGCACTCGGCCACCCTCGCGCGATCATGCGGCATGAAGCAGTCTCCCTTCACGAACCACGGTGGCCGGAAAGGACGCTTTGAGGTGCAAGCGCTCGTTGAAGGAGGCGTCATCCCACACGACAACGTCCACCGCGGCAGGAATACCGCGCAACGCACGGAAGCCCTTCTGTGAGAGCCGATACCGGGGTTCGATCGGATGCTCGACGAGCATGAGCAGATCATAGTCGCTGTCTTGCCCCGCATCGCCCCGCGCGCGGGATCCAAAAAGATAGATGCGTGTGGGCCGCAAGGTGGCCGTCAGCCGCCTGACAATCTCTCCAAGCAGCGGATCTGTCTCGACCAATGGATCAATCATGCTGCCCGTCCATATCCACACTCAAATCACGCCTCTTGACCTCTTGAGAAACTATGCGGAGCTGGGAAGGGGCTGTCAAGAACAGGGGCTGTCAAGAACAGTGGCCGCCAAGAACCGGCGGCGCACGGTTCGCCTGGAGGTGGATGACCGGTTCGAGAGCCGGACCACGGAAGATACCCCGCCGGACATTCGCCAAGGTCACCGGCAACGGCGGACCTCTGACGAGTTCGTGGAGGTGGGGACGGTCAATGCCGATGTGCGCGAGCAGCTCTTCCGCCGCCTGGTGCTGACCGGTTTGCACCGGGGCGAGCGACTCTCGGCCGAGTTTCGCGACACGTTAGAGCGTACTCTCATCGTCAAGCGGTAGAAGGCTGCCCAGGATGATCGGCAATCCCGGGGCCAAGTGCCTCGGGGCCTGGGAGCATCGCATGGCTGCGAGACCCAGCGCGGACAGGGCGCTGATCCGATCACGGTTGTGCCTCCCGAAAACTGGACTGCCGCGATTGTGTTGTCGGATCACACTCGCAAC
>CAZZIF010000510.1:0-2734 GCA_964654025.1 uncultured bacterium
TGAGCGGTGAACTCTGGCGCAAACAGCTCCTGAGTGAGTAGGAAGCGGCCCGGGACACGATTCCCATCAACGGACTTCGAGAGCCTTCGGCCCCGGCTGGCTACTCCGGCCCCACCGGATACCCGCGAGCCCCGGCGGCGCCTTCCGCGGCGACCCGGGGCCCCGATCGACCGCGCAGCCGCCGCCACAGCCCGCCCGGGGCCGGCCCGATCCAGCCCAGCAGGTCCTCGGAGAGGGTGGCGGTGGGTGGGCGAGAATACGCGGTGTCCCCTCTCCGCGACACTATCGTATCAGCAACACCCTTCTGCTCACCGACTCGTTCGGCAGACCCAAGCGGATATAGTAGACCCCGGTTTGCACCTGGTGGCCTGATTCGCCGCGGCCGTCCCAGTGCAGGGCGTACTCTCCCGGCGTCAACTCACCCGCCCTCAACGTTTGTACCCGCCGGCCCAAGACGTCATAGACCGCTACATCAACGGGTGTGCTGCTCGCAAGGTTGAACTCGAGTCTCGTCCGCGTTTGGAACGGATTCGGCCGGCACATTCCAAGGTCCAGGCGCGCCATGGTTGGCTCGGACGGCTGCACATCCATGTTGGCAAAACCATTCCACCGGGCAATGCGTCGGGAAGGGATTTCATCATCGTCCACCCAGGTGAAATCGCCGCCCAAATACAGGTCATCTTGATAGTATTCCAGGGCACGGACGCCTCCGACCGGGCTGCCAGCAATCGGATGCCACTGGTCGTTGCACCAGTAGGCCACGCAGTTGGCCAGCTCCCCTCCGGCCATGACGAACCGGCCGCTGACCAGCAGAAGGGGGCCGACGACCAGCATGTCCTCGACGACCTCGTCCTCCACCGGAACGAGCCCCTCACCCAGGGGCGACCATGTCTCGGTCACCGGATCCCAGGCGGCCATGTGACTCGCTTCGCCGCCCCCCGCTTCCGTGAAACCGCCCCCCGCAATGAGACGGCCTTCGTAGACCGCCAGCTTCGATACATAGCCGTTCAGGCCCGCGCCGAGCGCGTGCCAGCTCTGCCCGTCCCAGCGCGCCACGTAGTTCGCCGGCGCGCCACCCGCGGTCGTGAAGTAGCCTCCAGCGTAGAGATCCCCGCCCAGGCTCGTGAACGTTCGCACACGCTGATCGAATCCCCCGCCGACATCCTGCCACGAGGATCCGTCCCACACCGCGATATCGCTCAGATCCGCCCCCTGGGGCGTCCCACTGATAATGCCGCCTGCGTAGAGAAGCCCCTCGTGGACATGCAGGTCATGCACGCCGACACCGCCGCCCTCCAGGCCCTTGTCAAGAGGGTGCCAGCTTACTCCGTCATAGGCCGCCACATTGTCGATATCCAGATTGTCCCACCCGTTCGTGAAGCTTCCTGCAACGACCACCTCGTCTTCGTAGAACTCGATCGCGTTGATCCAGTTCGAGGATGACCACATCCCCATGTCACCATCCATGCTGATCCACCGATCACCATCCCAGGAGAGAATGTAGGCTGACTCAATCAGCCCGCCCTGGCGAAAGTCTCCCACGACCACGAGCTTCTCATCCTGGATCATCATGTCCGACACGTATCGGTCCAACCCCTGACCGAAAGTCTCCCAGACTGCGCCGGTCCAGCGGGCAAAGCAGTGGCAGGGACTACCATCCAGGGACCCGATGTTCCCACCCACGACAAGATCGCCTTCGTATTCAACCGCACACATCAGCATCTGGGTGGTTCCCCAGCCAAACGCCTCCCATACTTCGCCATCCCAGACCGCTATGTCCCTCGATTCCTCACCATTCACTTCGTCGAACGCACCAACCGCAACCAGAGCACCACCCCATGGGCCAAGCCCAAAGACCACCGCATCGGAAGGTCCCGTAATCCCTCCAGCGAGATTGGACCACTCCGCTCCGTTCCACGACGCAATGCGCAGTGCCTCCTCTCCCCCCGCCACGGTGAACTCACCACCGACCATCAAGCTCCCATCGAACTCGGCGAACACGCGCACCGCATCATTCACCCCTAATCCAAGCGGAAGCCACTCATCCTCGCCCAGGACAGCCAGGTAGTCCGGTCCCTCGGATCCGGCGCCTTCGAAGTAGCCACCCACGAAGAGATCGCCACTCCAGGACATCACATCGCTGACCTGGTCGTTGAGTCCACCTGCAACCTCAGTCCATGTTTCACCGTTCCACTTTGCGATGTTCAATGCGGATTGTCCGCCCGCAGTCGTGAAGTAGCCTCCGAGAATGAGGTCCCCGTCATGCACTGTAATGCAGCGGCCAATCCCCTCGATTCCTTCACCCAAAGGCATCCATTGGCCATCGACATACGCTGCGACGCCGTTCACTTCCGTATCGCCGGAGTGCGTGAAGCCTCCAGTTGCATATAGCACTCCCTCATGTTCACACAACCCATATACGGCACCGTCGAAACCCTCGCCCAAGGAACGCCATCTTTGTCCGTCGTAGACAGCGATCTTCGGTGTCTGATATCCACCAAACTCATCAAATGTACCGCCAACGACGAGATCCCCTTGATAACCGATGCTGCAAATCCCCCAAGCAGGGTCCAAGGGCCCATAGAACCCCGGCCACCAAGAAGGGTCATCCGCCTTCGCGGTTGCGTTTGCCCCCAGCATCAAGGCCACGGCAAGCAGAAGCGCGTTGAGCGCGTGGCTGATTGTCGAAGTATGGAGATTCATGATCGCCTCCCCCGTGTCCGTGTTCAAAGGT
>CAZZIF010000511.1:0-2721 GCA_964654025.1 uncultured bacterium
TCTCGGCTGCGCGCCTCAGCCTGGAATCCCTTGAGGACCCCGCCGAGGCAGAGCGGGTCTCTGATCGCATCCTGACAGCCTACCCGGCCTCGCCTTGGGCGCCGGAGGCCGCCCGCGTGAAGGCAGCCTCCCTGGAAGCCCGCGAGGCGTGGTTGGCCGCCGGAGACTCGTATCAGCACGCCATCAAGCTCGCCGCCGGTGATGCCATGGACGATCTCACCTACGATGCGGGATGGATCAGTGAGGTGTCCCGTCGGGCCGCAGACTGCTTCTATCAACAGGGCGACCGCGAACGCGTCATGCGGATGTACGAGGATCTACTGGCCAACGGTGAATCCCTCGGCGGTGAGGCAACCGCCACGACCCGAGCCCGCCTGGCGGAGTGTTACCTCGAGGCCAGTCAAGACGCCAAGGCCGCCACCCAGTACGCCCACCTCCTGACAGAGCATCCTCTTCGTCCGGAGTTCACCGAGGCGCTAACTCAACGAGAACTCATCGAGCGTCATCGAGAGTTCGATTGGGAGGCGCTCGAGGCCTGTGCTGCCGTACGCGAGGCATTCCAATCGGGCGATTTCCCCCGCGCCCAGTCGCTGTGCGAGGAGGCCTTGGCCGGCCAGCTGACCCCAGAGCTGAAGCTGGTCATGGAGATCGACCGCACCTTTGCCGAGTTGCTCTGCACCCAGGATTTCGTGGGTGGGTTGCGTAAGATGCGGGCGCTGCGACATCAGCAAACGCCCGGGTACGACCATCCGCAGCTCGACCGCCGCATCGACTTCCTGCAGGCCATCGCCGATCTCGAACGCCGAACCCGGCGTCCGGATGCGGAAGCGGGCACTTGGATCGACCTGGCTGCTCATTACGCCCAGGCACAGGCGCTGGAGAAGTCGGCCGAGGCGTACCGTCAGGCGGTGACCCTCGAGCCCGACAACGCTCAGGCCGTGATGTTTCTGGGCAACACCCTGGCGCGGCTGGGCGAGGTGGAGGAGGCCGCTGGCGTCTACGAGTCCTTCTTGGCCAAGGAGCCGGACAACACCAACGCCCTGAATCAGATCGGCTATGTCTATCTCAATCACGGCCATCATGAGGAGGCACTGCGCTACTTCAAACGCTATGTCGAGGCTGCACCAGAAGAGGCCAACGCCCACGACAGTTACGGCGAAGGCCTATTGCGCGCCGGCCGGCTGGAGGATGCCGGGCGCGAGTACGAGCGAGCCGTGGAGATCGACCCGACCTTCGCCAACAGCTTCTACATGCTGGGCGAGGTCTACCGACAACTCGACATCCCGGAGAAGGCACAGGCGGCCTACGAGCGCTTCATCGAGCTGGCGCCGGATGATCCCCGTGTCGAGCCAGCGCGTCAGGCTGTCGAGGAACTGAACCAGGATCCGAGCTAGCAGAAGCCGAGCTAGCAGAAGCCGAGCTAGCAGAAGCCGAGCTAGCAGAAGCCGAGCTAGCAGGAACCGAGCTGGCAGAAGCCGAGCTAGCAGGAACCGAGCTGGCAGGAACCGAGCTGGCAGAAGCCGAGCTGGCAGAAGCCGAGCTAGCAGGAACCAAGCCAGCAGGAGCCAAGCTAGCAGGAACCAAGCTAGCAGGAACCGAGCCAGCAGGAACCGAGCCAGCAGGAGCCGAGCCAGCAGGAGCCGATCTAAGGGGGAGGCACAGATGGCAGGAGAGTTGAACCGCAGGCGCTTCTTGAAGCACTCCGCGCTCTATTGCGCCGGATTGGCCGCCGGCCTACCCACAGGTCTCGCCGGCGGAGGTTGCAGCTGGCGGACCGCGACGACGGGTAGCACTGACCCATCCCAGGCTAGAACGTTCCGATCTCCTGACCTGGTAGTGGCCACCGGCGAAGACCCGGCCCGTAACTGCCGGGCAGCGCTGGAAGCTTTGGGTGGCATGCACCGCTTCGTGCGACCCGGGGACCGGGTGGTGATCAAGCCGAACCCGGTCGGCAACAGCCGGCCTGAGCAGGCCATCCACACGCATCCAGATATGATCGCCTGCGTGATTCAGGAGTGCTTTGGGGTGGGCGCAGCGGACGTTGTCGTCACGAGCCACGACTCGCACCGGGACATGGTGGCCAACGGTACGGCGGCCGCTGTGGAAAGCGCGGGGGGCCGATTGGAGGTCTTGGAGCGGATTGAGCAGTTCCGCGAAGTACCGGTGCCACGGGGCCGGTTGCTCGGCAGAGAGCACATCGCAGCATCGCTCGTGGAGGCCGATGTCTTCATCAACATGCCCATCGCGAAGCATCATGCCGGCGCCGAGGTCACCTTCGCCATGAAGAACCTCATGGGTATCAATTGGGACCGAATTCGGTTTCACCGTACCGATCTGCACCGCGCCATTGCTGAGCTAGCCGGCGCTGTGCCCCACAGCTTGGTCATCCTGGACGCCAATCACGTGTTGCTCTCGAATGGTCCCGTGGGGCCTGGCGAGGTCTTACGCGCGCGAACCGTGGTGGCCGGCATCGATCCGGTGGCTGTTGACACCTTCGCGCTGCGCTATTTCGACCGCAGGCCGGAGGACATCGGCCACATCCGGATGGCACGCGAACTGGGTGTAGGCCAAATCGATCTAGCAAGACTGCGAATCCACGAATGCACGGCATAGGTGACGTATCGCATAGGTGGCGCACGGCATAGATCGCGTACGACATAGGTGGCGCACGGCATAGATCGCGTACGACATAGATCGCGTACGGCATAGATCGCGTACGGC
>CAZZIF010000512.1:0-2719 GCA_964654025.1 uncultured bacterium
TGCCTCCGGAGATCGGCATGGGTGGATTGCGGCTTGGACATGGGACGCCCCAGGCGGGTGCCCCTTTTCATTGCGCAAGCCAAACTCATACCACCCTATCCCTCCACCGGGACAAAGACATAGATCCCCAGCAGATCCGCCGGCAACTCCGGCCGCACCTCGTAGCGCACCCGCCCCTTTTGCGCGAGCTTGCGGACCCGCTTGTGCGAGTCGAGCAGGTGCTCGCCGCGCTCGGCGGCGATGCGGTCCAACCCGGCGCGCAGGTCGGGGATCCGATCCAGGATCGCCTCGATCCGCTCGGCCTGCTCCTGGGCGCCCAGATTGCCGGCCGGGGCTGCCTGCAGGAGCGCATCGATCTCATCCTTGGTGAGCCACTGGGGCGTGGCTGCGTCGCGGTAGGCCAGGGGCTGCACCTCCTCGGCCAGCAGCTCCCGCGTGCTCCCGTTGCGGCTCACCAGGTGATAGCGGAAGCGCATCAGGAGCAGCGTCACCGGCTCCTCGGTCGCCTTGGTCACCACGACACCGCAGCGCCGGGCCTTGGTCGACTCGTGGGCATCCATCGTGGCGTTCATCACGTAGTCGGCCAGGCCCTCGACCATCGGGTGGGTGCGCGAGAGGTAGACCACCCCGCGCGGCACCGGCAGCTTGAAGCGGGCCGTGATCTCGCCGGAGTCGCCGTAGCGTCCGCAGGCCTCACGCATCGCCTGCGGCAGCTCGGTCAGGCCGAAGTAGGTGCTGCCGTTCTTGGCCGACACGTCGCCGCCGTGAAGCTTGACCGCATCGCGCAGGAAGCGCTCCACATCGGCGCCGGTGCCGATGGCCTGACGGATCTCGGCCAGCTCCTGGGCCACCGCATCGACCTTGACGCCTTCCTGGGCGAACATCGTGCGCGAGCGCTTCTCGCGCGCGGTCACGTTGTCCCACTCCAGGTGCAGGTGATCGCGGTCCTCCTGGATGAAGCCCAGATTGATCTGGTCCACCGGGCCCTTGTTGCGCAGCAGGAGCCCTTCGAAGATCGCCTCGACCACCGCGTTGGTGTCCCCCGGCAGTGGCACCGAGATCCCGAGTGAGTTGCGGATCGTGCGATGCTTGCGCAGCAGCACCTCGAGCACCATGCCGTCGACCCCGTTGTCGCTGCCGTAGTAGGTCATCGTGCGCACGACCGGACTGCTCTGGCCGTAGCGGTCCACGCGGCCCTCGCGCTGCTCGTGGCGGGTGGGGTTCCAGGAGAGGTCGTAGTGGATCACCGCAGTGAAGTTCTCTTGCAGGTTGATCCCCTCGCTCAGGCAGTCGGTGCAGACTAAGACGCGCTGGTCGGCCTCCCCCATCGACGCAACGCGCTGCTCGCGCTCTTCGGGCGGCAGGGTGCCGGTGACGACCTCCACGCGCACCGCCTTGGGCAGCCGTTCGCGCAGCTGGGCGCCGACGTACTCGGCGGTCGGGATGAAGCGGCAGAAGACGATGGGCTGATAGTCGTCCTTGAGAAACGCTTTGAGGATCTTGACGAGCCCCACGAGCTTGGTGTCGCCCTCGCCCTCCAAGGCTTCGGCTTCCTTGGCGAACTCGCGCAGACGGCGGCGTGTGGCGGCCGAGAGCGCACTCGCGGGTTGCGCTTCGCGCAGGCCTGAGCCTGTGCGCGCGGCGGCCATCTCGAGTTCGGCGGTCTCGGGTCGCTCGGCGGCCATCTCGAGCCCCCCGGCCTCGGCCGGCTCGGTCTCATCGGTCGCCACGTCCGCGCCGCGCGGGCCTCGGGCTGGGGTGACCTCGGGCTCGGCATCCCCCGGGCCGGTCGCGGGGCGGGCCGCGGCGCCGTCCACGCCCTCGCCCTCGCCGGGGTCCGAGCCGGGGATCACATCGAGCGCATCGGCCGACTCGGTGTCCTCCAGATCCAGCACCTGCCGGCGGCCCACCTCGTCGGCCTCGCTCGGGGTGACCGTGTCGGCGGCGGCGCTGCGGCTGCGAAGCGTTGCGGCGGCGGCCGCCGGACTGCTGGCCAGCGCGCGTAACAGGGCCAGCGCAGACCACCAGCGCACGCGCTGGCGATGGCGGCCGCCGCTTTCGTCGGCGACGGTCTCGCGGGCGTAGTCCAACACGCGCTCCAAGAGCTTGCGGTACGCCGGCGAGAGCCGGTAGGTCTGTTCGGTGTCCTCCCGCGTGGGGAAGACGGTTTCATCTTCCATGTAATGGCGGATGTCGGCGCGGCGACGCTGCACGAAATGCGCGGCGACCTCGCGGCGGATCTTGGCGTTCTCCGGGCCGGTCAGATCCTGGGGCAGATCGGCAAAATCGGCGCGCAGGTAGGAGAGCAACGAGCGGAAGGCGGTTTCATTGCCGCTGTGGGGCGTGGCGGTGACCAGGATCATGTGGCGATTGGGGTCATCGGCCAGGGCCCGCACCAGGGTGTGGCGCTGGTGGCGGGCGCGGCCCTGCCGGTCGCCGTAGGAGCAGCTGTGGGCTTCATCGACGATCACGAGTTCGGGACAGTTGCGAACGAACTCATCGCGGCGCCGGTCGGCCTTGATGTAGTCGATCGAGACCACCACGCGCGGATAGCGCTCGAAGAGGGACTGGCCGTAGTCGAGGCCGCGCTCCAGGCGCCGCACGGTGCCGGCCAGGACCAGCTCGCTGTCCAGGTGAAACTTCTCCTCCAACTCCTTCTGCCACTGCTCGGCCAGCTGGGGCGGGCATAGGACGGCCAGGCGCCGGCACTCTCCGCGGT
>CAZZIF010000513.1:0-1281 GCA_964654025.1 uncultured bacterium
GTCTTGCCGTCGGTGTAGCGGCCTCGGACGGCGAGGGTCTTGCCCTTCGCCTCGAGCAATTACAAGTTCTCCGGGCTGGCCTTCTGGAATGCCGGGGGCACGGTGGCCGATGTCAGCGTGCTCAACATCATGAATGAAGTCTTTAGCGGTGCCCAGCACGGTGTGGGCGTCTATGCCTACAACAACACGGGCGGGCCCTACACCCTCGCGCTCAATGATGTTCTCGTCGACGAATACCAGAAGACGGCATTGGCACTCAGTGGGGACGGCCTCACCGTCGATTTGGACCATGTGACGACGACGGGTGAGGGAAGCACAACCGTCACGGCACAAAATGGTATTCAGATCGGCTTCGGTGCTGGCGGGGCCGTCAACGACTGCGTGATCGAAGACGTGCACTGGAACGGAGACCAGTGGGTTGCCTCCGGGCTGCTCCTCTACGCGGGCGCCCCGGTCACGGTCCAGGACGTGACGATCGATCAGTGTCAGGTGAGCGTCTACTGCCAGGATACGGACGGTAGCTTCGACGGCCTGTCGATCACGAACCCGACCTACGATGCGTTCTATGCCTACGCCACCGGGCCGGCCGATGGAGGAAGCGCCCGCGGGAAGGCCGTACCCCTGGCCGAGGAGTACAGCGGCGAGAAACGCGCCGCGATCGCCGTCTCGGTGACGAACAGCACGTTCACCGGCTTCGACGGCGTCGATACCCGGGGGGTTTTCGCCTACGGCGAAGGGACCATCGACTTCACCGTCACCGGGTGCGAGATCAGCCACTGGGATTACGGCCTGGTCTGCTACGACTTCGGCGGCATGACCCTCACCGGCCAGGCTCACCAGAACCATATTCACGACAACCTCTCGTACGGTGCGTATAGCAACTTCGCCACGGTCTTCGACACCGAGAACAATTACTGGGGCGACATGACCGGTCCCGCGGGAGAGGGTGCGGGCATGGGCGATCCGGTCAGCGCGGGCCTCGACTACAGCCCCTGGCTGGGTGCGCTGCCGGGCTCCTCGCCCATGACCTGGGGAGTCGACAGCAACGGCACCATTCAGGAGGCGATCGACGCCGCGGCCGCCGGAGATGAGATCTATGTGGCCGATGGTACTTACAATGAGCGCCCGGTCGTGCCGAAGAGTCTCACGATCACCGGCCAGAGTCAGACCGGGGTGATCGTCGACGCCGGCGCCGCCTCGAGCGGGACCTATGGGTTCTCGGTTTCGGCCGACGATGTGTCGATCTCCCAGTTGACGCTCGTCGGAGATCCGGCTCTCAAT
>CAZZIF010000513.1:1291-2703 GCA_964654025.1 uncultured bacterium
TTCAAGCCCTCGAACGTCTCGAACTTCTCGCTCGCGGATGTGACCGCGAAGGAGTTCTATCGAACCGGTGTGGACTTGTTGGGCGTCAACACGGGCACGCTCACGCGTGTTACCAGCATCGACAACGATGGGCACGGCCTATCGCTGACCGACTGCAACGACATCACGGTGACCGATCTCACGGTCGCTGGGAATGCCTGGCAGGGTGTCAGTGTGGCCACCTGGGGCCGTTACTCGCCCCTCGGCACCGACGGCATCGTGTTCCAGGGCACGAACACCTTCACCGACCTCTTCCAGCTCGAGATGGGCGACTACAACAATCCGGGCGCGCCTCCGTCCGGCGATGCCATCATCACCTACAGCACCGATCCGGGTGACGGGGCCGATGTCACGGTGCTGCCGGCGGACTTCGGCTATGCGCTCCACGGTGCGCAGGACGACGCTCCCGACCAGGTGCGCATCTGGCTCTTCGAGACGCTGGCCGAGGCCGCCCAGGTGCCGGCATACGGCGGACCGGTGGGCCACTTCACCGGCGAGGACATGTACATCGAGAACCTGACGGTCGACGGCCTTCTGCACGTGACCCCGGGCTGCGAGATTCAGGCCGCCGTCGACGGATCCGAGGACGGCTACGAAATCGACATCGCCGCGGGTACCTATACCGAGAGTTTCAACGTCGACAAACGACTGACCTTCGTCGGGGCCGGAAGCGGGGACGACCCGGCCGGCAACACCGTGATCACGGGCGGCAGTCACGTGATTACCGTGTCCGCCTCAGGCCTGTCGGCCGCCGAACCGGTGCTCTTCCAGGATCTGCGGGTCGAACCGATTGCCTGCTATGGCTTCAACCTGGGATCGATCGCGTACCTGAAGCTCGACAATGTGATCGTCTACGGCAACCATCCGACCGATGACACCGAGACGAACGTGGGGATCAAGGTCTCGACGACGGCGAGCGTCCATCACCTGGAGATCGTCGACTGCGCCTTCGACGAACTCGCCTACGGCTGGTACTTCGCCAAGCATGACGACTGGGGCCCGGGTGGCAGCAACGTGACCGATGTCTCCGTGACGGGCACCAGCTTCAGCAACAATCAGGCCAAAGGTATCTACGTCGAGAAGCTCTCGAATGTGATCTTCACCGACTGCGTCGTTCATGCGAACGGCTACGATACCGACTTCTTCAACGCCGCCTGGAACGCCGGTGTCGACATCAATTTGAAGGGTCAGGAGATCTACGAGAATTACAGCTTCATCGACTGCGTCGTGACCGACAACGGCCTCGATGTCAAGGAGGGTGTGGGCCTCACGATCAAGGGCCGGGGCACCGGGGACGACAGCTCCTCCTACACGCCCTATCCGGCCTACGTCGACAACGTCCTGATCCAGGGCGGCCTCTACACCGGCAACGA
>CAZZIF010000514.1:0-2698 GCA_964654025.1 uncultured bacterium
GTAAGCGGTACGTGAACTACACCCCTGCTACACGGGAACCGTGCTCTGGGCGAGGACCTCGCGGACACGGTCATTTGTCCACTGTGTCGGCAGCAGCTGCTCATAGTCCTCTACGCGACGCGCATGAGGCAGATCTCGGAAGAGCATGGTTAGGTAGGCCAGCGGATCGAGGCCGTTGGCTTTGGCCGTCTCGATGAGGCTATAGAGGTTCGCGCTGGCCTGCGCCCCGCGGACCGTGTCATGGAATAGCCAATTCTTTCGGCCCAACGCGATCGGCCTGATCGCGTTCTCTACTCCGTTGTTGTCGATCTCCAGGCGACCGTCTTCCAGATACCGCGTGAGATGCACCCAGTGGTCGGACATGTAGCTCAGCGCTTTGCCCGTCAAGGATTGCGGCGGAACCAGTGGCTTGGCCTCCTGTAGCCACGTGCGGATCTCCTCCAGGATCGGCTGGCCCCGCGCTTGTCGGAGAGCGTAACGCTCCTGGGCCGTCATCCCGCGTGCCTCGGCCTCGAGATCGTAGAGCTTGCGGATCCAGGTCAACCCCTGGAACGCCTTACTTTCCCTCAGGCGCTTCTCACGGGCCTTGCCACGCTTGCCCTTCGCCTTCTGCTGCACCTTGAAGGCTTCGCTGAACTTGCGCCTGCAGTGAGCCATGCATCCCACACGGTGCGCCTTGGGGTTCTCACGAAAGAACGCATCGTAGCCGGCGTACTCATCGACCTGCACATAGCCTTCGTAGTCGGCCAGCAGCCGCTTGGGCACCTCACCGCTACGGGTCGGATCGTACTCGAACAGGATCACCGGCTTCCCGCACGATCCCTTCCCACGCTGCGCCCAGATGTAGGAGAGGCTCTCTGCCTTCTTGCCTGGTTCTTTGAGCACCTGCGTGCGCGTCTCATCACACTGGATGATCGGCCCCAGGAGCAGTTCGTCCCGCAGCAGGTTGATGATCGCCTGGACCGCCTCGCCGCAACGGATCATCCAACTCGCAAGCGTCGAGCGCGGTAGATCGATGCCTTGGCGGGCGAAGATCTGCTCCTGCCGGTACAGGGGCAGGGCGTCGGCGTACTTCGAGACCACCACGTGGGCCAGCAGGCTGGGCGTGGCCATGCTCTTCGGGATCAGCTGCGCCGGCGGCGGGGCGATGGCCACCCCTTCCTCACACACCGGACAGGCGTACTTCGGGCGCACATGCAGCAGCACGCGCTTCTCGGCGGGCCGGTAGCTCAGTTGCTCGCTCGTCTCCTGCCCGATCGGCTTCAGCGGATGGCCGTCGTGGGGACACACCTTCTGCTCCGGGGGCAGATCGTGCATCACCGTCTCGCGCGGCCAAGCAGCGGGAAAGGGGCGCCGCCCGCCCTTGCGGCGCGCATGGCCCTGGACCGGCACCGTCGGATCGGGTTCGGTGGGAACCGCCGGCGAACCCTCCAGGTCGTTCTGGAGCATGAGGAGAAGCTGTTCTTTGGAGAGCTTCTCACTGCTCGTGCCGAAGTGGCGCTTCTTCAGGAGCTGGAGTTGCTCTCGTAAATAGTCGTTCTCTCTCTTGAGCTCGCCATTCTGATGCTCCAGTTCGGTGACCGCCGCGACCAGCTCCGTCATGGCGCCCGTCTCCGCCGCCGGCTTGCCTGTGATCCCGCTGATCAGAGACTTGAGGTGGGCGGGAACATCTGCGAGCTGAGAGATCGTCATGGCTTGTACAATATCAGACACACGCCCTCATGCAACTACAACACGCTGGCGAAGGTGATTTTCTTGTGCGGTCGCAGCTGCGAGAGATCGTAGCCGTCCAGCAGCCAGTTCAGCTCGCGGCCCGAAAGCGTGATCACCTCGCCCGCATCTTCCGCCGGCCAATAAAATCTTTGGCCCTCAAGCCGCTTGTACCAAACTACGAATCCATTGCCCTCGAAGTACAGAATCTTGATCTTGTCGCGCCGCCGGTTGCAGAAAACGAACAGGTGTGGCTCGAACGGGTTCAGCTCGAGGACCGCCTCAACCAAGACAGAGAGACCGTTCATGGCCTTGCGCATATCCACGGGCTCCCGGCAGAGGTACACCTCGCGCAGGTCTTCACGGGGTCGCATCATGACAGGGCCGCCAGTTGGCCGAGAAGATCCGTCTTTAGGAGGCCCGCGGCCGAGGAGCCAACCTCGAGAACCACGCCGTTGGGGAAGTGAATCCGCACGCTGGGATGTGCAGCCTCCTCGGGAGCCACCCGCGCAGTGACAAACCCCAGGCGGTGGATCTGTTGGCCTCCCTCAGGCGGCGCCACCTCCTTGCCTGCCCGGCGGCCGTCGGACGCCGGCAGCGCGCCCATCGCCTGCAGCCGCCGCTTCCAACGGTAGATCCCCTGACGCGGCAGCTCATGCCGCGCAGCATAGGCACTCAGTGCCTCGCCGCTGGCCTGGCACCGCCGAATATGCTCCAGCCACGTCACCTGCTTCTCTGTGAGCTTCTGTGCTGAGTCGTTCTGCATGAAATCGCCCTCCTTCCTTGAGGGCCACTCTCCTGCAGAATCCTCGGGCGGACAAGATGGGGTTCATGGAGCGCTTACAGAAGATCCACCCTCCGCCCAAAGAGAACCTCCAGCTCCTCCTTGAGGGCAATGAACTCCAGGCCGACTCTTGCGCCAGGCTCGAACGTGACGAGGAGATCCAGGTCGCTCTCTGGACCGGCTTCGTCCCTTGCGAAGCTGCCA
>CAZZIF010000515.1:0-2689 GCA_964654025.1 uncultured bacterium
GGGATGAGGGACGCGGTAGAATCTAAGGTTCGGCCAAGTCAGGATTGGTGGCGCCTGATCACACTGCAACCCCGCCGCGGAAAGTGATTGGAGCGGAGGCGTTCAGACAAACGACTTCGGATTGGGGACAGCAAAATGCGATTCCTTCACACTGCCCACTCCCTACGGAAAGAGATGTCCCGCATGCTCAAGGAGTACGACGAGTTCAATTGGGCAATTGCGTGGGCGTCCTCGACCGCACCTCACTGGAAGGAACTGCTCGCCCGCCGGACGTGCATTTCCCGCGCCGTGATCGGTACTCACTTCTACCAAACGCATCCTGATGTGCTAGATGCATTCTTGGGCTTCAGCAGTGTCCGGTTCATCCTGCAGCCGAGCGGCGTGTTTCATCCGAAGCTCTACTTCTTCAGCAAAGGCGATGCCTGGGAAGCACTGATCGGAAGCCCGAATTTCACTAGCCCTGCGTTCGAAAGCAACTCTGAGGCGGCCATCCTAGTCAACTCAGCCGATTCGGTTTCCCAAACAACCAGGGAGCGAATCTTCAAAGCCATCGGCAGCTATTGGGACGAGGCCCAAGTTGTCACCCCACGACTGGCTGCTGACTATCGTCGTCTTTGGCAATTACAGCAAGGCAAACTCCGACGCCTCTCGGGGACCTATGGGTCAAGCCTAAGCCGCACATCACCCATCACCACCTCGCTCTTTTCCATGACATTCGAAGAGTTCTTCGCCCGCATCCAGGCGGCTCCACACCACAGTCTTGATGGCCGTCTTGAGCTCCTCTCGGTCGTACAGCGCCTATTCAGAGAGCATGACACTTTCGCAGACATCCCGCGCCACGGCAGAGCAGGCATCGCTGGGATTATTGGCAAGGAAGACGTTGACTGGGGGTGGTTTGGCAGCATGAAAGGTGCGGGGGTGTTCAAGAACCGTATTCTGGAGAATGCTCCCAGCATCTCCTCTGCTTTGAGCAAGATACCCATCGACGGTGCGGTGGAGAAGGAGCACTATCTAGGATATGTTGGCGACTTCCTGCGTGCCTTCCCAGAAGGGAGAGTCGGAGTAGCGACTGCCACACGACTGCTCGCCATGAAGCGACCTGATTCCTTCGTCTGTCTCGACAGCAAGAACAAGCGCGCACTCTGTCGAGGGTTCGGCATCAAGCAGTCGTCGATGACCTATGAGCGGTATTGGGACGAGATCGTGGATCGCCTGATGGACTCGGTGTGGTGGCGTTCCAAGAGGCCCACCGAGGCCGTAATCGGGAAGGCATGGGACGGACGAGCTGCACTACTCGACGCTTTGTTCTATGATCCAAGTTCCTGACGTGGCGGCGCTCTTTCGGCAGCGGGGAATGTGCCGTGACAATGGTCTGGTGTCCATGGATGACGGGGGAGTGGGAAACGAAGAGGCCGAACATTACATGCACCGGACGTCCGGTCCTGGCACGGCTCTGGCCATGAAACGGCGGCTCTGCCAGCCACGGCTCTGCAGGGCCAGAGCCGCGCCAGGCCCAGCCGCCGGTGATGTTCACGTTCGCGGTAAGAGCCAGGAGTTGCAAACACCGGCCACTGCTTGTTTGAGCGCGATGATGGACGAGTGGGTGTCGTGCTCCTTCCCTGGCGCCCCGGAGGCCGAGAAGAGGCAGATTCTCCTAACACGATGGCCCCAGCCGGGCGCGACTTGATCTGTGAGATTGCCGAGGGGGTAGAGACGATTCCGATGAGGATGCCCCGGGAATGGATCGGTAAATGGCGGATCACGCACATGCACGAATGGGATCAGCAAATGGTTGACCTGATGGGTCCCGGGCACTTCCGATTTTGGGAATATGGCCGCACTTTCGGTTCGGGGCAGCGGAAGGTACAATGGACTGCCGGATGGAGGAGGGCGGAGGCGGCTTGCGTCTCGGGTTCAGCTGGGAAGGCCCAGGTGAAGGCGATCGTGTGTGCGGCCGCGGCTGGGTGCAAGCCACCGGAGCTGAGCTGATCGGACACATCCTCTTCCATCAGGGGGATGAATCTGGATTCACGGCAAGCAAGACGTATCGATAGTTTCCGGATGCCATGAAGCGAAGAAAGAGAAGGCCTACGCGGAAGGGATCGAAGCTGCGAGGACGAGAGCGGAGGCTCGCCCTGGCCCCGGACTGGGTTGGAACCTACGAGGGCAAGCGCAGCCGGATGGTCAATCGATACCGGAAGACGTTCCAGGTCGATTGGGAGTGCGCCATTGCAGAACTGGCGGAACTTGGAGTTGAGCACGATACGATCCGCCTGGCTGAACTACGAGAGACGGTTTCCGGAAAGAGAAGGGACCATCCTCGTCAGGCTCCACTCACAAGGTGGGAATTCGATGCGTACCACGAGGTCGAGCCCACCTGCGATGAGCACTTCGCATACATCGCAGGTTACACGTCCGGCGGCTTTCCCTATGGGATTTCCTGGGAGGAGTGGGCCAGCGAAGAGGAGGGGCAACCCCTCGAAGACGATAGCGATTCGGAACCGCCGCGGTGAACAACAACCGCGAACAATTGAATTCACCGGACGCCTGGTCCCGTCACGCCCCTGGCAGGCCCCGCCGCGCCCCAGCCCATCCGGCCAGGGTCGTGCCGTGCCCAGCCGCCGGTGATTCTTGCGTTGGTGCGCCAAGCGAAGCTTGGCGCCTCTTGCGGGGTGAGAGTCCCCGCCGA
>CAZZIF010000516.1:0-2683 GCA_964654025.1 uncultured bacterium
GGGGGCAGGATGATCGGGTGGAATTCGTTTCCAAGGCAGAACGCCTTGCATTGATTCGCATGACGCCACGATTCGGCGACATCAAGACGCAATGCAGGTCAAGATCTTCGGACGCTTCGTGGCTCATCGCGCTAGCATTATCCTCCTGGTCTCTGTCGAGTCCGGCGTCCGCAATCGCACCATGTAGACACCGGATGGCAAACTCCTCCCCCGCAGATCACGACCGTTCCAGGCAACGGCGTAAACCCCAGCCCCCTGGAGTTCGCCAGTCTTCAGGCTACTGAGCACGCGTCCGTTGGCGTCCATGACATCGACCGTGATCGCGGTCGGCTCCATCAACCGGTACTCGAGCATCGTCGAAGGATAGACGATGTTTTGATTATCGCCACGGGCGGTTCAGGCATCGAGAGGGTCGATGTTTCGGATCCCGCGAATCCCACTAGCGCGGGATTCTACGACGCGCGGTCCTACAGCTACGGTGTGGCCGTGCATGGACACTATGCTTATGTGGCCAACTCCTATGACGGCTTGCGGGTGCTGAACGTGCAGGATCCCGGCGCCATCGAGGAGATAGGGTCTTTGGCGACGTTCAGGGGCTCGGATGTAGTCATCGATGATGCTATCGCCTGTGTGACTGATTCATGGGACAATCCGGCGTTGCGCATCCTTGACACAAGCACGCCCGCCGCTCCCTCGTCGCTTGCTGTCCAATCACGGCTGTGGATACGGCAGGTCAACCGGGCCGCACACGTTTCTCAGATCGGCACAATCCTATCAACGACGTCGTGAAGAGACTCGGCCTTCCAAATGTCCAGCTCTCGTGGGGCCCTGACGAAAGGCTCGGTCTCGAATCCCTGCGGTGGATCCGTGTCAACCTCCAGCTTGATCTCAAACTGCGGCTGGGGATGCATGCCGCCGAGCACATCTTCACCAGCTTCGACCACGATGAGCTGGTCATACGTGCCCGTCTTCAGAAATGCGGATTCTAAGCACTACAAATCGTTTTGTCACCAAATACAATAAATGCCGATTTGGTGGCAGATATAGGGATTGTCATTTCTGCCACCAAAATAGTAAATTGTTGATTTGGAGATAGATCATTCCTGGCCAGCTCCATTCGGGGAGGGGGGAACCGCCATGTTCGTCGGACGCCAGCACGAACTCGAGTTGCTTCGAACGCTGACTCAGATGCGCACCGCGGGGCTCGCGGTCATCACCGGGCGCCGGCGCATCGGGAAAAGCCGCTTGGTCGAGGAATTCGTCGCCTCCAGCAAGGGTTATCGCGGCGTGTTCCTATCGGCCCTGCCTCCCGACCCGGGCGTCACGACCGCGATGCAACGGCAGGCCTTCGCTGAGCAGCTCCAGTCTGAACTCGATCTGCCTCCGGTGGCGTCGCGATCGTGGACGGATCTGTTCCAGCACCTCGCCAGAAACACGGCTCAGGGGCGGTGGATCATCCTGCTGGATGAGGTCTCCTGGATGGCGACCGGAGCGCCAGACTTCTTGCCCAAGCTCAAGGTGGCGTGGGATACGCATCTGCGCAAGAATCCCCGCCTCATTCTGATCCTCTGCGGATCGGTTTCGAGTTGGCTCGACGCCAATGTCCTCAGCAGTACCGGATTCGTCGGGCGCGTCTCTCTGAACCTGAGGCTCGAGGAGCTATCGGTTGCCGACTGCGCGAGGTTCTGGGGAAGCGTAGGGTCGCGCGCATCCGCGTTCGACATCCTCAAGACGTTGGCGGTCACTGGCGGGGTGCCGCGCTACCTCGAGGAGATCATCCCCAAACGGCCGGTGGATGAGAACGTCCGCCGGCTCTGCTTCACTCCGGAGGGACTGTTGTTCCGGGAGTACGATCAGATCTTCGCGGCCCTCTTTGACCGGAGGGCGCCCACCTACCGAAAACTCGTCGCGGCCTTGGCGGATGGTCATGCTGCCTTGCAGAAGATCGTCCGACGGGCCGACATGGAAAAGGGCGGTGTCGTGAGTTCCTATCTCCACGATCTGGCCCTGGCAGGCTTCATCCACCGCGACTTCACCTGGGACTTGCATACCCGCTCGACATCGAAGCTGAGCCGGTATCGCCTCAAGGACAACTACCTGCGGTTCTATCTCAAGTACATCCTACCGAACCGCCGCAAGATCGAGGGCCGGCGTCTGTCGGAGGCCCCCCTCTCGTCCCTGCCCGGCTGGGACACGACCATGGGACTCCAGTTCGAGAATCTGGTGCTGCAGAATCGCCGCTACGTCTGGGAACGATGTGGGCTCAGCTCGTCTCAGATCGAACAAGAGGGCCCGTTCTTCCAGACGGCCACGAAGCAGCGGCGCGGGTGTCAGATCGACTACCTCATTCAGTTGAGGAGCGGCCCGCTCTACGTGTGCGAGATCAAGTTCAGCCGGGAGCGCATCACGCGCAGAGCCGAAGACGAGGTCGCCCAGAAGATCTCCCGTATGCGGCGTCCCAAACACTGCTCCGCGATTCCCGTGCTGATCCACGCGGGCGAGGTCTGCGAGACGGTGGCCCACGGAGAATTCTTCGCTCATGTCGTGGACTTCACCGAGGCGATAGCGGAAGGTTGAGTGCGACGTGAGCGACCTTTCCAATTTTCAGTTGAGGCCTTAGGGCAGCCTATCTCTTTCAAGGTGAAGCGATTGGCCACAACCCACTCCAGCATGCGATACTTAG
>CAZZIF010000517.1:0-2682 GCA_964654025.1 uncultured bacterium
CGTTCTCGGACGGTTGCCTCATGCCCACCTGCATACTAGGCTCATCGAACAGTGATTCAGAAGATTGCGGGATTCGACCCTCGGTCCGACATGTAAGATTGGCAGTGTACTGGAGTTGGCCAGACCTGTCTACGCAGATCACGGTATCCGGGGCATCACGCTGGCTCTCCAGTGAGACGAACAGCGGAAACGGGTTCTTCCGTACGAGAGGACACAGTCGCGTGAGAGGCTCTTCTTCCCAGACAGGTGGGAGCCCAGAGAGGGTGGGATGCCGCAGATGGTGGCGAGCGATCGCCGCACTCTCGGCCACGCTTTCGGCCACGCGTTCGGCCACGCTCTCGACCGGGCTCTCGGCCACGCTCTCGACCGGGATCTCGACCGCCCTCTCGACCTGGCTCTCGACCGGACTCTCAGCCGCGCTCACCCTGTGCCTGCTCGGCGGGTGCGCTCCAGACTCGGCCAAACGCGGCGATGAAGGGGAAGCGTCCTCCGCGCTCGTTCACTCGACCCTCTACGATCTGACCGGTGTTCCCCTCTCATCGGACCTGGCCCCGGCCGTTCTGGATGCGCGCGCAACGCTGAATCAGGTTGATTCTCCAACTCGCTACCGGAAGCAGATCGCGCGCTACGAGCGGCTCGATCAGGACTTCTCACGTCCGGGTGAGCGTGAGACGGCCGAGGATTCTCTTCTCGTGTGGTGGGCTGCCGATCCGGAGAACTTCTTGTGGATTCGCACCGCCGCCCTCAATCACCGGGACCTGCGCCGGCAAGACGAGCTCGAACGCATCAGAGCGCATCCGGCGCTCGCGGACACGACAAGCGGCGCAGGGGCTTTTCTGGCGGGTGTGTGGAGTAGCCACGTGCAGACAGCCGCACGACACTACGCACGGGCACGCTCGGCCTGGGCCGAGCTGGATTCTCTCCAACGCGCTTTCTTGGTGCTCGAGATCGGTCGCAACTTGCGGCGGGCGGGACAACCCCTCGAGGGTATCGAGACGATACTGGCCCACTTGCCGCAGATGCGGGCCGTGGGAGGCCGACCATTCGAGGCCTACGTCTGGAGCAACGTGGCTATCAGTCTAAGAGAAGCCGACCGTCTCGATGATGCGATGCATGCGGCCGTGGTGGGCTGGGAGCTTGCCCGGGCCCTTGGCGATTTGGCCTTGGAGGCGAATGCTCGAGAGGATTTGGCCACGACCCTGGCCGCACGCAAGGAGTACGATGCCGCCCGCCAGCTCTATGAGGAGACCATCGCCCTCTGCCGGGAGCTGGGGCTGTCGCGCGTATTGGAGACGTCCCTGGACCGCATGGCCGGCCTCATGACGACCACCGGCGATTTTGCCGCTGCGCTGGCCTACGATCGCCAAATCCTTGACCAGCTGGAAGCGTCGGGTCGCGGCCACAACCTACCGGGCGTGCTCATGAACGTTGCCAACGATCATCTCTACCTGGGCCAGCCCGACTCGGCGCGGGTGTATATGGAGCGTTCACTCGCCAAGGCCCAGGCGTACGGTTCGCCGCGTATTCGGGGAGCGATGATGCAGCGGGCGGTCGTCTATCTCAATCACTTCGGTGAGTACGAGCGAGCTGAGGAGATGCTGAGGCAGGCCAATGCCGCCCTGGCCGAGAGCGGACGAACCACGGACATGGTGCAATTGCAGGTCGAGGCGTTGCGCGAGGCTATCGAAATGGGACAGATCGACCTGGCCTACGAGGCACTGCGGTGGTTGCACGAATACGACGGGCGCATTCCCAATCGGGGGACCAACGACAACCTCGAGGCCCAGATCGAGATAGCGAGCGTCGAACTGTACCGCGGGCAAGGTGAGTACCGGCGGGCGGCCGACGCGCTCGATCGCGCTCGGGTCGCCATCGACCGGCGTCCGGGTGCGGAATGGGAATGGGAGTATCAGCGCAGCCTCGGCCGCCTGGCGGCCGAGCGTGGAGACTTCGAGCGCGCCGCGGAGGCGTATGCGCAGTGCGTGTCCGTCGCGCGGGATGTGAACAACGAGGACTGGCTCGAGACCAGCCGAGCCGACCTGGCCCGAGCCCGGCTCGCGGCCGGGCAATGCGCAGACGCTGCGGAGATCATCCCGGCGGTGGCATCCAAGACCCGCTTCGGGACGCGGTTTCGCACGCGGCTGGAACGCCATCTCTTGAGAGGCGCCGCCTTTCGTTGTGAGGGGGAAGTTCGGAAGGCCGAGGACGAACTGCTGCGAGGCAACGCCCTGCTCACGCCACACTCGCCGCCCGACCTGGTGGCTCGACTCCGCGTCGAGTACGCCCACTGGCTCGCCGACCAGGGCCGTTTCGGGGAGGCCGCGGAGAAGTGCATCGAGGCGCTCGATGCGCTCAACCGCCGTCCCGAAAACTGGGGCCGGGCCGACGGCGACGAACCGCGACGCGATGCTCTCGAGCTGTTGATCGGACTCTATCGTCAGAACCCGGCGTTGGCTCCCGGATCCGATGTGTTTGCTCAGACTCTGTCATTTCTGGAGCGCTACTGGTGGATTCCCCTCGAAGGGACCCAGCCCAGTAGCCCGGTCACCGTGGTGACGAGTGGCCAGGCTCCGATCACCGGTTCAATCCCCGATAGCCCTGGCGCGACAGCCATCACCGACCGGTTCCCGCGCGGTTGCACGGTCGTGGCCTTCTTCGTGGGGGAGGAGACCTCCTACCGGT
>CAZZIF010000518.1:0-2666 GCA_964654025.1 uncultured bacterium
ATGGGCGGTCCGACTCGAGCGGTCGCGGCTGAGAGGCGCTGCCTGAGAAGCGCTGCCTGAGGGGCCTCAGCAAACGCGGGGAGGGGAGGCACGCGTTCCCACATGGATGTAGCGGCGCGACAGAACAGCCGGCGGTTGGACGCGGGGGCGTCCTCGGAGTCGTCTCCGCTGGTGTCGATCATTCTCCCGGTCCACAACCGGGAAGACCATGTGGCGGGCTGCCTGGACAGCGTGCTCGCGCAGACCTACCCGAACATCGAGATCGTGGTGGTGGACGATGGTTCGCGCGACCGAACCGCCGTGATCCTGGAAGGCTACGGCCACCGGATTCGCCTGTTCCGCCAAGACAATCAGGGTCCCTATGTCGCGCGCAATCGCGCCCTGAGCGAGGCCGCCGGCACACTGGTGGCCTTCGCCGATTCCGATGACCGCATGCCTCCCGAGCGCATCGAGCGTCAGGTGCGCTGCCTGCAAGCCCATCCAGCGGCCGTGTTGTGCTACACCTTCATCGCCTTCCGCAATCGGACCGGCGAACGCTGGGTGCCGTCGCCGGGGAGGCAGGTCGCGCACGAGGGCGATCTTTCGCGCCGGCTCATTGCCCGCTTCGGTGGCAATATACCCTGGCCGACGGCGATGGTATGGCGGTCGGCGGCCGCAGAGGCCGGGCCATTCGACACTGCGCACCGCGTCGCGATGGATCGGGAGTGGGGGATGCGCATGGCGCAGCTCGGCGAGTTCGCCGTGGTGCGCGAGCCGCTGTACGACTATACCCTGCACGATGCGCACATTTCGCGGCACATCGAACCGCGCGAAGCGGCTGCCGCGTACGTGCTTGCGAAGATCCGCAGTGGAGCCGGTCTCTTCGCCCCCCATGCCGCGGACCGTATGCTGCTCCGCCAGGCCGAGGGCCACATGCACCTGCAGCTGGCCCGTCTGGCATACAGCCACCACGATCGCGGCGGCGCGGCCCGGCACGCCGGTCAGGCCGCGCACGCCTGCCCGGGGTTGCTGGTGCGAACGGGGCTCGCCGGCCTGATGGCCAAGATCGCCCTTGCGGGCGGTCGACGCTGGACGCGTGGGAAGACCCGTCGCTGGAGCCCGCAAGACCAGAGCGGGACCGCCGCGCGACGGCACGGCGCATTGCCGGAAGTTGAGCAGGCCGAATCGTCCCCGGCCGCGACGGTGGCGACGCTGGGTTCGCCCGCCGCATCCCGTTCGGTCCCTGGCCTCGATCCGCCGCCCGGTCCCGGTGCCCGTCATCTGATCATCACGCCGGTCAAGGACGAGGCAGCCCACATCGGTGCGCTCATCGAATCAATGGTCGCTCAGACGCTCCCACCGGTGCGCTGGATCATCGTCGACGATGCTTCCACCGACGAGACCCTCGCGATCCTCGAGCGGGCCCGGTCGCGGGCGCCGTTCGTGGAGGTCCGCTCCGCACACCTGCCCGGGGAACGGGCTCTCGGCGGGCGGGTGGTCGAGCTCTTCGGCCTCGGTCTGGCCGGGGCGGACCTGGCGAGTTTCGACTTCGTGACCAAGTTGGACGGAGACCTGGTCCTGCCCCCGAACTACCTGGCGGCGCTCACGGCCCAGTTTGCGGCCGATCCGCGTCTGGGCATCGCGGGCGGGGCCTGTTACCTTCGGGAAGGGAACCGTGAGTACCTCGAGAAGGTGCCGGTGACCCACGTGCGCGGCGCGCTCAAGACCTACCGCCGGGAGACGTTCGAGGCCATCGGCGGCCTCGAGGCCGGCCTCGGTTGGGATACGCTCGACCTCGTGCGGGCCCAGATGGCTGGCTGGCGGACGCGTAGCATTCCAGAGCTGCGGGTCTGGCACCGCCGGCGCACCTCCTCGGTGGGCGGATTGCTCAGGGGTCGCCGCCGTTTGGGACACACGGCCTGGCGCCTGGGATATGATCCACTCTTCCTGGCCGGGAGGGCGCTGCGCGTCGCCTGCCAGGAGCGGCCATTGCTCTTCGGCGGCATGGCGATGGCGTGGGGATATGCGGTTTCGGCGTTCACGAGATGCCCGCGCATCGTGAACGCGAATGAGATGCGCTTCTTGCGCAAGCAGCAGCGGCAGCGCGTGGGACGATTTGGCCGTTCGTCCGGCGCACAGTCCCCTCCCGGCTCCCGCGAACCATCCGGTGCGGAGTCCCGGCACGGCCAGGATCAGGAGCAACGATGACTACACCGCTCGACTCTGCGCAGTCCGAGGTCGGGCAACTGCCCGACCGGGCGCGGTACGCGGCCGACCGGAAGCGGGCTAGCTCGATCGAGCCCGACCTTCTGCTGGTGCATCCGTTGCTCGACGCAAGTCACGTACGCCGGTTGTTGCCGGCCTTCTGGCCCGAGGGCGAGATGGCCGCGGCATCCCCCGGGTATCACGAAGTGCCCTCTCCCTTGTTTGATCTGAGGGCCTTCTGCCGGCACGATCCCGGCTGTACCTTTCCAGCGCCCGATGCCGACACCCTCGCTCGTGCGCGGGCCTGGGTCGATCAGCTGTCCGAACGCTGGCACTTCGGTGAGGTCTTCGGCGCCGGGGACGTCAACTTCTGGGCCTTCCTGCGCGATTCGCTGATTCACTTCGTCTACGAAGCCATGCTGCAACGCCAGGCGTTCATTGAGGTGATGGGGAGGCAGTCGGTCGTTGTTTTGGCCGCCGGC
>CAZZIF010000519.1:0-2647 GCA_964654025.1 uncultured bacterium
CCAAGGGATACCCAAGGCATGCCCAAGGGATACCCAAGGCATGCCCAAGGGATACGCAAGGCATTGCCTAGGGCATTACCCAAGGCATGCTCAAGGCAGGCGAGGCCAGAGAAGGACAGACCATCATGAGTGATGTCGCCATCGTCATTCTTGCAGCGGGCAAGGGGACCCGCATGTCGGGAGATTTGCCCAAGGTGTTGCACCCTATGGCGGGGCGCAGTCTCATCGAGCATGTGCTGTCGAGCGCTCGAGAGATCGAGCCGGCGCATTTGATTCTCGTCTTGGGCTACAAGGCCGACGAGGTTCGCGCGCTTGTATCGGGCGATGATCTGACGGTCGTGTTGCAGGAACAACAACTAGGTACCGGTGATGCGGTCATGAAGGCACGACCCGTGTTGGAGTTCTTTGAGGGTACAGTGCTGGTGCTCTATGGGGATGTGCCCTTGCTCTCACCTGGAACGATCCGGGCCCTGCTCGAAGTGCATGAGACCGAGGCCAACGACGCGACCATCTTGACGGCCACCGTTCGCGATGCGCACGGGTACGGGCGAATTCTGCGTGATCCGCTTGGCCGGATGACCGAGATCCGCGAGCAAGCCGACCTGGAACCGCACCAGGAGGCCATCCGCGAGTTCAACTCGGGCATCATGGCCCTCTCGGCGCGGCCCTTGTTCGCGGCCTTGGAACAGGTTCAGCCTAACAACAAGCAGGGCGAATACTACCTGACCGACGTCGTTCGCATTTTCCGGGCTTCGGATCGGCGCGTGGGTACCTTCCACCTGCCCTCTGATGAGGAAGTCCAGGGGGTCAACACAAGTGCGCAACTCCTGGCGCTGGAGGGGGTCTATCACCGACGGACCGCCGATGGTCTGCCGCCGGGTCCGCGCTGGCGTCCCGAGGACACCGTGGGGCCTGAGAGCGGGCTACTCAAGATCACCGAAAAAGCGTGCCTCGCTGTGGACCGCCCCGGATTCAATGGTGGTCAGCTCCTGGTGTTTCCGAAGCGACCGGTTACCTGCTGGTTGTCGCTCAGCGGGAGCGAACGCGCCGAGATGGCGCAGCTGTTGCAGGACGGGGAATCTGCCCTGCGGAAGGTGTACGCGTTCGACGCCATGAACTTCGGCTACAACTCCGGTGCCGGAGAACTCCTGGCGATCCGCTTGATCCCGCGGTGGGCTGGGGATCTCAACTTTCTGCCACTCATCTCCGGAATCAAAACCGTGCCCGAGAGTCCGGAACAGGCCTGGGGCCGGCTGCATGAGGTGCTGACATGATGGCCCGCAAGAGTCGGTCGCGCTCGTCCCAGCGCGGACGGTCCCAGAGAAGCCGGGCATCGTCCTCGGGCGGCGCATACTGGGGCCGGCTTGCGCGGGGTCTGCTGACCGGCATCCTGCTGCTGGTCGTGGCGTTCTTCGGTGCTTCGCAGCTGGGGTTGATCGAGTTTCGGACACTGCAGCCGGACCGGACGCCGCGCATCACGCCGGCATTGACCTGGGAGCTGTCCCCTGATGAACTGCATTCCTCTCTCCGCCCCAGCCGGGCGGGAGGCGAGGAGCGCTCGTCTGATAACACTGAGGAAGTGCCGGCCGCCAATGGTCCGGTGCGGGTCTATGTCACGAACGGATGCGGGGCCAATCTCCTGGCGGCGGGATACCGTCCCTTGTTCCAGGAGGCGGGCTTCGATGTATGCGGGGTGAGCAACGCAGACCGGAGTGATTACGTCGAGACGCTCGTCGTCGACCGCAGTGGGCAGCCAGGCGCCGCCGCTTCGGTCTGTGCCTATCTTCGGGAGATCCACGGTATCGGCAAGCTGCTGCTTCAAACGCGAGCGGTTTCTCCGGAAGGAGATGTGCTCGTCATCCTCGGCCAGGATGCCGCACCGGCACTTGACTCGGAGGAACAGGATCAAGGTGGCCGTTCCACCGACGGGTGACCACATGGCAGGTGTGGGGAGACAGAGCCACGCGTGCGGAGGCGCGCAGCCGAGACACGACCTCGAGGCAACCGCGCCACGGTCTCGAGGCCTTGGCGTTACTGCCTCGGGGCCACCGCGCCACAGCCTCTGTGGCGCGGCCACGGCGTTACGGTCTCGAGGCCGCCGCGTTACGGTCTCTATGGGGGGGCACGGTGTTGAGGTAGCAGCGTGGGGGCAGCGGTGTCGTGGTCACTGTCCTCGAGCCGCCGCGCCATGGCCCACGTGACCGAGCAGCCATGGCAGGGGCCCATGGCGTGGCCGCATTGAGGAGGCCCATGGCACGGGGCGATGGTCAGGGGTCGGAAGGCTAATGATCGATCACGGGGTTGGCTGGCTCTGGAAGTTTGATACGGGCCATGCTAGGCTGATTGCTCCTAGGAATGGCCGCGCGAGACCGCGGACGACCCGGGGACGACCGCCCGGCAAGGAGGCAAGATGTTGATGCAGCCACTCATCTGGTTGTTGGGCCCGATTGGGTTTCAGGAGATCTTGGTCGTTCTCCTGATCCTTCTCGTTCTCTTCGGCGGGCGTAAGATTCCTGAGCTGGCCCGGGGCCTGGGCCGTGGAATCACCGAATTCAAGCATGGCATTCGTGACGAACCGGAGTCGGATAA
Organism: uncultured bacterium; assembly: GCA_964654025.1. Taxonomy (GTDB): domain Bacteria; phylum Eisenbacteria; class RBG-16-71-46; order CAIMUX01; family WJJG01; genus CAYQJL01. The sequence continues at coordinate 2,590 of CAZZIF010000519.1, forward strand.
GGAGAAGCTGCCCCCCGAGGGAGTTTCCAAGGGAACCTCTGCGGGAGCCTCTGGGGGA
>CAZZIF010000520.1:0-2632 GCA_964654025.1 uncultured bacterium
ACCACTGGTATTCGTGGCCGCGGGCCTATGTCTACTACTCGCCGTTCTGGTGGTCGCGCGCCGGATTCTACTTCGCGGGGCACTGGTGCTACGACTGGTGGGATCCATGGGGTCCCTGCACGTGGCACTGCGACTGGCATTACGGCTACACCCACTACTGGGGGCCTAGCAAAACCCGCCGGGATCACAACCGCACGTGGTCTCGTGGGGCCGGCGCTGCCGAGGTGCGTCTGCGCCGAGAGCGTACGCTGTGGGACCGCGCTGGCCTGGAGGCTCCGCGCACGGCGCGCACGCGCACGGTGAGCGACAGCTACGTCCGCGGATCGCGGTCGAGTGAGGGCGACCTTCGCTCCCGAAGCACCGACTCGCGCTACCGTACCTACGGCCCCGATCGGCGCTCGACACGAGATGCCAGCGCTTCGCGCTCGATCTCACGCAGCGACTACCGTGGTGATGGCGCGCGCAGTAGCTCCACTGCCGACCGCCGGTCGGCCTACCGGTCAGGTAGCCGGGGTGAGAGCAGCGGGAGTTCTCGATCCAGCATCAGCCGAGGTTCATCGAGATCACCGAGCAGTAGCTCGCGCGGCTCGAGTTCGCGTTCTGGATCGAGCATTCAGCGGGACCGCAGCGGTTCGAGCCGGTCCTCGTCGAGTTCACGAGGTTCAAGCGGACGATCGATCGGGCGTGGCTCCAGTTCGGGTTCGAGTTCCAGCAGTGCGGGGAAGAGCCGCGGGATAGGTAGTTCGAGTTCAAGATCGAGTTCAAGCTCGAAGTCAGGGAGTTCTAGGGGCAGTTCTCGCTCGAGCAGCTCGAGCAGTTCGAGTAGCTCGAATAGCTCCAGTAGCTCCAACTCCTCGCGTTCCAGCTCTCGCCGCTAGCCGTTGGACGCATGCGCCCATTGCCAAGGCATGTGGCGGACAACCTGGGCGGACAGCTTGGGCGGACAACTTGTTTGGGGGGTACGCTTTGGGGGTGTCTGATGCAATCAGGCACCCCTCCCGACTCCTTCCGGTTGGACCCCACACCGCTCGATTCATTCCCAACGATACGTGACTCAGTCTCCCAACCGAAGCCCTCTCAGAGCCTGGCGACGCCCTCTCAGGGCCTGGCGACGCGCCACTGAGCAGTGAGAAGGCGTCTTTCAGCACGAACCACCACCACCGGGAGGCAGGCTCCGGGCCTCCGTGGCCCCCGAATCCCAGGCCATCGCGTGACGCTTCCCGCACCGCCCAACACACGCCCAACGCATGCCCAACGCACGCCCAATGCACGCCCAACGCACGCCCAATGCACGCCCAACGCGCAACCAATTGACATTATTATATGCTCTTAGCCGCAGTGGTTCGGATCGTCCTGTACATATGTAATCCTTGACATTCGCTGAGGCGATATGGCACAATTATCTCTGTTGGTTCGGCGGCACACCGAACCGGCATCTGAGGAACCGGAAAGGGGTGAAGAGACTAAGCTCGGTTTTCGGGTTGTGCGGGGTGTGGAAGCAGTTCAACGTACCGTCCTTCAAGTGATAGGCGGTAGGGACTCACTGCAGTCAACATCTAAGTAATTGAGGAAAGGACAACTGCAATGAAGAAGCTCGCAACTTTGCTGGCACTGTTCGCAATGGTCGGTTTCGCCAACGCTTCGGACTTCACGAGCGTGGGCTACACCTCTGAGCCTGGTGAGGTTATCGGTGGTGGTCTGGACGAGTGCACGGGCACCCTGGCCTACAACCATGACTACACCTTCGAGAATGGCTATGCCTGGCAGTATGGCGGCGTCGAGCCCCCGTACTACGGCGCCTTCGGTGAGGGCTTTGCCCAGGACGCCGCGAACATCCAGTGCGTCGCGCTGTGGCTGACCGACGTTGGCTACTACATGGGCGGCCCTTGCGATGTCTACGTTTGGGAAGGTGGCGTCACGGGTATGCCGGGTGCGGTCTTGACCGTCATGACCGGTGTGGATCCTGGCGCTCCCGCGTTCTGGCCCTCGATCAGCCAGCACGACGTCGACATTCCTGACTACAGCTTCGCCGGTGGCGAGCTGACGGTCGGTTACTGGGGTGACTGGCCGGGCATGGTTACCCAGTGGTACATCGCTGCCGACCAGGACGGCTTCGGTGGCAACCCCTGGACCAACCTGGCTCCTGAATCCAGCTATGGCACCGGCTGGACGGATCCCTCCGTCGTCTGGGGCACCACCCAGTCGTTGGGTCTCGGTTACTACTGGGACGAGGGTACGCCGGCCGAGAGCGCTACGTGGGGTTCGATCAAGGCTCTGTTCTAAGAATAGAGTGTTGACATAGACTCCAAGAAGCCGGTGCCCTCTGGGCGCCGGCTTCTTTCTACCAGTCAGATTCGCCGCTTGCCGACTTAGCTGCCTGCAGACCTCAGCTACCTGCCAAACTGGCCGCTTGCCGAGCCCGCGACCTGCCGAACTCGCGGCCTGCCAGGTCCACCGCCTGCCGAGGAACTCGCTGCCCACTGAACTCGCCGCCTTATCGGCTCGGCGCCCCAGGCTTGCTACCCCAGCGCGCCTTGGTTCTCTGCACACTCGAGTCCCTGCCTCTGCACACTCGAATCCCTGCCCCTACCTGCGGGAGCATCCAGGCTCATGAAGATCGCGGTCCCTAACT
>CAZZIF010000521.1:0-1232 GCA_964654025.1 uncultured bacterium
AGTCGCAGGCGGTCTGGCCGGCGGTTGGCCGGCCAGACTGTGTGCCCCGATCGGCACCGGCGTCAGAAGCCTTTGCGCAGCATCAGCCGGGCGAAATCGGCCATTCGTGCCGAATACCCCCACTCGTTGTCATACCACGCCAGGATCTTCACAACGCGGTCCCTCAGCACCAGCGTGCTCTCGGCATCCACGATGGAGGAATGTGGATCGCCGATGATGTCCCGGGAGACGAGCGCCTCATCCGTGACGCGTAAGATACCCCGCAGGCGCTCCTGCTCGGCGGCCGCCCGCAGTGCGGCATTGACCTGCTCGGGCGTCACCGAAGCTTTCAGGGTCGCGACGATGTCGGTGATCGATCCATCCGGGACCGGCACGCGCAAGGCGATGCCGTCCATGCGGCCCTCGAGCTCGGGGATCACGTGCGCGGTCGCCCGGGTAGCTCCGGTCGTGGTGGGCACGATCGAGACGCCGGCGGCCCGCCCGCGCCGCCGCTTGCGGGTGGGAATGTCGGTGAGCGACTGACTCGAGGTGTAGGCGTGGACGGTCGTGATCATGAGATGCTCGATGCCGAACTCCTCCTGAAGGACCTTGGCGACCGGCGCCAGCGAGTTGGTGGTGCAGGAGGCATTCGAGACGACGTGATGCTGCTTCGGATCGTAGTCATCGTGATTGACGCCCAGGACGAACATCCCGTCGGCATCCTCCGACGGCGCCGAGATGATGACCTTCTTCGCGCCGCCCTCCAAGTGGCCGGCGGCATCCTTGCGCTTGCGGAAGACGCCGCTGCACTCGAGCACGATGTCGACCCCGATCTCACCCCAGGGAATTCGGGCCGGCTCCTTTTCCGCGAAGAAGCGGATCTTCTGATCCCCCACGTAAATGGCGTCGTCATCATTGCTGGTCTTCGGTGGATACCATCCGTGAACCGAGTCGTATTTGAGCAGATAGGTCAGATCGCCGATGTCGGCCAGATCGTTGATCCCCACGATCTCCACGTCGTCTTTCTTAATGAGCTGCTTGAGCACGCAGCGACCGATCCGTCCAAATCCGTTGATTCCGATTCGAGCCGTGGCCATGTTCGTCCTCCTCTCCGGTCTCCACCGGATGTCTTACGCGAGTGGCCGCGCCGGCCTCCGGCGCGACCGAGCCTTCGCAACCTCGCAGCCGCCCCCCACCCTCGAGCTGTGTGGCATTCGGCGGCATAGGGATGCCAGCGTAGGCCATCCCCCGGC
>CAZZIF010000521.1:1332-2617 GCA_964654025.1 uncultured bacterium
CTCAGCTTTCCTCATCGTATCCGCCCTCACTCGCCTACGACATCCGGGAGTCCCCCAGGTTTCCCGGTCACGTGCCGGTTACGCAACGCTCACGTGCCGGTCACGCAACGGTCACGTACCAGTCACGCAACGGTCACGTACCAGTCACGCAACGGCATTCCTTTCGCGACAGTGGCCGCATCACGTGGTAAGAAGGGAGTGGTTCCGCGGGAAGTGGCGAGAGTGGTCAAAGTGGCTGGGCGTGGCGAGAGTGACGGGAGGTGGCAAAAAACCTGGCGAGAGTGGCGAGAGGGGCGAGAGGGGCCGAATCCTGGCGAGAGTGGCGACAGCGGCGGGAGGTGGCATGAGCCATTGGCGTTGGGAAATCGCCCTCGTTCTGCTGACCGGTGTGGCCCACTTCCTGGTGGCCGGCTGGCTGGATCTGCGACTGGTCTTCATCGTGGGCATCAGTCTCTTCTGGATCGGCTACGTGGCCAGGCGAGCCCGCACCGATCCCTCGGTCCTTGGCGAGTGGGGCTTCACGCGGCGCAATCTCGGCAAGAGCCTGGCCTGGCTCGCCCCGGCCGCCCTGGGCGCTGTCATCGTCTTCGCCGTCTATGGCGCCCTCACGGGCCGGCTGCTGCTGCACGAGCACATCGCGCCCATCTTCCTGCTCTATCCAGTCTATGGGCTGGTTCAGCAGTTCCTCGTCGTGGCCCTCTTGGCCGGCAATCTGCACAAGCATACCCGGATCCCGAAGCCGGCGGTGATCGCCGTGACCGCGCTGATCTTCGCCGCAGCCCACGCCCCCTCCATGCCTCTGATGGCGGCGGCGTTGGTCTTGGCCACGCTCACGACGAGCGAGTACCTGCGCACCCGCAACCTGCTTGCCCTGGGACTGTTTCATGGATGGTTCGCAACCGGTCTGTACTTCTTCGCGCTCGGACGCGACCCCTGGATTGAGGTGGTATCCGCTTGCCTGTCGCCCTAATCTGGAGGCATGCAGCCTGCGGATCACCAATCAGAGTGGCTCACGCTCGACAATGCCGCTCGCATCTACCCCGCGTCGATGTCCGATTGGTCTCCGGACCTGTACCGGTTCTCGGTCACCCTGCGGGAACCGATTCGTGTCTCGGCGCTGGCCGAGGCACTGCGCACCGTGTTTCCGCGCTTCCCCTATTTCCAGGTCCACCTTCGCCGCGGTCTGTTCTGGTACTATCTGCAGCGCGACCATCGGATCCCCGAGCTTCATCCGATGAGTGCCGTGCCCGTTTCGGTGATGCCCCTGGGGACCGGCCGAAGCCAT
>CAZZIF010000522.1:0-2605 GCA_964654025.1 uncultured bacterium
CCTGGGATCACTCGGTCGACCTGGCCCGCGCGCGGATCACCCGGCAGCTTCTGCGTGACGGCGAGCCGATCTGGAGGGCGGTACCGGAAGGGTACGGGTCCTACATGGTGCGTCTCACGCGGCGCAATGCCCGGGAGATTTGGGCCGAAGAGATCAAACGTTCCATGGAGGCCGCCAGCATCGAAGGTGGGCGGGCCGGTCTCGTGAGGATCTCTCTGCCTTTCGAGCTGCCCACCGCCATGAAATCGATCTTCGGCAAGGGCAAGCCCAACTTGTCGGTGAGTGGCAGCGAGCGCCTGACCTTTGGAGGACACAGCCGTTGGTTCCCCAACCGCCAAAACCAGGAGTTCCAGAAGAAGCAGTCGAAGTTTCCCCAACTCGAGATGGAGCAGGATCTCACGATCCGCCTCAAGGGCTCGATCGGTGACAAGCTCGATGTGGATGTCGACCAGTCGAGCAAGGCGCAGACCTCGCTCGCCAACCGTATCAAGATCAACTACCGCGGCTACGAAGATGAAATCATCAAGCGCGTCGATTTGGGCAACACCAGTCTGAGCCTGCCCGGAACCGAGTACGTGAGTTATGGCGGTAAGCACACCGGCCTCTTCGGAATCAGCGCCGAAGCCCAGCTCGGTCCCGTAGGCCTGAACATGATCGTCAGCAAGGAGGAGGGAGAGACGGCCGAGATTCGGGCGTCGCAGCGCAGCAAGCAAGAGCAGAAGACAATCTATGACTACCAGTACGTGCGTGATCGCTTCTTCTTCCTGGACGATCCGAATCGGGACGCTTATCCGGGTCTTCCGCAGAACTATGTCGTGGACGCCGAGCAGGGCTCGGTCGAACTCTATCTCGATGACGGCGACGGACCGGCGGTGGAGGAGTTCGCCACGTTCCGGGGGCTGGCGGTGCTGGATCTGGACGGTCCCACGCCCGCGGCCGGCGCGACCGTGACCGATACCCTCTACTTCGAACGTCTGGTTCCCAACAGGGACTACTGGGTCTATCTGGCCGATGACCGGTTCGGCGAGGGTGGTGCCGAGAGTCATCCCTACATCATTCTCAACCGGTACCTGACCGAGAATCATACCCTCGCGGTCACCTACAACGATCGTCTCCTGGCTCAGTCGGTGGGAGGTTGGGATGCTGAAGACCAGGTCCTGCACGCCAAGATGATCCGTCCGAAGACCGAGCTCCTCCAGGGCGACATCAAGGAAGGCCCCTGGGGAGCGACCACGGACCTGATGCTCAAGAACGTCTACTCGATCCTCTCCACCGGGGCGGGGTGGACCGAGGAAGGGATCCCCGAAGCCAATATTCTCGAAGACGGCTTCGACCTCTCGATTCACTGGCAGGGTTCGATCGAGGGCGCCGAGGATCCCGACGAGATCGATGGTGTGAAGCTGATCCGCTATCTGGGTCTGGACTACCGCCGCGAGACCGACACCGGGTATGTGAATGGTCAGGACGGTCTGGCCGACCATCGCTCCTGGGTGGACTTCGCTCACGGCCTCATCTTCTTCCCCGACCTCGAGCCCTTCGCTCCCGGCACCGAGGCCGGTAACCTCCGCGGCCGGCCGGGCACCCCCGAGGAGTGGGATCTCTTGCCGGCGGAGAATCAGAACGAGGGCATCTACAACCAGCGTTCCTGCGTGCGTGAGAACCGCGGTCTCGACGACACCTGGTCCTCGAAGTTCTACATCGATGTCACCTACCGGACACCGGTGACCGAGCTGCGCATCAATGCGTGGGATATCATCGAGGGGTCGGAGGTGGTGACCGTGGGCGGGCGCCGGTTGACGAAGGACCGCGACTACCGCATCGATTATCAGAGTGGTGTCATCAACCTCCTGCACAGCGCGGATGTTTCCGAGGATCAGGAGGTCTCGGTCGTGGCAAAGCGGGCCGGTGGAATCGGGTCGGCCAGCAAGACGCTGCTGGGAGCGGCGGCCTTCTACGCGCCGGAGGACTCGAAGCTCACCTTCTCGACCTCCTGGCTGTACGAGAAGCGGGGCAGCCCCGATCGCCGTCCCCGGCTGGGATCCGAGCCCACGCGCACGACCGTCGGGGAGTTTGCCGCGCGCTACAGGACCGAGTCGATGAAGATGACCCGCTGGCTCGACAAGCTGCCGCTGCTCGAGGCGCGCCGGCCCTCGTCATTCCAGATCGAAGGTGGTCTCGGCGTCAGCTTTCCCAATCCCAACACTCGCAACGAACTTTACATCGATGACTTCGAGGGTGTCTCCGAGCAGGTCTATGTCCGGATGACGCGGCCGGCCTGGAAGCCGTCCTCGTTGCCGCTGTCGGTCAAAGGCCAGGGGGAGGCCGACCAGTCCGCCCGCCGGGGAGAGTTGTGGTGGTACACCCCGCGCCGGCTGGTGCAGGAGGGCGACCTCAATCCCACGCTCGACTACCAGGAAGCGAACGACTACCGGCAGGTGCTGGAGCTGCAGTTCTGGCCCTACGAGCATCCCTTCGCCGACGAGCACACCTTCGACACCTGGGGTCCGGAGGAGTCCTGGGGCGGCGTGACGCAAGCGCTCTCGACCAGCAACCTGGACCTGTCTCGGGCGCGCTTCCTGGACGTGTGGATCAACGATTTCGTGCC
>CAZZIF010000523.1:0-2602 GCA_964654025.1 uncultured bacterium
CCTGGACCACATGAACATGGAGGACCTGGAGGCGAAGCTGAAAGCCAGCCAGGACGCCAAGTACCGGATGATCGCCACCGACGGCGTTTTCTCCATGGACGGCGACATCGCCCCCTTGAAGGGCATCTGCGATCTGGCCGAGAAGTACGACGCCCTGGTAATGGTCGACGACTCGCACGCCAGCGGTTTCATGGGCAAGACCGGCCGCGGTACGCACGAGTACCATGACGTCATGGATCGCGTCGACCTGATCACCACGACCTTCGGCAAGGCCCTGGGAGGCGCCTCCGGCGGCTGCGTCTCGGGCCCGAAGGAGATGATCGAGTGGCTGCGCCAGAAGTCGCGCCCCTACCTGTTCTCGAACACGCTGGCTCCGACGGTCGTCGCCGGCACCATCGCGGTCATGGACATGGTGACCGAGACCACCGAGCTGCGCGATAAGCTCGAGCGGAACCAGAAGAAGTTCCGCACGATGATGACCGAGGCCGGCTTCGACATCCGTCCCGGCGATCACCCGATCGTGCCGATCATGTTCGGCAAGTTCGACAATGACGCCGTGCTGGCCAACCAGTTCGCCAGCAGGCTGCTCGATGAGGGTATCTACGTGATCGGGTTCTCCTTCCCCGTCGTACCCCGTGGCCAGGCACGCATCCGCGTGCAGCTCTCCGCTGCGCACGAGGAGGAACACATCGACCGGGCGGTCGCGGCGTTCACGAAGATCGGCAAGGAGCTGAAGGTCATCTAGAGCGTGAAGCACATGGCGGCGGCTGGGGCCGAGCAGGCCCGTCAGCCGCCGTCTTTCAGAAAGGCGGGCGCCATGGCGAAGAAACAGATCAAGAGAATCATGGTCACCGGATCGGTGGGCCAGATTGGATCAGAGCTCACCCTCGAGTTGCGCAAGCTCTACGGCGCGGAGAGCGTCGTGGCCTGCGGACGAAAGACCAAGCCGAAGAAGGAGCTCGCCGAATCGGGCCCCTTCGAATGGGCCGACGTGACCGAGCCCGAGAAGATGCTCGAGGTCATCAAGAAGTACGACATCGACACGATCATCAACATGGCCGCCATCCTCTCGGCCACCGGCGAAAAGAACCCGCAGCTGGCGTGGCACGTCAACGTCACCGGCCTCATCAACACCCTGGAGATGGCCCGCGAGCTGGAGCTGGCCCAGGTGCTCTGCCCCAGCTCCATCGCCGTCTTCGGGCCCGGCTGCCCGCTCGAAAACACGCCGCAGGAAACGGTGCTGCGGCCGACCACGATGTACGGCGTGACCAAGGTCACCGGTGAGCTGTTGTGCGACTACTACGTGCGCCGTTTCGGCGTCGACGCCCGCGGTCTTCGCTACCCGGGCATCATCTCGGCCGAGACCCTGCCCGGCGGTGGCACGACCGACTACGCCGTCGAGATCTACTACAAGGCGATCGAGGAGAAGAAGTACACCTGCTTCGTCAAGGAAGACACCCGCCTACCCATGATGTACATGCCCGACTGCATCAAGGCGACGATCGATCTGATGCAGGCCGACTTCGACAAGCTGGAGCATCACGGCGACTTCAACGTTGGTTCGATGAGCTTCTCGGCCGGTGAGCTGGCCGCGCAGATCAAGAAGCACATTCCCGAGTTCGAGGTCACCTACGAGCCCGATTTCCGCCAGGACATCGCCGACAGCTGGCCGGGCTCGGTGGACGACTCGGCCGCTCGGAAGGAATGGGGCTGGAACCCGACCTACGACCTGGCCTCGATGACCGAGGACATGCTCGAGAAGCTGGGCAAGCGGCACGCCGACGGCCGGCTGTACGGGTAAGGTCGCGGCTGGACCCCGGCGCGCGCGGCCTCCGCTGGCCACTGCCGGGCCACTGCCGGGCCACTGCCGGGCCTCGGCTGGGCCGCCAATCGCATCCGCCCGCCTTCCCGCGCACATGCGGGAGGCGGGCTTTCGTTCAGGTCGGCGTGGCGGCTACCGGCCGGTGAGCTTACGAATCCACTGCCCGTAGACGGCGATGCCGATCGCCGAGACGATCCCGATGACGCCCATGATGTCCCAGACGACGGCGACATTGTGGGCGTCGTAGAGGGTTTGGGTGAGTTGCGCCGCGCTCTCTCCGGTGAACTCGACCAGGCGGTCAAAGGCCTCGCCCTGCGGGATTTGCTCCACCAGGTCGGCGGCCATCCCGCGCTCGGCCAGCAGCTCGCGGGCGAACCGGTCTTTCGAGGCGTAGATGTCATAGAGCATCGGGCCGAACTTGCCCTCGAGCGTCCAACCGATCGCCAGGGGAATCTGACTGAAACCCAGGTACATCGCCTTCTTGTCGGCCGGAGCGAAGTTGCCGATGAACTCCGAGAACTTCGGACTCGAGAGCATCTCGCCCACGCTGAAGATCGCGATCCCGGCCAGGCACACCCACCCAGTCGTCGAATGGCCCGCCACGAAGAGGGCCGCCGACGAGAAGAGCGTGCCCACCACCATGCTGGTGGTGGCGCGCATCTTCCCGCTCAAGAAAGCGAAAAGAAAACAGGTCGTCATGATCAGGCCGGCATTGATGTTGACCATGCCCTCGGGCTGCACCTCGGTGCCGCTTTCGTTCATCACCACGAAGAACTTGAT
>CAZZIF010000524.1:0-2598 GCA_964654025.1 uncultured bacterium
TGAGGCGCAGGGTGTTGGGTGGGCAGACCGCCACGCATTGGAGGCACGCGATGCAGCACGATCAGCCCGAGGTCTTTCTTGGCCAGCCGCCGGCCCCATCGGCGAATCTCCGCCACGGTCATCGACGGCTTGTCGTGAATGCTCCACCGGAGCCCTGCGAACGGCTGCGCCGCCTTGCCCAGCGCCGTGACGTGCGAGTGGTCCAGTTGCCCTGTGCGAACCAGCTTGCTCGACACGTTCGCCTGCGAGCAGATCACGCGGGTGACCAGCTCCACCGCGGACATTTCGAGCGACACGAAGTACACCCGCTTGCCGCGCGAGGCGGCCCGGTGGGCAATCTGGCAGGCAAGCGACGTTTTGCCGATCCCCGGCCGCGCCGCCAGGATGCAAAGCTCGCCCTTGAACAGCCCGCCGACCCGTTCGTCGAACTCGGGGAGGCCGGTCATGGCGCCCATCTGCCGGCTCTCCGTCTCGGCCGCGAATCCGGCCATCGCCTCCACCGCGGCATCGCTAGCCTCAATCGGCGCCCCGCTGCTCGGGTCGGCGTCCAGCATGGCGGCTTCCATCGCGTCGGCAATCGCCTCCGGGCTCTGCTCGCGGGCGTAGGACGCCCGGAGCGATTCGATCGAGGCGGCAATGAGCGCCCGGTAGCGGGCGTGCTGCCGGACGATCGCGGCGTAGTGCTCGGCGTGCGAGGCCACAGCCACCGCCTCGATAAGTTGCCCCAAGCCCGCGTTTCCACCGGCAGCCTCCAGGCTGCCCGCGTCGTGGAGGTGGCGCGAGAGCAGCAGTAGGTCGATCGACTTGCCGGCCTCATCGAGTTCGCTTAGAGCCCGCCACACGTGCCGATGGGCTTCGAGGTAGAAGTCCCGCTCGCCGAGGATCGCCGCCACGTCGCCGAGGCGATGCGGGTCGATCAGGATCGAGCCGAGCACGGCCCGCTCCGCGCTGGTGTCGTGCGGGGGCGATCGGTCGAGAAGTTCGGGGGTTGGTGTCATGGGGTGCCTCAGAAGGGGAGTTTGGTCTTGTTTTCTTTCGGGGGGACGTCGCTAAAGTCCATTGAGTCGCAGCCTGGCGGCGTCGGCTTGTCGTACTTGCCCTCCGCCACTTTGGCTGCGTTCGTGTCGTTGGCGATGAACCAATCAAGGTCGGGCTGCCAGGTGAAATGTTCGTCGTTTGGAACGGGAAGCTTCCTCACAGCCGCAGTGAACGCCTCCCACCAGCCTTTGCGGCCCAGGCGGGTCTTGATCCTCTTGCGGCGCTCGTCGTTCATCACCCGGGCAACAGTGAGCCCCTTGCCTTTCGCGAAGACGTTCCATCGCTCAAAGAACTCCTGGGGGGTAGGCTTTCCGTTAGCGGCCGGTTTTGCTTCTTCCTCCTCGTCCGTCGCCTCTGGCGACAAAGGCGCAGCCTTTAATATCCCTTCCCTTCCCTTCCCTTCCGGGGGTGAATGGTCGTCGAGCGTTCGGCGAATGATCGTCGAGCCTTCGTCGAATGGTCCCCGATATTTCTTGTTCGGCCGGTCTATCTTCTGGTGCCGGTCCCAGCCCGTAACCCACCAGTATTGCTGGCCTTGCGACTCAAACAGGCCCAGCAAACCGACGTCCAGAAGCTCGTTCACCCACCCGCCAACATCCGAATCGGTGAACGGGTCGCCGGGAAACACTTCCATCTTGAGACGTTTCGTGGACGCAACATGCACTCCGGCGTCGTCACAGAAGTTCAACAGCCCGACGAACAGTAGTCGAGCGTTCGTCGAGCACTCGACGAATTGTTCTGACGTCCAGATTTCCGGCTTGATCGAGCGTATTCTGGCCATGTTGGGCCTCCATTCCTCGGTGTGATTCGTGCCGCTATTGCTCGCCAGCCGCCGCGGCAAGGCGTTCAGGAAACGCCCGGCTGCTTTCCGTCTGCCGCTCTAACTCAGACAGGAAACTTTCCGGTGATTGCTTTTCGCTGCGACACCACTGGTAGAGCTGCTGTAGGCGGCGGTCCACCTCGCTAAAATCCGCAACGAACTCGCCGTGGCTGTCAAAATGAACTCGGCCGTGGCAGTCGCAACAGAGCCGCACAACAAAGCCGTGCGACCCAGGCCGGACAGAAAAGTTGCCCACCAGAACGGCCGGCGTATACCGTCTGTGGTGCCACACCAAGCCGGTAGCGGCCTTGCAGATAATGCATCGATCGGCAGACTCCATGGCCGCAAGTTGCGACCGGACGAACTCCCACAGTGAAGACTTTAGGTAGGTCTGGTAATCCGGGAATCCACACTCCTTCAGGAAGCGGTCCCTTTCCTCAGCCCATTCCGATGGCGCATTCATGCCAATCCCTCTCTCGTAAAGGTGTCAGAAAGTCCAGCGGGCCGGCCCCGAAGCGGCCGGCCCGCAAGCGGCCGGCCCGCAAGCGGCCGGCCCGCAAGCGGCCGATTCTACCCCGCCTCCGCGTACTCGGGATGCCGCTGCCAGAACGTGGCGTAGGCATCGCCGACACGCTGGGCCGCCGCGGTGCCGACGCCGGGCACGCTCTCGTGCCAGCGTTGCGGATTGCGGTTGATCAGGTCGGTCAGCTCGCCAAGCGTCACGATATCCTTGCGGTGCA
>CAZZIF010000525.1:0-2573 GCA_964654025.1 uncultured bacterium
CAACCGGCTCGGGAGGCTCATCCAGCACCCGGACAGCGCCGGGTTCCGGCGCCTCATCGCCCGAAGAGGAGCAGCCGAAACCAGCCCCGAAGACGCGATCCAGCAAGCGGGCCGGCTCCCAGCGCACGACGAAGAAACGGAGTGGTAGCCGTAGTTCCTCGGACCGTTGATCTGTCCCCCACGCCGGACAGGTAGATCCCGCCGGGCGACGGGCGTGCGGCCCACACCCGGCGCATGCGTCTCGCTAGGCGGCTGAGGGGCGGGCGCGGGCCAGCCCCTCCCGGCTGTCGGTCAGATCGAGTCCGTCTGTCGAGGCGCCCGCGGATGAGCGATCTGCCGAGACCTGAAAGTTCCCCATGGTGGTGGCCAGCTCCTCGGCGTGGGTGGCCGTTTCCTGCATCACGGATTCGATGTCGGCGATCCGCTCATTGATCGTCTCGATGCTGCTGCTCTGTCCCGTGCTCGCCCCTTCAATCGCGTCGAATGCACCGCGCAGGTTGCCGATGTTCGCGACCAGCTTCTCGATCGATCGTCCGACGTCGGCCACGACCCGGGTGCCTCCTTGGATGCGTTTCACGGTGTCCTCGATGAGACGGGCCGTGTCGTCGGCTGAACTCGATGCCCGTCGCGCCAGCTTGCGGACCTCGTCGGCCACCACCGCGAATCCAGCGCCGGCCTCACCGGCCCGAGCCGCTTCCACGGCGGCGTTGAGCGCCAGGAGGTTCGTCTGGAAAGCGATCTGGGTGATCGCCTGGTTGACCTCGGTGATTTCGCCACTAGACGTCTGGATCAGGTCCATCGAGCGGCGCAGATCCGTCGTGGCGCATCCCACCTCCGTGACCAGCAGATGCGTGTCGTTCATGAGGCGATTCGCGTGGGTGGCGTTGTCGGCGTTCTTGCGGGTCAACCCAGCCAGCTCCTCGAGCGATGATCCGGTCTCTTCGATGGCCGATGCCTGCTGCTGTGTGCCTTCGGCCAGCTGCGTGGCGGCACCGCGGATCTCCTGGATCATGATGCCCAGGTCTTGCGCCACCAGATTCATGCGAGTGCACATGTGACCGATCTCGTCGCTGCTGCGCACCTGAACCCGCGCGGTCAGATCCTTGCCCCGAAGGCGGCCGGCCAGGTCGAGCAGTGCATGGATGGGCCGGTTGACCATCCGGTTGAGCAACAGAGACATCATGACAGCTGTGAGGAGCCAGCCGGCAACGCCGACCAGAATGTTGACGTTGCGGGCATGCCCCACCGCCGCGAGAGCGTTGGCCTCAGAGAGCCGCACCTCGATGCCGCCCAGCACATCCCGGGAGGAGCCGTGACAGTGGTGGCAACGAGCTTCATTGTGAATCGGATCATACACGCTCAAATGGGGCGTGCCGTCGATGGTCTCGGCATAGGCGGCATCGGGAGCGATGCCGGTGGCGAGCATTGTGCGGATGGCATCGATACGGTTGGGTCTCGCAATGACGTCCGTGATAGTCTCGCCGACCATGTCCGGCTCGGTCGAGAAGGCCACCTGGCCGTCGAAGCCGAAGACCTGGACGTGCAGATCTGGCACCGACTCCTTCAGACGGGTGAACTGATCCCGTACCGTGTCGTTGTCCCCGGTGGCCAGTGCATCGAAGGTCGTCGCTTTGATCGAGGAAGCCATCGTGTGGCTTTCATGCCCCCCGAGTTCGTGGATGGCCTTCGTCTGGTATCGAATCCCGTTCCAGATCAAGACGGTGAAGGCCAGCAGGAGCACACCGCTCAGAGCAAGCAGGACGCGAAGGCGAAGACTGTGGCGCAGCGCTGACAGGAGTGCCATGACCTACCCCTTTTCTGTTTCAGTGAGCTCCGCCAAAGAGGAGCGGTTTGTAGTCGAATGAGTTTACCCGTTCTTCGTTGTGGCAGCGTTGGCAATCCTCGACGGAGAGATCACCCTTGATATCGGCGGCATCGAAGGAGTCGACGTGAACGCTGCCGGGACCATGGCAGACTTCGCACCCCGCATCCTTGAGGTGGGGCGTCTCGGCCGCGGAGAGGAAACCGCCCGGCCGGCCGTATCCGGTGACATGGCATTCCAGGCAGTCTTCGAACTCATCCGGGGTAAGGCCCTTCTTCATGACCAGAATGCTATCGTAGGAGTGTGCCTTCTTCGCGTAGCGGCTGTAGGTCTCGTATTGTTCCCCGTGACATTCGCCGCAGGTTTCGGATCCCACATAACGGGGGAACTCCCCGCTCGTAGCTGGGAAGAAGGCGGTTCCGAGAACGATCGCGGCCAGCAGAGGCCACGCCGTCGTGGGTGAAGCCATTGCGCGCGCCATTGCTTTCCCTTTCCTGATCGCGGGTCACTGGCTCCAGGCAGCCCGATCTCCATGATGAGCCGGCGGTGAAGCCGGACGTTACAAAGTGGCTTTCATGGGACCGAATCGGCGCAAACAGGGGATCGACTGAGGATCAATCGAGTAGGGTTCCAGTATATTGGCGGATTTCACCCACTGCCGCAGCCTAGTCAGCAATCGCCCCCGAGTGAACCGCGTCCACATAGGCGGTATCGGACTCGAATGCCCGTTGAAGCAGGTGGGCGGTGATCT
>CAZZIF010000526.1:0-2567 GCA_964654025.1 uncultured bacterium
AGGTGTAGGTCAGCGTCGTGTCGCGTGAGATATCGACATCCTCCCAGACCTCGGTCTCGTACGAGGCCGCGTCGGCCAGCATCCAGACCGTATCGAGGGCCGCGACGGGCTCGGGCGGGTCATCGAGCGGCAGAGCCGGCCCGCCGGCGTCCGGAGCGAGGATGCCGGTCGGGGCGTCATCGACCGAGCAGGACGCCGCCAGAAGAAGGACGAGTGATGCGAAGACGGCGGTGCGGACACAGGTGCTGGCGAGGCGGGCGCAGCAGCCTGTGGGGAAGAGACAGCAGACAACCCTGCGGCTGACGAGACGAATGAGATTCGGGGAGACGATCCGGTGGGTCATGAGACACCTCCATGATGAGGGTGGAAGATGAGAGTGGCCTTCTGTTGGGCTTCTGTTGGGGGAACAGCGCGGGAGGGTTGGATTCAAGAAGACGGCGAAGGAAATTCCTACGGATGGAGGACGATCTCAGGGAGGATGGAACAAGACAGGCCTATCGGACTGATCGGACCGACGGCTCGGAGCAGTGGCTCGCAGGGGGCGGCTCTGTGTGTGTGGCCGAGCGGGCGCTTCCGGGCAGGGAGCGCGGCACAGGGAGCCCGAGCCCTATGCGCCGGCAGGATCCTTCCGACGCCGGTTCCGAATCCGCCAGACCAGTCCGCCCAGAGCGATCAGGACACCGCCGGCCGTCGTAGCCTGTAGAGGAGCGGGGGCGGCGGCCATTCGGTAGGAGATGTACTCGAGTGATCCACCGGTGCGGAACGTGACGCTCATGCCTCCCAGGGGCAGCAGATCCCGGGGCACGGTCTCGACGGTGGCTCGAAAGCGCGAGTTGGGTGGTAGTTCGTGCTCCTGGGGCGGCGTCGCGTGGGTGGCTTTCGTCTCAGCCATCCATCGGTAACTGCCACGAATCGCTTCGAGTGTCAGAAGGTAGGTGGTGGCGTCTTGGACCGGCGTCCAGGAGAGCTCAGGAGACAAGGAGCCGACGACCTCCGACTCGAGAGGACGCAGAAACTGCGCTTGCGCTCCTCCCGAACGTGCGATCCCTGCCGGCTGCAGTGGCGTGGGGGCTAGCAGGAAGATGAGCAAGATCGAGACGGCGGCCAGGCCGGCGCCTGTCCAAAGCAGCCCGTCCACCAGTCGGCGGATCGGGGCCAGCACGTGATCTCCGCCGTCCGCGTGCTCCCGGACCTCATGGTTGGCTTGGGGTAGCGTGACCTCACCCGAGCGAAGAGCTGTCGCGACGAGATGTTCGAACTGGTGCTCGAGTCGGCAGGCGTCGCAGATGGCCAGATGGGCGCGAAGACGCTCTTCGAGATCCGGGTCGGTGCCGGGGGTCTCCAGCTTCCAGAGCTGGTTCCCCAGATCGGGTTCCACGCACTCGTATCGCATGATCTCTTGATTATTCTCGCCCATGATATTCCTCCTCGGTGAATGTCGAGCCCCTTGGCGGAGCCTTTGCACGGTAGCTGCGCGAATGTCCTTCACCCTGGGAACAGCCGACCCGGGGATCATTCAAGAAAAAAGTTCATCTCGGCCCGACATTGTGCGGCTGAAATCTGACAGGAGTCGACCCATAGATCCAGCATCAATCGGTGGTCTGACGTCCGACTGGCAATGGCAAGAGACTGACCTGGCAGTGGCCCGCCGCTGGATCGAGGCTCGCCTGGCCGCGGCAAGCCCCTGGCTCTGCGCTGGCCAGTGGGGGCTTGGCGATGACCGGGGGGGCCAAGGAGGCCAGGGAGGCGAGGGAGGCCAGGGGGGCCGGGGAGGCCAAGGAGGCCAAGGACCGGAAAGCATCTTTTTTCTCCCTTTCTTCTCACCCGCTCTTGAAAAAGCTCCGCGGCGCTGTTCCCCAAGTGTGGATCCATTCCACAATCGCGCGCTGTAGACCGGCAGAGCGTAGGTGATTGGCTCTATCTCTTTTAGTGATAGCAAATTATTGCAATCGTGTTGCCATGATGCGCGGGGCAGACGGCTTGCTACTCGGGCAGTCGGCTTCTTCACGCGGCGAGCGTGACGTTAGACAGTGAATGCCTGGGGAGGCGAAACCGTTCCAATTCGCTCTGCCGGTCGCAGGTTTCGCGCTTCGCAGGTTCCGGTCGCAGGCTCCGGGCTTCGCAGGTTCCGGTCGCGGGCTCCGATCGGAGGTTCCGGCCTTCGTAGGTTCCGGTCGCAGGTTTCGCGCTTCGCAGGTCACCCGGTTCTCCCCGCATGCCCCCTTCTTGGACTGATCGACTCTTACTGATCGACTCTCGAAGATAGGGAATGGGCCCCGGCGCCAGCCTGGTACCGGGGCCCTCCAGAGGCTCCAATCATCGCTGCGCGTTCTACCTAGCGTGTTGATGGCTGCCAAACCGAGGCCGGCACATGAGTGGGTCGTTGCTGCCGACGCTCGCGCGCCCACGGCCAGATAGAGCCAGCGCGACGGTAGAGCCCGAACTCAAGCAGGGCAGTTAGGGTGCCGTGGGGGAGTCGCACCCGTCGTCCCACGATCAACGTTCGCTACCGGGGTGAATGGATCGCGCACTGTAGAACCTCTTCAAAACAAGGCAATTGTGTCATT
>CAZZIF010000527.1:0-2565 GCA_964654025.1 uncultured bacterium
GGCAACCCCGCACCCGGTTCCCGTCTCGGAACGTCGATCGGCAGCAGGCGAGCTTCGTGCCCCATCGCTCTGGGGTCATACTTCCGGCGGATCGCCTCTAGCAGAGGTAGGAGGTAGTATGGCGAATCTGATGCTGGTCCCGCGAAGCATGGCCCCTGGTCACACCCTTCCAGACAAGTCGCCTAGGAACTGCGTCACGTTGGTGGGAGGACAGGCCAGGGTCTAGCACTTCTTCAACCCCGGAAATCAGAATCCTGATACCGATGCAGTAGCTCCCAATGCCCGATATGCGGGACAGGGCAAGCGTCCACTGACGTGAAGGCATTGCGAAGCGCAGGCAATTGGTTGTGCTCGAGATTCCTGGTCGAATGGGCACGTACGTTTTCCATGAATCTAGAAAGGGGCTCCCATGTTGAAGAATCTGACTCTGGGCCAGAAGGTCATGACCGGCTTCGCCTCGATCCTGGTGTTGCTCGTGGTAGTCGCCGTGATCGCCTACACCGCTCTGGAGAGTGCCTCCGGCGGATTCGAGGGATACCGCGAGTTGGCTCGCGACACGAATCTGGCAAGCCGGCTGGAGGCCGACATGCTGATGATGCGAATGAACGTGAAGGACTTTCTGATCACGAATTCCGAACAAGATCATGCGCAGTACAAGTTCTACCGCGATAACATGCGCACATTCCTCGAGCAGGCTGACAAGGAAATCCAGCATCCGGACCGCGCAGCCTTGATTGATCGCGTCATTGAAGATGTCGCGACATATGAGATGGGCTTCGAACAGGTCGTCACTCTTGCGGACCGGCGATACTCACTCGTCGGCGATCAGCTCGACCGAGTGGGCCCGCTCGCGGAACAGGGTCTCAGCGAAATCATGGCCTCCGCCGACCGGCACCAAGACACCGAGGCTGCTTACCTCTCCGGACTGGCGCTTCGCCATCTGCTGTTGGCTCGGCTGTACGTCGTCAAGTTCTTGAGCAGCGGCGCTCCTGTGGATGCCGAGCGGGCCCACGAAGAGCATGCGGAGTTGCTCCAGCGCCTGGACACTCTGGACACAGCCGTCGAGAACCCGGAACTCCGTAACACGCTCAGCCAGGTCCGACAATGGGTAGAAGCCTATGGGAAGAGCTTGGGTGAGCTAGTCACCGTGATCGACAGCCGTGATATGCTCGTCGAGGAGACGCTTGACCGCTTGGGCCCCGTTATCGCGGAGGCGACCCACGACGTCGCGCTCTCGATCCAGACAGATCAGGACGAGTTAGGTCCAAGACTGCAGTCCGCCAATTCCACGGCTGTCACCCTGGTGATGGTTCTCAGTCTAGGCGCCGTCTTGCTTGGCGTCTTCTTGGCGGCGATCATCACTCGAAGCATCAGTCAAGCGCTGCGCCGCATCATCGACGGCCTTACCAGTGGATCCGAGCAAACCAGCGCGGCCGCGCAACAAGTGTCCTCCTCCAGCCAGTCGCTCGCCCAAGGGGCCAGTGAACAGGCATCTGCGGTCGAAGAAACGACTTCAAGTGTTGAAGAGATGACATCGATGATCAAACGCAATGCCGACAACGCCCGGGAAGGCAATGAACTCGCCGGCAAGGCCAGGATGGCCGCCCAACAAGGCTCTGCAGCCATGGATCGCATGAGCCAAGCCATCGGCGACATCAAGCGCTCGTCGGATGAAACGGCCAAGATCATCAAGACGATCGATGAGATTGCGTTTCAAACCAACCTCTTGGCGTTGAACGCCGCGGTTGAAGCCGCCCGCGCGGGTGAGGCCGGCAAGGGATTCGCCGTCGTGGCAGAGGAGGTTCGCAATCTCGCCCAACGGTCGGCAGAAGCCGCACGAAACACCGCCGACATGATCGCGGAATCCGTACAGAACGCGGACAGTGGCGTCGCGATCAGCAAAGATGTCGCAAGCTCGCTGGGCGAAATCTCGACGCACAACGAACAGGTCAATGAACTCGTTGCCCAAATCGCGGCCGCCAGCCAAGAGCAGGCCAAGGGGATCGAGCAGATCAATACGGCTGTCGGCCAGGTTGACGAAGTCACCCAGTCGAACGCGGCGAGTGCCGAGGAATCCGCCTCGGCTGCGGAAGAGCTGTCAGCGCAGGCCGAGGAGCTAAATCGCATGGTCCAGGACCTTCAGAGACTCGTGGGCGGCAGCTCGTACCACAAGAATCCGAAGAAGAATGAGTCGAACTCAAGATTGAAGGCAGCTCTGGCTCGGCGAGGGGTGAACTCCAATCGTGAGAAGCAAGAGCAGCCGCCTATGGACATCGATCCTCGTCGCGGGCACCCAATGGCTGAGAAGACGCTGCCTTTCGACGACGATCGCAATGCCGTGAACTTCTAACGTCGGGTAACGTCGGGGTTCGTGTTCCCCCCCCGGAGCGATAGGTGAGTTTCCAGCACCGGCGCGCTGGGGGGGGAAAAGGGACTATGGAATCGTCCCCTTTCACCCCAGAAAATCAGCAATCTCAACGTTGTTGCGCCCCGAAAGAAAACCTATACTTCACCATTGGTGTCGATGCGCATGAATAGGCTTTCCCTCGCCAGATGCAACAATGT
>CAZZIF010000528.1:0-2559 GCA_964654025.1 uncultured bacterium
GAGACCCAGGCCGGCGTGGGAATGATCACCTCGTCGCCTTCTTCGAGCACGGCCATCGAGAGGTTGAATAGCGATTGCTTCGCCCCGCTGGAGACGATGACCTCTTCGGGCGAGTAGCTGAGGCCGTGGTCACGGGCGAGCTTGTCGCAGATCGCCTGGCGCAACTCGGGGATGCCCGGATTGGCCGTGTACTTGGTGAAGTCCTCCTCGATCGCCTGAATGGCCGCGGCCTTGATGTGGGCCGGGGTGGGGAAGTCCGGTTCCCCCACGCTGAAGTCGACGACATCGATACCTCGCGCCGCCATCTCCTTTGCCTTGCCGCTGACCGCGAGGGTCTGCGACGGCCGGATGCGGCCCATCCGCTTCGCTAGCATGCGTGCCTCCTGTGGGCGGGGCGCCTCGTGCGCCGGGTCTGCCTACCTCTCATCGATGGGAACCTACGATCTTACGAAACAGCCTGGCGGGAGGCAATCGCCCTCGTGGCATATCGCCCGGGGCCGGTGGGTTGAGCCATTTGCCGCTAGTGGCGGCGTGGGCGCCAGCGGCGGTAGCGCCACAGCGTCTGGATGGCCTCGAGTCCGTCGGTGGGCTTGATCTTCTTGCCGGCATCGACCGCGCGCGGACGGTAGACGATCGGCACCTCCGGGATCCGGTGGCCCAGGCGGGCGGCCTTGGCGGTGACCTCGGGGCAGAACTCGAAGCGTTCGCACTCGAGTTCCATCTCCTCGAGCAGGCGCCGGTCGATGAGTTTGTAGCAGGTGGCCTCATCGGTCAGACGCAGGCCATAGAGGAGGTTGGCGATCCAGGTCAGCAGATTGCCCCCCAGGTAGAAACCCAGCGACGAATACTGCCGGTTCTCGGGGTTGCTCCGCCGCGAACCGTAGACGATGCGATGTCCTCCCTCGCGCGCGAGCGCGAGCAGCTTCTTGAGGTCGGCCGGCTCATACTCGAGATCGGCGTCTTGCGGCACCACGTAGTCGCCGGTAGCCTTGGTCAACCCGGTGCGCAGAGCGGCTCCCTTGCCACGGTTGCGTTCGTGTCGCAGGAGCACGACGCGGTCACGGTAGGCCTGGAGAATCTCCCAGCTTCGATCCGTGGAGGCATCGTCGATGCAGACGATTTCCTTCTCCGCGCCCACGTCCACCTCGAGCACCCGGTCGAGCAGGGCGGCCAGCGTGGCTTCCTCGTTGTAGACTGGGATCAATAGCGTCAGCTTCATACCGCTCATGCCGGCGCACTCCGGTTCTTGATTCGATCGGCGAGGATCGACCACCATGCCCTCGCCTCGTAGGCCGCCAGGACGAAGGCTACGGCGACGGCGGGCGCCATGTAGCGGATGTAAGGAAAGACCAGGGCGGTAAGAGCGTTGAAGAACAGAATGAGCAGGATCGCCGGGTAGATCCGCGCGAATCGTTCGCGGAATCCTCTCCACAGCCGGATTGCCCCCAGCACGGTCAAGAGCAGCACGGGCAGGTGGATAATCGCGCTGTAGATGCGCTTCTCGGCCCGAAGCGTTTGATACCAGCTGAGCGGCACTCCAATCATGGTGCGTCCCAGTGTACCCCAGGGGTCCTCGCGGATCCCGGACAATACCAGGTCGCGGGCGACGTGCTCGTGCCGCACGAAGTCGCGCGGGGACTCGTAGGCGAGCGACCGATCCCCGCCGTAGAGCCGCTCGACCACGATCTGATGCCGCCGCCGGGAGGCTTCCTTGTCGACCCGCACCAGATCCTCCTCGGTCAACATCCGCTTCGCGCACTGCTGTCCGTGGTAGAAGGGGGCCCAGCTCCACGTCGATACCGGCACGAACGTCTCGGTCAGGCGGTAGTTCCGGATGATCCAGGGGGCCATCACGCAGGCCGCCACCACGAGCATCACCCCCAGGCGCGGGACCCAGCGCCGCCAGGCGACGCGGGTTTCCTTCAGGACCAGCAGACCCGGCACCAGCAGGAGCGGAAACGGCAGCAGGGTCCCGCGGGTCAGGTTGGCCAGGCCCCACGCCAGTCCGGCCGCCGCGGCATACGCTGGCGAGCGGTCGTGGATCGCCCGGCACAGGAAGTAGGCCAGGGCGGCGACCAGCGGAAAGAAGAGGTTCTCGGAACAGATGTTGGCCGAGTACTGGATTGCGCTCGGGTAGGCGGCGAACAGGAGGGCCGCCAGCAGTCCGGCGCGCGTCCCCAGCGCCCATTGTCCCAGACGATAGAGCAGGTAGGCGCACAGCGCTCCCAGGAGCGCGTGGACCACCTGGACGATCGCGTAGTTCACCCCCGCGAGCTTGAAGACCAGGTAGGTCAGCTCGCCACCGCAACCTCGGGGGCGGGACGGTCCGCCCGACGCTCCTGGGAGTCCGGCCCCCCCCCGGGGTCGCTTCAGTGCGCGACGGAGCCCGCCACGAGTGGCCGGGGGGCGAGGGAAACCTGGGTCCACACCAGGACGGCGTCGGTAGTCTGGGGGCCTTCGCGGGCGCCGTCCGGCCGGCGGCCGCCGAAGCCGCCTCCGGGCCGGCCGCCTCCGGGCTGGCCGCCTCCGGGCTGGCCGCCCCCACCGGGCCTGCTACCG
>CAZZIF010000529.1:0-2553 GCA_964654025.1 uncultured bacterium
GCGAGGTACCGAGCCTTCGGATGATCTCGCGCCGGGAGAGCGGGCTCTGCTCGAGGCGCTCCTGGGCCTCGAGCGTCAGCTTGTAGAGGAGCAGCGACCGCAGGTAACCCGGATCCTGGTTGTCGTCGAGCACCTGCTCGATGTGAATCGTGCCCTCCCGCCCGGACGCCAATCGGTAGGTAAAGGCCTCACGCCCGAGTTCCTCGTCTATGGTGACCTCCGTCACCCCGTCATCCGGCGTCGGCACGGGGTCGGCCTTCGCATACGGAAAGAGGAGCCGGTCGCGCCAGGTGGCCACCTCGAACGCGCGCCTGTGGTTGTTTGAGTTCACGGATCGTATCTTCATAGTCGCCCCTCGGCTTCAAGTTGTGAGATCAAGGCGAGTATCCGGCGTGTGGACTTCCCGGCCATGGGTTTTTCATGCTCGAGGTCCCACTTCAGCACGAGCTTTCCGTCCCGATAGACGTGCACATGACGGGGAGTGTGATCCCCACGCCATGCGAAGAATACATACCCTCCGCGCCTTATCTTCGACATTGTCGATGTTACCTCCCAAGGTAACACTTGTCAACTGCCTCCTCCTGTGCCCATAGCCGATTCGGGGCCATTTTGACCAGGTTTCGCATGTGCGCGCTGGGCCGCCGGCAGGGTCACTCGGCATTCGGTCGCCATGGGAAGCCGCCTCAAGAGGTCCCGATGGGGAAGGCTGGCGGCGATGGTATTTGGCGCGAGGCTCTCTCTCACATCGGAGAGCACGTTGACCAGGAGCGCCTCCGTCGTGGCGGCCTCCCGGGAATGCAACCAGGGGACTCCACCTCGCGCAGCAGGCTGGTAAACGCCTCGGCGTGGTCGTCGCGGAGATTCTGGTGTTCGAACCAGCGGCGGCACCACATCCGCCACCCGAATAGCCCCACGGCCCCCCCGCGCGGGGCCCAAAAAGGGCCGTAGCCGGCCAGGCTGGGACTAAGAGTCTCTCTGTATCCACCTTGGTATCTTGTCGTTCAACCTGGTGTTCTTTGGTACACCCTGGCGATTCGTGGTCCAACTGGCTCTGGAGCGTGACCAATGGCCGATGACGAGATCCTCACCATTCGTGAGGTCGCTGCCCATCTGAAGATTGGCGAGAAGACCGCCTACACCATGGCCCAGTCTGGCGAGCTGCCCGGCTTCAAGGTCCGTGGCCAGTGGCGGTTTCAGCGGATCGAGTTGGATCGCTGGATCGACGAGCAGCCGCGAGGCGGAGGGGACGGTCGTCATGGCGAAGGGTAAGAAAGGGTCGGGTGCAAAGCCCCAAAACTCCGGGGATGTCGCCGACAAGGAATCGAGTTCGCTGGCTCGGCGAACGCGAGGGCGGGGACGCAAAGAGGCGGCATTTCCCGTCGCCCCGCCCAAGGTAGAGCTTCCGGGCGGCTGATCCTGGAGCGGCAGAAGAAGGAAGGTTGGGGCGCGAAGGTCATCGACCGCCTCTCGAGCGATCTTCGCGACGCGTATCCGGATATGACGGGGCTCTCCTCCAGGAACCTCAAGTACATGCGGGCATTTGCAGCGGCATGGTCAGAGCCTGAAATTGTGCAACGGGTCGTTGCACAACTTCGAGGCGGTGCTGCCTCCGACCGATTCGGACTTGGCGGGCCAGGTCTTCAAGGATCCGTACCTCTTCGATTTTCTGGGCACCGCCGACCCTCGGCGGGAGCGTGAGGTCGAGCAGGCCCTGGTAAACCACATCCAGCAGTTCCTGCTGGAGCTCGGTTCGGGCTTCGCCTTCGTGGGCAGGCAGGTGCAGCTCGAGGTGGGCGACCAGGACTTCGTGCTCGATCTCCTCTTCTATCACCTGAGGCTGCGCTGCTACGTGGTCATCGAGCTCAAGGCCGTGCCTTTTGCCCCGGCTTTCGTCGGTCAGCTCAACCTGTACCTCTCGGCCGTGGATGATCTCCTGCGACGCCCCGACGACAAGCCGACCATCGGGCTACTGCTGTGCCGGGAGAAGAACCGGCTGGTCGTCGAGTACGCCCTGCGCGACCTGAACAAGCCCATCGGTGTGGCCGAGTGGGAGACCCGCCTCGTCGACAAGCTGCCCGAAGACCTGAAGGGCAGCTTGCCCACCGTGGAAGAGATCGAGGCCGAGCTCGGCGATATCGATGCCGGCGAGGTGGAGTGACCGAGACTGAGCGTCGTTCCGCGACAAGCAACAAACGTGCCATGGACCTCGAGGTCCAGCGCTACCTGCGCACCAGAGAGCACGACCACAATTTCGCCGGGTGGCCGGGGAGCGACTACCTGTCGCGCGTCACAACCGGCGGGCAGGCGATGAAAGACGCGCTGCCTTATCCTCGACATTGTCGTTGTCACCTCCCAAGGTAACACTTGTCAACTGCCTCCTCCTGTGCCCATAGCCGATTCGGGGCCATTTTGACCAGGTTTCGCATGTGCGCGCTGGGCCGCCGGCAGGGTCACTCGGCATTCGGTCGCCATGGGAAGCCGCCTCAAGAGGTCCCGATGGGGAAGGCTGGCGGCGATGGTATTTGGCGCGAGGCTCTCTCTCACATCGGAGAG
>CAZZIF010000530.1:0-2552 GCA_964654025.1 uncultured bacterium
CCTTCCAGAGCAAGGAGTATGGAGAGGCGCGCGCCCTGTACGAGAAAGCCGTGACCCTGGCGGAACAGGAACGTGCGACCTCGACCCTGATCGAGGCTCTGGCACAGGTGGCACGCTGCTACAGCGTGGTCGGCGCGCACGAGAACGGGCAGCCGTGGCTGAACCGGGCTGCATCCCTGGCGAAGGAAAGCGATCCTCCCGGCTGGGCGCGCTACCGGCTGGTGCTGGGCGTTTACCAGCGTGATGCGGGCGACCGTGATCT
The DNA here is from genome assembly GCA_964654025.1 of uncultured bacterium. GTDB lineage: Bacteria > Eisenbacteria > RBG-16-71-46 > CAIMUX01 > WJJG01 > CAYQJL01. Next base: position 263 of record CAZZIF010000530.1, read on the forward strand.
GGCCACCGAAACGTTCATGGACCTGTACGATTACTGCCGGAAACACGAGCTTCATGAACGAGCGGTCAATGCCGCGCACATGGTGGCGATCGCGGCGGACCTCGAGACCCAGATCGTCTGGGCCCACAAGGGCATTGAGGCGGCCGAGGCGGGCGGATTCACCCACTGGTTGGGACCGCTGTGGAACAACCTGGGTTGGACGTACGCTGACCTGGCTCGCTACGAGGACTCACTGGCGGCGCTCATCAAGGCCCGAGAGTACCACTACCTGGGGGGCAACGATCATGCCAAGCTCGTGGCGGACTGGTCGGTCGGCCACGCGCACCGGATGGTCGGCGAGCTGAGGATCGCGCGCGAGTGGATCACCGATGTGCTCGAGCGCAGTCAGATGCGCTACGACCTGGACCCGAATCCCGACACTGCTCAATGGGTGGGCCACGCGGCCCAGGAGTTCGGTGAGATTGCGCTCGCCGAACAGAACTATGGCCAGGCCCGCGACATGCTTCGGCTGGCGGTCTCGCGCCTCAAAGAGGCCGGCATGCACGAGTGGAGTCCGGAGGAGTTCCAGGCCTTGGTCGACCAGCTCGAGAAGCTCCGCCGGCGGCAGTAGATCAGACGCTCGGCAACGACGCCAACGGCCCGAGACGCTTGGCAACGACGATCGTGGACCCGCTGTTTCGCCGCCAGCGGCCCTGGATGGGGGGCATACGCCGCTATCGAAGCATCACGAGGTGGCGCGAGACAACCTCATCCCCAAGGCCCACCCGGTAGAAGTAGACGCCCTCTTCAACCCGGCGTCCCTCATCGTCCGTCCCGTCCCAGGTCACCTTCCGATCGCCCGCGCCGGGGATGCCCGACTCCAGCGTACGAACGAGGCGACCGGTGGGATCATAGATCGCGATCCGCGGTGCCGTCGACGCACCGTCTGCCAGCTCGTAGTGAATCTCGACGCCGCTGCGGGCCGGATTGGGCATGGCGTACGTGCGAAGGATGGCTCCTGGAACCGGCTCATCACCGACCCCCTGCGTGCCGCAGCCGACCTCTCCGGATCCGATGAGCCCGCACCCCGGGTTGTTCGTGGGTGTGCAGGGGGAGTTCTCCTGCAGCGAGCAGTCGTAACTCTCGGCATCGCAGAACAGGGGGTCGCTCGAAAAGTTGCCGGCGACTCCGAACTGGTTGCTGAGTTCCCCCACCCAGTCGCCTCCCTGGTTCCCGTAGAGGTCGCAGCAGGACAGTGTGGCCTGCCCACCATTGGCCAGATGGACGGCCTCGCCAACCAGGGAGAAGGCCACGATACAGTTTTCGAGGAAGGGGTGGCTGGTGTCGGTGACATAGAAGGCACCGCCGTACTCACCGGCATTGGCGTAGAAGGTCGAGGACATGAAAAGAGGATCGGAGTTCTCGTAGCAACGTACGGCGCCGCCGCCCAGAACCGACTCATTCCCTGCGAACAGGCAACCGTCGAACTCGGCGTGGGAGTCCCAGCCCAGATAGACCGCTCCCCCGGTCGAGGGGGCGACATTGTCCAGGAAGTCGCAGTCGACGAAGGTCGGTTGGGAACCGGTATAGCATAACACCGCTCCCCCAAAGGCTGCCGAGGTGTTGCTGGAGAAGAGGCTGCCTTCGACATAGGGATCCGACGCTTGCCCGATCAGCAAGGCGCCTCCGTTCTGGCCGGTGCACTGGTTGTCAACGAAGTGGCAATCGATGATCACCGGATCGGCTCCGTTGTAGACCCAGACCGCACCGCCGCCGTGGGCGCTGTTCGACTCGAAGACGCAGCTGTCCAACGTCGGCGAGGAACCATCGATGTGAATCGCTCCGCCGCCGGGGCTGATATAGCCGCCGCGCACGGTCACGTGCGACAACTTGGCGGCGCTCGTCTCGCCCGAGGTGAAGGAGAAGGCGCGGTGGGGGGTCGCCGCGCTGCCCTGCACATCAATGACGACCGCGCCGGCGTTGGCCGCCATCGAGGTCACGGTGACAGCCTTGCCCCCAAAACTGAGGTCGCGGTTGCCCGTGCCGGTGAAGGTGCCACTCCCCAGCTGGATCACGTCCCCGGACTGAGCGGCGGCAAGTGCGGCAGCGATCGTCGGATAGTCCCCACTGCCGTTGGGCTGGACGACGTAGGTTGCCGCCCAAGCCGGCCCGACCGCTAAGAGAACCGCGCCGACCAGGAAGATTGCAAGTGTGCTTGGGCGGGTCATGACCACCCCCTCTGTTCAAGATGCCTTCTCCGAGATGCTCGAGGGTCAAAACGAAACGTGATTAAGTATAACACAAACTAGAG
>CAZZIF010000531.1:0-2547 GCA_964654025.1 uncultured bacterium
GAACTCCTGATACAAAGGCGGCTTCCGGTAGGATGACCAGCCACGACACGGGCAGCCACGACACGGGCAGCCACGGTACGGGCAACCACGGTACGGGCGGCCACGGTACGGGCGGCCACAGGGCCGCTTCCAGCGGCGAGGGGGCCTCGTGGGAAGCAGGCGCTTCCGAAGAGGTGGAGGCGCCTGCGCCGCAGAACAAGGAATCGGACGAAGACTCGAAGGAACTTACCGTTCCGCTCGATCAGCACCAGCGGCTGCTTGCGGAGTTTGATAACTATCGTAAACGTATGGAGCGTGACATCGCCCGGGCTGGGTTTTTGGCCCGTGTGGATGTCTTGAGCGCGCTCCTCCCGGTCCTGGATGACCTCAACCGGGCCCGGAACGCTCTTGATTCGAAAAAGGACGTATTTGATACGGAGGGGATGCTCATCATCATCGGGCGCCTTGCCGAAACACTGAGTAGAGAGGGGCTGACCGAAGTCGAAGCCTCTCCAGGACAAGCTTTCGATCCAGAGATTCACGAAGCGGTCCTGACGGTCCCAACGGCGGAATTTGCCGAGGGTTGCGTGGCCGAGGTGCTCGAGAAAGGGTACCAGTGCGGCGAGCGTCTGCTGCGTGCTGCCAAGGTTGCCGTGGCAAGGACGCCTGAAGACGCACGACCTGAGGCGAAGAGCGGTCGAGGATAGCACGTCGCGTGTTCCCTCCTTGCCGCCGCGGGCACCGCGAAGGCGCTGGGAGGGAATGGCGCAGGATGAAGAACAAGCTCCTGCTCATCAGTGCGGATCCGAATCTTCGATCGGCCGCCGAAGCCGAGGCCGGCGAGATTCCGGTTGCGTTGCGTGCGGTCTCTTCGCCACAGCAAGCCTACGAGCTGCGCGGGGAGAGTCCGGTCGAATCACCCGATGTGGTGATGATCGATCTCCTGGGCGGCAATCGCGACGAAGCGTTCCAATGGGCGCGCAAGGTGTTCCCGGCAGCACGGACCGTGCTCCTCGTTCCGACGGAGCGATTCGCCGGATTCACGTCGCTCACCACCCCCCATCCCCCGGCTGGATGGCGCAGCGGGGAGGACTTCCTCCTGGCCCGCAGCTGGGATGCCGGCAACTTCCGGAAGTTCATCGCCCGTCTCCAGCAGATCGGCGCATCGCTTCCAGCCGGTTCCACGGAAACGATCGGCCTCGACGAGCTGATTGGGCGTTCGGTTCCGTTCCGTGAGGCGATCGAGGCGGCGATGAACGCGGTCAACGAGCGCCATGTGCCGGTCCTGATCTCGGGCGAGCGCGGCGTTGGCAAGCGAGCCTTCGCTCGTGCGATTCACACAGACAGCTACGGTTCGCCCGCGAACTACTATCGCATTGACTGCACCGCCGTGACCGGTCGCGCCTTCGAGGCGGCTCTGAGCGGTGAAGCGTTTTCTGGTGGGGGCGGCGCTGGACAGACATCGGGCGGATCCGGAGGCTGGTCCGGCAGTGGGGCTGGTGGGGCGTCTGCTAGTGGGGCAGGCAGCGAGACTAGCGGAGGGGCTGTCAGTCTGCCCGGAGAGCGGCCTGGTAGCGGACCAGCCGGAGGATCGGGCGGCGGCCCGGGCGGGGGAACGCTCCTGCTTGAAGAAGTGGGCGCGCTTGATGCCGCACGACAATCGAAAGTGCTGAACTACCTCGCCGAAGGCTATCACGGCATCGGACCTCATCCTCCGAACCGTACACCCAGGCCTCGGCTCATCGCGGCCACGGCGCGGAATCTGGAGGACGCGGTTCAAGACGGTAAGTTCAACCGAGCGCTTTACTCGAAGCTGACTGCGCTTCGAATCAGCATCCCTCCGTTGCGTGAACGGCCCAGCGACATCTTGCTTCTGGCCGAGCAGTTCCTCTCCCAGAAGTCCCAGGCAGAGGGACAGCCTGTCCCGACATTGACTAGAGCGGTACAGCAGCGTCTACTGACGCACCCATGGCCCGGCAACATCCGAGAGCTATTCGGTGTCTTGGAAGCCGCCTACGAGGCATCGGGCAATGAGGGGGAATTGCGCCCCGAGCACCTGCCTGACTGGTTGATGCCCGTGTCGACGGCGGTGCCGGCGAATCCGACGACCGGTGAGAGTCCCATGATGGGAGCGGCGGGGGCAGCGATTCGATATTGCGAAGACGGTGTTGTCGTTGAACTGCCCGAAGAGGGCATTGGGTTCGACGAGGTCGAGAAAGCGATCTTGAAGGCTGCACTGAGCCGCACGAATAATAATGTCGTCCGGGCTGCCAAATTGTTGCGCCTAGGGAGGGGCAGCCTCCGCTACAGGCTCGAGAAGTACGGACTGGTGGAGCCCAAGCGTCGGCGGTCAGCCAAGCGGCGTACGTCCCCAGGGCCCGACGATCGCAGGGATTCCTGGCGGCGGGCGTCCTAGTCGAAGACGGTCCTGCGGGAGGGCATCCTCGTACGAGGCCGCTCGGCCGGGAGGGCATCCTCGTACGAGGCCGCTCGGCCGGGAGGGCATCCTCGTGCGAGGCCGCTCGGCCGGGAGGGCATCCTCGTGCGAGGCCGCTCGGCCGGGAGGGC
>CAZZIF010000532.1:0-2525 GCA_964654025.1 uncultured bacterium
GGTGTCCCACCAGGTCACAAGCTAGGCTGCTTCGGAGGTCCCGCGAATGCGACACCAACCGGGCTCTGCGATCTACCCCACCACCCGGCCGATCGAGAGGCGCAGGGTCTCATCCTTTCGGGCTCGACGATCGAAGACCCACGCGATCGAGTAGGCGCCCACGAGGGCGAGCCCGCCCAGCAGGGCGCTGGCCACCGGCGTCCAGCGCAGCACCTCCGCGCCGACCACGATTCCGGTCACGAAGAAGAGCGCCGGCACGAAGTAGACCAGGGCAGCCGCCTTGAGCCCCATGCTGCGCTGGGAGGAAATCTCCACCACCTGGCCCGGCCGGGCGCCGACCAGGTTGTCGACCTCGACCTTCAGCTGCCCCCGCTTGCCGAAGGCATTGCACAGGTCAGCGGACTTGCAGCTCCCGCAGGCCTCTTGCCGATCGATCACGACCTCGGCCTTACTCCCGAATGTGCGGACCACCCGCGCCACGGTACAGCTTTCCATGTTGGGCCTCGTGTCTCCTCGATCCTCGCCGGTCTTCGCCGATCCGCCCCGATGCCGGCCGTCCCGCCGCCATCGGCTTCCAGGGCAAGCGTTGCCCCCGCCGGCCGCCTCGGCGTTTGGCCTTCCGCGACCAGCGCCTAGCATACGCTTCCGTCGGGCGATTCCCAAGCGTCTCTGCCGGTCAGCCTCCTACCCTACCCCCGAAGGAGGGTTTCGCCCGAGAAGATCGCTCGGTTCACGGCAAGATCCCAGGGCCGGCGCGTGACGCGCCTGCGGCTCAAACCCAGGCTCAAACCCAGGCTCAAACCCAGGGCTGGCCTCCCCCCCGCGGCGCGGGTACACTGCCGGCACCCGGCCGTACGCCGGACCCGAGGTGTTCGGGGCGCGCCGCACCGGCCCACCCGCCGGCCGGGCGGCGCAAGATCGAGCCAACTGCATTGAGAAAGGGAAGATATGGCACGGGCTCCAATGAGGACTCCGCGCGGGATGCGTGACTTTCCGCCGCAGGAGAAGCGGCGCCGGGATTGGGTCATCGGACGCATCCGCGGCGTGTTCGAGCGCTTCGGCTACGATCCCATCGAGACGCCCTCGGTGGAGCTATTCGAAGTCCTGCGGGGCAAACTGGGCGAAGAGGGCGAGCAGCTGCTCTTCAAGATCCTGCGCCGCGGCACCGAGCTCGAGAAGCTGCGCCTGGGCCAGGCCGGCTCGGTCACCATCGAGCGATTCGAAGACGTCGTCGACTCGGCGCTGCGCTTCGACCTCACGGTGCCCTTCGCCCGCTTCCTGGCCACGCACGGGGACCTGCCCCGGCCCTTCAAGCGCTACCAGATCCAGCCGGTCTGGCGCGCCGAACGCCAGCAGCGCGGCCGCTACCGCGAGTTCTACCAGTGCGACGTCGACGTGGCCGGCACCGAGTCGATGCTGGCCGACGCCGAGATCATCGCCATCGTCGTAGCCTGCCTGCGAGAGCTGGGCTTCACCGACTTCCGTACGGTGATCGGTCACCGCAAACTGCTCGATGGGCTCATCGAATCGGTCGAGGGCGGCGCCTGGGCCGGCGACCTCTGCACCTCGATCGACAAGTTCGACAAGATCGGCGCAGAAGGTGTGCGCGAGGAGATGGGCCGGCGCGGGATCCCCGCCCCCGTCGCCGAGGCCATTCTCGAACGCATCACGGTCGAGGGCACGAACGAGGAGATCCTGGACTACGCCGAGCGAAGCCTGGGCGACACCACGAACGGTCCGCGCGGCGCGGCCGAGACGCGTGAGCTCCTGGAGATCCTGCGCGCGATGGGCGTGCCGGCAGAAAACCTGCGCCTGGACCTGCGATTGGTGCGAGGCCTGGACTACTACACTGGCCCGGTCTTCGAGTCGATCGTCACCACGCCGGCGATCGGCAGCTTGAGCGGCGGCGGGCGATACGACGAGCTGATCGGCAAGTTCACCGGGCAAGACGTGCCGGCGGTGGGGTCGTCGGTGGGGGTCGAGCGCATCATCGAGGTCATGCGCGAGTTCGACATGTTCCCGCCCCTGATCGGCGGCACCGAAGTGTTGGTCACGATCTTCAGTCCCGAGACACGGGCGGCCTCGCTCGCGCTGGCCGGCCGGCTGCGCGAGGCAGGCCTGGCTTGCGAAGTGGCCCTGAAGGAAACGAAGGGGCTCAAGCAGCAAATCACCTACGCGGCCAACAAGAGCATTCCGCTGATCGCCGTTCTGGGTCCCGACGAGATCGCGGCCGAGACGGTGACCTTGCGGGCGGGACCCAAGAATCAGCGTCAGGTCCCGGCGGCCCAGGTAGCTCAACAGGCCCGGACCTTCCTGGAGGAGCTCCGCGGCGGTCAGACGTAGGCGCCCGAGCACACGAGGGAAGTCGGTAGGTAGGCAGGCAGGGAGACAGACAGACAGACAGGCAGGCTCGTCATGCAGTCCCCGGCAACGCAGACCAGGAAGGTGGGCAGAGGCCCCTGCTTGGCGGCGGGCGACATCGCCGCGGCCAACGGGTGCCGGCCTGCGCCTCGGCCTGCACCCGG
>CAZZIF010000533.1:0-2524 GCA_964654025.1 uncultured bacterium
CACATCGAAGTAAACCCCCGGCGGGGGCGCGTCGAGCCCGGCGATCGGCGGCCGGCGTGGCTCGGTGCCCGTGGCCAGGACGAGGCAGGTGGCGGTGTAGCTCGCGCCGTGTCCCCGAACGTGCCAGATACCTTCCCGCCGTGCAGGCGACAGCACCTGCTCCCGCCGCGCAAGCGACAGAACCTCCTCCCGCTCCACGCGAATCTCGAACCGCTCCAGAAATGCGCGCAGGTGTTCGGCGAACCGGCGGCCCGGCACCGGATCGAGTCCCGGGTAGTTCTCGATGCGCCAGGCTTGCCGGGTAAGGCCGCCGGGTTCTCCGGTGCGGTCCAGCAGCCGCACCGACAGGCCCAGTCGCCGGCATTGCACCGCCGCCGCGCAACCGGCCGGCCCGGCGCCTACGATGATGACGTCGGAGTGGGGCATTGGGCCAGAACCTCGGCACTGCTCAGGACGATCGCCACCGACTCGGCTAGCCCGAGCAGAGACTGCAGGTGGCGCTGCTCGGTGGTGGTAGCGGTGGCGTCGGCCGCCAGGAACACCTCGAACCCGCGGCAGAAGGCCGACCGCGCGCTGGTCTCGCAGCACATGTGGGTGAGAACGCCGGTGACGAGGACCTGCTCCACGTTGCGCGCTCGCAGGGCCGCTTCCAGATCGGTGTTCAAGAAGGCGTCGTAGGTGGTCTTGGGAATCACAATCTCTGTGGCGAGCGGGGTCAGGTCGCCGATCACCCGGGCCTCGCGCTCGCCGGCGCGGATGTAGTCGCTGAAGAACTTGCCCAGCATGCCCAGGTCTCCGGCGCCCCGATGGCCGTGCTGGGTGAAGACCACCGGCCAGCCCGCCCGGCGCCAATGATCCAGCAGGGCCCGTATGCGCGGGCCGATGGCGGCGCTGGCGGCCAGGTAACAGCGGCCCGAGGGAGCGGCGAAGTATTCGAGCATGTCGATGATGAGCAGGGCGCAGGCCGGGGGCCGCGGGCGAAGATGGTCGCGCGGGGCCACCGATCGGCGGATCTGATCCAGCCAGCCGCGGGTCTTCTGTTCCAGGGTGACCGGGGTCACATAGGCTTCGTCTCGCATGGGTGGTTCTCCGGCAGGCATCATACGGCAGGGGGATCCGGCGGCTCCAGCGAAAGCAGGCCAGTATGCGGCTCAGACCACACACCGGCCCCACAGATCACGCAGCGCAGGACTGGCCGTCAGGCGGCCCGATCCTGCCGATCCTCGCGATCCTGCCGATCCTCGCGATCCTCCCGGGCCTCCCGGGCCTCGCAACTCTCGGGCTTCTCCTCGCCCTTCGGGCGGGAACGTGCGAAGCGGGCGATTACCGACAGCACCTCATCGATCCGGACCGGCTTGCGGATGTAGTCGTCCATGCCGGCGGCCAGGAAGCGCTCGCGGTCGCCTTTCATGGCGTGGGCGGTCATGGCGATCACCGGCAGGCCCCGCAGCGTCTCCCGCGCCCGAATCTCGGCCGTCGCCGCCAGGCCGTCCATGTCGGGCATCTGGATGTCCATCAGGACCATGTCGAAGACCTCGCGCTCCAGGGCCTCGATCGCGGCTCGGCCGTTTTCGGCGAAGGTGACCTGATGCCCGGCGTTCTCCAAGATGGCCCGCGCCACCCGCTGGTTGATCGCGTTGTCCTCGGCAACCAGGATCCGGCAGGCGGTGTCGCCGGCGCCGGGCAAGGGCAGCGCCAGCGCGCCGGCCGCTTCGCCCGAGGGCCCTTCGATCGCGGTGCCCGGATCCCCGAAGAGGCTCATCAGGATGTCCAAGAGCTGCGACTGGCTCACCGGCTTGGTCAGATAGGCCGCCCACCCGAGCGATTCCTGTTCGACTACGACCGGCAAGCGGGCGACCGAGGTCAGGATCACCACCTCGATCTCCTGGAGGGCCGGATACTGGTGCATGGCCCGCAGCACGTCGAGCCCGCCCATCTGGGGCATCTCGTCGTCCAGGAGCACGACATCGAACGGCCGGCTGCCACGCGCGGCGAAATCGAGCATGCGCAGGGCGGCGGGCCCATCGCGCACCTCGCGGCACTCGCAACCGAAGCCGGTGACCATATCGTGCAGGATGCGCCGGTTGGTGACGTTGTCGTCGACGACCAGCACACGCAGGTCGCACAAGCTCTCCGGATAGGTGGGCGCGTGCTCCCCGGTCGCGGAGGCGAAGGCCAGCGTGAGCGTGAAGCGGCTACCCTCGCCGGGGGTGCTCTGAACCGACAGGTGGCCGCCCATGGCTTGGGCGAGGCGTTTCGAGATCGTCAGTCCCAGGCCCGACCCGCCGGCGCGCCGGCCGGGATCGGCGCCGGCCTGCTCGTAGCTGTCGAAGATGTGATCCTGCGCTTCGGGCGGAATCCCGATGCCGGTATCGGTGACCGAGATCTCGATCTCGCTCATGCGCGGGCTCACGTGAAGGGGACGGGTCTCGACGCGGATCTCGCCCTGCTCGGTGAACTTGATCGCATTGCCGATCAGGTTGAGCAAGACCTGTCGCACGCGCAACGCATCGCCGGTCAGCCA
>CAZZIF010000534.1:0-2522 GCA_964654025.1 uncultured bacterium
CACGCCTCGGGTCCACGCCTCGGGCCCCTCGCCGTCTCCCGGTGTCACGGTCTCGGGCTTCCGTCCTAGCTCGCCTCTTCCCCTTCGTCTTCCCGTGGAACGCGGATCTTGCACTTCGGACACGCGTAGTGGGGCCCGTCGCGGCGAGTCTCCTTCGCCACCATGAACGGGTGGCCGCAGGCCGGACACGGCCGGTTCACGGGCAGGTCCCAGAGGGCATACCGGCACTTCGGATAGGCGTCGCAACCATAGAACACCCGTCCACCGCGCGTGCGCTTCTCCACGAGCTTGCCCGCGCAGCCTTCCTCGGGGCAGTCGACCCCCACGGGCACGGGCAGGGTGGTCTTGCAGTCCGGGTACCGGCTGCAGGCCAGGAACCGGCCGTAACGGCCGGTGCGAATCATCATTGAACTGCCGCAGGTGGGGCACGCGTGGTCGGTGGGCTTGGGCTTCTCGTCCTCGCTCAACGGTTCCGTGTGTTTGCACTCGGGATAGCGTGAACAGGCCAGGAACGGGCCATTGCGCCCGAACTTGCGCACCATCTTGGCCCCGCACTCGGAACAGACCTGGTCGGTCTCGACCTGGACCGAGGCTTTGAGTTCCTTCACCTTGCTCTCGGCCACGTGGAGGCTCGCGGCGAAAGGCTCGTAGAATTCGCGCACCACCGTCTCCCACGCGTCCTGGCCTGCCTCGACCGAGTCGAGCTCCTCCTCCATGTGCGCGGTGAAGTCAACGTTCATGATGCGCTCGAAGTTCTCGACCAGCAGACCCGTCACCGTTATTCCCAGGTCCGTCGGAAATAGACGTCCTTTGTCCCGGCGGACGTAGTCCCGCGTCAGGATGGTGCTGACGATCGTCGAGTAGGTGCTCGGTCGGCCGATCCCATTCTCCTCGAGAGCTCGGATGAGCGAGGCCTCCGAATAGCGCGGCGGCGGCTCGGTGAAGTGCTGGTCCTTGCGCAGCTCGTTGACCGTAAGCGCCTGCCCCTCTGTCAACCCCGGCAACAAATCGACCAGCTTCTCCTCGTCGCCGTTCTTCTCGCTGCCGCCCTTGCGCTCCCGGTTCGCCCCGCGGTCGCTGCTCTCGTAGAGTCGCGTGAAACCGTCGAAGGCCACCACCCGCCCGGTGGAGCGGAAGATGCCTTCGGCGGCGCCGGCGTCGACAGTAGTGATATCCAGCTCCTGGGGACGCATCTGGCTAGAGACGAATCGGTTCCAGATCAAACGATAGAGCTTGATCTGATCCGCGCTCAGGTACCGGGCGAGCGCGTCGGGCGAACGGCTCGAGCTGGTGGGCCGGATGGCCTCGTGGGCGTCTTGGGACCGGGTCTTCTTCCGATAGACGTTCGGTTTCTCGGGGAGGTAACGCTCCCCGAAGGTCGCCTCGATGAAGCCGCGCACTTCCCCGATCGCCTCATCGGCGATCCGGGTGGAGTCGGTACGCATGTAGGTGATGAGCCCGACGGTGCCCTCCTCTCCGATCGGGAGACCTTCGTAGAGCTCCTGCGCAATCTGCATCGTCTTCTTGCTGCTGAACCGCAAGGCCCGGAAGGCATCCTGCTGGAGGGTGCTGGTAATGAAGGGCGCTGACGGATTGCGGCGCCTCCGCTTCGTCGCGATCGACTGGATCGTCAGCGACTTGTCCGCCAATCGGTCGAGCACCGCCTGGGCTTCTTGCTCGTTCTTGAGGCGTGGCTTGGCCCCCTCCCACGACACGAGACCCATTTCCATGCTGGCGGCGCCACCGTCGGAGACCACCGCATGAATCGTCCAGTACTCCTCGGGGTTGAAGGCGCCGATCTCGGCCTCCCGGTCGACGATCAGCCGCAACGCCACAGACTGCACCCGGCCGGCACTCAGTCCGTAGCGGATCGTCTTCCACAGAACCGGGGAGAGCTGGTAGCCCACGAGACGGTCGAGCACGCGGCGAGCCTGTTGCGCATTGACCTTGTCCATGTTGATCTCGCGCGGAGATGCCAGGGCCTCCTGGATCGCTCGCTCGGTGATCTCGTGGAACACGAGCCGGCGGAATGGTCGCTTGCTCTGCTTCAAGACCTCCATCAGGTGCCAGGCAATGGCCTCTCCCTCGCGATCGGGGTCGGGAGCCAAGTAGATTTCGTCGACGCTGGAGGCCTTCTCCCGCAACTGCTTGATGACCTTGCTCTTCGACCGGATCGTGACGTAGTGGGGCTCGAAGCCGTTCTCCAGGTCGACCCCTAGCTTGCTCTTGGGCAGATCACGCACATGGCCGTTCGAGGCCAGAACCTGATAGCCTTTGCCGGCCATGCGGGTGATCGTCCGCGCCTTCGCGGGGGACTCGACGATAATGAGCCCTTTGGGCATGCTTCTCCTCCAGAAGGGTCAGAAGGTCGCTTTGCAACCTCAGAGCGGTGTCGTCCCGCTTGCGAATGACACCCCTCGGCTTCCAGGCAGCGCCGCTCGGCTTCCGGGCAGCGCCGTTCCGTGCACGGGCCGGCCCTATGCCGCTAGCTGCTGCGACCGCAGCATTTTTTGTACTTCTTC
>CAZZIF010000535.1:0-393 GCA_964654025.1 uncultured bacterium
AAAGATAACCGTACAGCCTGCTGAGGCCAAAGCCGAATCGCCGCTTGGCGCCAGCGACTGTATACCAATCGCCGTGGCCGTCTTTGTCCGCGCCGGGGATCATGGACGGAGATCGCAAGACAATCGCGCGAAGCGTCTCCTCGTGAATGATCCACACCTTTTGGGTTCCGCCGGAAGGCAGCGGCATCCGCATTTTATCCACTCGCGGCCTGATTTCAGGTGGCCATCGCCGCCGACCAGCAATGTAGCCCTTCAGTGTGGCACGAGGAATGCCGAATGTCTTGTGTGCGGCTGTAACCGTGTACCATGTTCCGTGGCTGTTTCGCACAACGCCAGAAACCGAATGGCTATGCGCGCGATTTTCAACCAGGCTCTCCCACGTCTCGCGGTGAA
>CAZZIF010000535.1:403-2522 GCA_964654025.1 uncultured bacterium
GAATCGTCCACACCTTGCGACGGCCCAGGCCCGGAAGGACGAGATACCTCATCTTCACGCGAGGAATGACGCCAGAGGGCCACGGTCTGCGTTTGCTGATGTAATCACTAACCGTATGGGCCCGGATCCCGAATTCCCGCTCTCCTGCACTCCCTGTGAACCACTGTCCGTGTGCATCGCAGACGACACCCGGCGTTGTGTTGCCGTTTTCAGCAGAATTGCCGCTCATGCTCAGAACCCTCCGATCGTTACGCCGGGTCGGCCGGCGCGGCACCGCGGATCGGAGGAAACGCAGGCCACCGCGCCGGCCGCTTGGGCGGCCGTCGCCACCCCTCCCGGCAAGTCCATGTATCGTACCCTATCCGATTCGCCTCGCAACCTCCATCGCCAGTTTCAAGTCGCGCTCGGCGTACACTTCCGTTACGTTGGCCTTGGCGTGGCCCAAAATCACTTGGGCCGCTTCCAGGCCGAACTTCGCCCGCACTTCCGTTCCGGCCGAGTGCCGCAGTTGGTTCGGCGCCCACTTCGGCACCGGCTCCGGCGCCGGATCGCCGGCGGCCGCGGCCTGGTCGACCAGGTGAGCATTCAGCTTCTCGACCGCCCGCTCGATCGCCCGCCGGTAAGTGTGCGACGTGTACTTCCGGCCCGCGCGCCGTTTCGGCCAACGCCGGCGGTTCAGCCCGGGCCGATTCCCGCAACTCAGGGGCGTCTTGCGCTCTTCATGCAAAGCCGCCAGCCGCTTTTCCTCCGACTCGCGAGGCGAGAAGCAGCAGGCATCCGCGGCCCGCAGCAGGTACGGCCGGAGAATCGCCTGCGCCTTCGGGCCGATGCAGACGATCCGCTCGCGGCCGTGGTGTTCCGCCTTGTGGCTCCCCGGCCGATAGACCCAGATTTCGCCGGAGCGGTCCACGTCGCCCGGTCGCACGTCGCACGCTTCACCCGGCCGGCAGCCGGTAAGCCGCTGGAAACGGACCATATCGGCCACGACGGGCGAGAGAAACGGGAGTGTCACATCGACCACTTCCTCGTCGACGGGCAGGATCGGCTCCGAATCCTTGGCCTTGGTACGCCCCTTCCGGAGCCCTTCGACGGCCTTCAGCCCGTGGTGCACGGCGGGCGGTACCAGTTCTTGGGCGGCGCCCCACCGGAAAGCCCGCGTGATGATGGCAATGCGGTCATTCACTGTGCTGCGCGCCAGCCCTCGGGCGACAAGCAACTCCTGGAGGTGCCCCAGCTTCAGCGGGCCGAAGTCGGCAACCCGGCAATCGCCGTAGTGATCGCCCAGAAGCACCAGGCTGCGCCGCACTTCTCCGAGCGTTTCGGTCGGTTTACCGTTCTTGACGTAGTAGCCTTCCGCGAAGTCGAGGTAGGCCGCGGCCAGTTCGACCACGGTGTATTCAGGGCCCGGGGCCTGGACGGGCTTGTACGCCGGGGCCGGCAGGTCCAGCTTGCGGATTTCCGCGGCGTAGCGTTCGCGGCTTTCGGGCGTGCCGTGCTTGCCCAAATAGATGCGTTCGCCCCGAATCGAGACGAACGCCTGCCCGTTCGGATGCCGGCGGTAACTCGGAACCCGGGTCGTTTTTTTGGGGTGTCGTGGGGGTGTCGGCATGGTGCGCTCCTTTCCTAGCTTGCCAAGAAAAGGTGTCGTACGACACCTTTTCTTGGTTGCCTCAAGGCCGCACTTCCGACCGCCGGAAGGTATCCTAACTCCTGGATTCAGCCGTACTTACAACAAATGGGCGATACAGGATTCGAGCCTGTGACCCCCTCGGTGTAAAGCAGCGGATTTCCAGGGCCTTTTCAGCCCTAAGGCTCGTGATATTCGGAACTTAGCACCTTTCGCGTAGCGTTGCAAGGGGTTGCGAGAAAACCCCAAGAAACACGGGGAAAAGGTGTCGTTTGGGGTCTAAAGGTGTCGTGGGGTGTCGTGCATTTTCAATGCAAAAACCGGCAAGGAAGTCGCCCGTTCGTTTCGCCCCGCCCAAGGGTGGAAAGGTGTCGAAAGGTGTCGTAACTGACAGCCGGGCCCGTCGAAAAAGCCGGCGCCGTGAAAAGGGGCGCTGCCGGGGGGAATGAGAGCGAAAGGTGCCCCCGTCGCCGCGGCGGTCACACGGCTGCC
>CAZZIF010000536.1:0-2518 GCA_964654025.1 uncultured bacterium
GGTAGCCACGGAAGTGCCGGTAGCCACGGAAGTGCCGGTAGCCACGGAAAGGGCGATGTCCATCGAGGAGGAAGTAGACCGTGCGATGGGAATGGGCACAGAGCACTCTGGAGATCTTGCGAGGTGACATCGTCGAAGTGACTGCTGATGCCCTCGTGACCGCGGCGAATGCAGGCTTGCGGGGTGGTGGGGGTGTAGACGAGGCGATCCACCACGCCGGGGGGCCAGGTATCCTCGAGGAATGTCGCCGTCTGGGGGGCTGCCCGACCGGTTCAGCGGTGGTGACCGGTGCCGGACGCCTTCCCGCTCGGTGGGTCATTCATGCCGTGGGCCCGGTCTGGAAGGGCGGTGGTGCCGGAGAGGCCGAGTTACTGGCCTCCGCGTATCGCTCTTCCCTGGCTCGCCTGGAGGAAGTCGGGGGGCATGTGATCGCATTCCCCTCGATCTCTACCGGTATCTACGGCTATCCGGTTCAAGAGGCGTCCGTTGTGTGTGTCGCGACAGTGTTGCGGTATCTCGAGGCGGTGTCCGCACCTTTACACGTGGTCCTCGTCCAGTTCGATGAGGCCACGCACGCGGCCTATCTCAGAGCCGCCGAGGCCCTGCGAGCGGCTCTGCAGGCAACACTGTAGACGCAAACTGGCGGGCGTCGCGGCCGCGCGCGTTGGCTACCAAATTTCGCGGCAGGTCGGGCAGGGGTCGCGCCCGCGCGCGGATCGGCCACCAGGTTTTCCGGCAGGTCGGGCAGGGGTCGCGCCCGCGCGCGGATCGGCCACCAGGCTTTCCGGCAGGTCGGGCAGGGGTCGCGCCCGCGCGCACATCGGTCGTCGGCTCTGCGCATGGGGCGGTCAGTCGTAGGGCAACTGCTCCACCCACCAGATGGCGCTACTGTTCCTTGAGAGGGTAGAGAGCGAAGTGACCCTCCGGCGTTCGACGCAGCAATACCGGCTCCCGTTCTCGCGTGGCCATGAGCAGCTGGTAGTCGGCGGCCTGATCCAGACCTGTGCCGTAGGAGTCAGCTTCCGGATCCAACCACACCATACGGTCTTCCTCGACGAGCAATAGCCGAAGCGCCAAGCGGTCGAATTGGTGCGCGAGGGGTACGTCTGGCAAGAAGCCCGTCGTATCTGTGCGCGCCAGGAAGAACTCTGCCTTGAGGTATGCCGCCGAGGCCAGCGCAGTCATCATCAGCCCGCGTTCGATCGGGTCGGTGGCGCCTAGCTCGAAAGCGATTTGGGGACTGCGTGGGAAGTAAGACGTGTTTGTCAAGCTGCGAGGCAAACGCACCGTGTGCTTCTCGAGATAGTCGTAGACGGCTGCCATCCTTGGCACCGTACTGCGGAACTCAGTGGCCAGCGAGTCGCCCGGAGTGCGGAAGAGAATCTCGGCATCATCCAGGGCCATCTCGTAGAAGAGATCGCATTGATTGCGTACCTTCTCCCAAGTGCCGCTCGTTGTGAAGTAGACGCGCGGGGCCGCCAGGCCCGTGGGGTGCTCTGGGCCGCGAGGGATGTTGCCCGTATGTACCTCCACCATCGGGACCGCGCGGCCGTAGTGGCGTCGTAGGCGGGCATCATGACCTGCGATCTCGATGATGCTCTCCATCGTTCGCGCATGCTCGAACTGAATCAGCCGCTCGATGACGGGTGCATGGGGGCTCGACAAGGGTAGGAGTGCCCAATCCGCTGGCAAGAAGAAGTTGTTCCAGCGGTTGTCGAGCACGTAGGCGACATCGAGGACGTCGCCCGGCTGCAGAGGTGGTAGCCCGCCCACGGCGTCAGCCCATGGCTGCCCACCGCGCTCTGGCCAACCCTGTGGTGTCTGCCGGCTCCACTGATCGTCCTCGACTCGCAGCGTGTCATCACCGCGGTAGATCCGGAAGCGCTGCAATCCAAAGAGCTCGACTTCAGTGTTGTGTAGTACCCGAAAGGGCCGGATCGCATCGGCTTCGGGCGCGTTCGGATCTCCGATATACCAGACCTGATGCTCCTGGAGCGTGCGCCGCCCGTTGCCGTTCATCTGACAGGTCGTTTTCCAACCCAGCAGTACGAGGGGCTCTCCGCTCTCCTGCGCCTTTTTGGTGCTAAAGAGCATCGTCCGGACCTCAGCGTCGTCAAAGGTCGCCTGGGCGGGAACGTTTCCCGTAGCGGCGATGACCAGCACTAGGAGGGCGATCTGCCCGAGATGGCCAAGGTGTCCGAGATGGCCAAGGTGTCCGAGATGGGCAAGGTGTCCGAGATGGGCAAGGCGCGCCCCGACGGGGGAGCGAGCAGCATTGCCCGCCGTAACGCGCGCAGGTCGTCGCCTACTGTGATGCGACAAAGCGATCAACTTCAAGCCGGACTCCTCATTTGGGGCGACCGTTGCTGGCCGTCCCTGCCTTCGTAGTTACGTGGTCTGACGCAAGGTGACGGTTGCCTGTCGCCGCGAGCCCTGCAGTCCAGACGAGGGTCCGCAACAACCCGCCGCAACCCGCCGCAACCCGCCGCAACGCGCCGCAACCTGTCGCAACCTGCAA
>CAZZIF010000537.1:0-2515 GCA_964654025.1 uncultured bacterium
CGGATCGGGCCGGGCGGAGCGCCGGGTGGCCTGTCCGGACGTGGCGGCGCGCTCGACCTGGAGGCCGCCCTCGAGATCGCCCTTGCACATAACCCCACCCTGGCCGCCGCCGGTTGGGAAGGGGAGGCCGCCCGCGCGCGGCGGGATGGTGTGGCCGGGGAACGGTGGCCGCGATTTGGCGTGGTTGGGACCTATACCCACCACCTGGACGAACAGCGGCTCTTGCCGGTGCGCCAGCCCGGAGATCCGAGCGTGCTGAGCCGCGACATCGTATCCGGTGATCTGGTGCTCAGTATGCCGCTCTTTACCGGTGGCCGCCTGGGACACCAGATCCGGGGCGCCGGCCTGCTTGCCGAAGCGGCCCGCGGGCGCGCGCTGCGCACGCGCGAGGAGATCATCTCCCGTGTCTCCAGTCTCTTCTTCGCGATTCTCGCCCAGGAGAAGGTCATCGAGTCGCTCGAGTTCGCCCGCGGCACGATGGAGGAGCAGTTGCGCCGGATCGACGCGCTGATCGAGGCACAGAAGGCAGCCGGTGTCGACCGGCTTCGTTCGGAGGTCCGGCTGGCAGACGTCGATCAGCAGCTCGCGCGTGAGCGCGGCCGGCTCGCGATCGGGCGGCGCGCGTTGCTCCATATGCTCGGGCTAGAGAGTGGCGCCGACTCGTTGCTCAACATGCTCGGGCTGGAGAGTGGCGCCGACTCCTTGGTCTTGCGGGGGGACCTGGAAGAGCGGCGCGAACGGGCCCTGCCCGAGCTGGAGACCGCCATGGAGCAGGCCTTGTCGTCGCGAACCGACTATCAAGCCGCCCGGGCCGCGCTCGAGGCCCGCGCCCGAGACGTCGATGCCGCCCGAGCGGGGCACTGGCCCCAGGTGTTTCTGCAGGGCTCCTATGGTGGGCGCTGGGCCATCGGATCCTGGAGCGGTGACGGCGAGGAACTCGATGACATCGGACGTATCGGGCTCGCGATCGAGATGCCGGTCTTCGACGGGGGGCGTATCGCGGCGCGGGTGCGGGAGCAACGCGCGCTTCTGGCCGCCGACCGCGAGCGCCTCCACCGGTTTGAGCTGGAGATTCGGCTCCAGGTTGAAACCGCGCTGCTCAATGTCGCCTCCACCCGCGAGCGGGCGGCCGCCCTGGCCAAGGTGATCGACCAGGCTCAGGAGAGCTTGCGCATCGAGCGAGAGAAGTATGCACTGGGCAAGGGCGCGATCGTCGATGTCCTCGACGCCCAGGCCGCCCTGCTCGAATCCGAGACCAACTACTACCTCGTTCTATCCGAACTACAGACCGCCTTGGCCGAACTGCGCCTGGCCATAGGCGAACCGTGAGCGGGGGGCATCGTCGTGATGCCGATCGGGGCAGTGCCGCGAGACTGCCGGGCGAGTATTGGTGACGCCGACCGGTGCAGTGTCGTGAAGCTGCCGGGAGTGTATTGGTGACGCCGACCGGGGCAGTGTCGTGAAACTGCCGGGCGCGTATTGGTGACGCCGACAGGAGCATCGTCATGAAGCGGATGGTCGTGATTGGGGGCTTGATTGCGGTCTTGGCAGGGGCGCTCGTGGTCGGGGGGATGCTCCTGAGCGACGATACGCCCGGCAATACGCCCGGCGATGCGGCCGGCGATACGCCCGGCAGTACGCCCGGCAATACGCCCGGCAATACGCCCGGCGATGCGGCCGGCAATACGCCCGGCGATGCGGCCGGGAAGCCCAAGCCGCCACCTCAGGTGCGGGTTGCGGCCGCACAGAGCGGAGCGATTTCCGAGGTGGTCGAGTTGACCGGATCGGTGGAGCCCTACCGGCTGGCCCGTCTGGCATCCCCGGCCGAGGGACCGGTGGTGAAGGTGTATGTGCGCGAGGGAGACCGCGTGGCGGCCGGTGATCGGGTGCTGGCGCTCGGGCGCAAGGAGGGGGCCGATGCGCTCATCGCCTCGTTGCGAGAGGAACTCAATAAAGAAGACGAGAATCTCGAGCGCACGCGCCGGCTGGTCGAGAGCGACGCGCTGGCGGCCGAGCAGCTCGACCGTGCCCAGTCCGAGCGCGAACGCGTCCGCGCCCAACTCGTCAAGGCCGAGGAAACGGCGGCCGATCATGTTTTGAGCGCGCCGTGGGAGGGGATCGTCTCCCGGGTGATGGTCCGCGAGGGTGATTACCTCGCCCCACGGGTCGCGCTGGTCGAGATCTACGATCCGGCCAGTCTCGTGGTCCGCGCCTCCGTGCCCGAACGGCACGCCACGCGCGTGCGCGAGCGGATGAGCGTCCACACGACGCTCGATGCCTACCCGGAGACTGTGTTGGACGGACGGGTTGCGCGCGTCTATCCCTACCTGGAGGAACGTACGCGCACACGAACCTTCGAGGTCGCGCTCCCGGCATCGGCAGAGCTGCTGCCCGGGATGTTCGCGCGTTTGCGCCTTCCTCTCGAGACGGTCACCGATGCGGTGATCGTGCCCGCCGAGGCCGTGATGGCTCCGCCCCAGACACCGGCCGGTACAGGTGAAGCCGCAGCTCCCGG
>CAZZIF010000538.1:0-2502 GCA_964654025.1 uncultured bacterium
AAGAGGCGATCGCCACCGATCCCGACTGGGCCCTCCCGCTGGTCAATATGGGCGGTCTGCAGTACCTGCGGGGCGATGTCGAGCAGGCCGAGCGGCTCATGAAAAAGGCTCTCGAGATGAAGCCTGACATGGGATTGGCTCTTTTCAACCTGGGCATGCTCTACTACGCGGGCGGCCAGACTGACGAGGGCTCAGCCATCCTGGAGCAGCTCAGGGCTCGTCGCAGCGGATATGCAACGCTGCTGCTGGAGCGCATTTGACCCCGCTTGAAGCGTCCAGTGGCGGAAACGGACCACGCACAAGCAAACGCTTGCCGGACAACAAACTGATGGGTGGGACGCGCACCGTGGACAGGAAACCATCTGTCTGCGGAGGCCGTTCCTCGTCCGCCCCCTCTGGAGCTTCGCGATGGATCTTCGCAGTACCGCCACCGCCATTGGCTGTCACACCGGTTATCCGCTTGACCTGCGCCTGCGCAACCCTCTATAATCCTAAGCGATGGTAGATGGACCGGAGTGAGTGCACAGAGCTTGGCTCCTTTGCAAGACAGGTCCCCGTTGGGTGGTGAGAGAGAGCAACAATCAACGGGAATGTGTTGCGCAAAAGGAGAAGCGATCTCGCGTGATCTTCTTGGGAGAGACCCCTTGCACCCGGTGCCTAGCCAGCGATGAGCTAGGGGGACTCGATCAGGATGCACGCTCCGGTTGCCAGGCTCGCGAGATCAGTGACTCGTTTCTCTGTAACTTGGGTGCGGCCTGTGCGGGAACGCTAGCTTGGATGATCAACTCCAGGCCCGGCAGGCTAGAAGGAGGACTAGCATCATGAGGAATGTAGTGCTAGCAGTCATGATCGGCCTGGTGTTCACAGCCGGGGCGGCCAACGCC
This sequence comes from uncultured bacterium, assembly GCA_964654025.1. Classification (GTDB taxonomy): domain Bacteria; phylum Eisenbacteria; class RBG-16-71-46; order CAIMUX01; family WJJG01; genus CAYQJL01. Next base: position 885 of record CAZZIF010000538.1, read on the forward strand.
ACGATTCCGGATCCCGATCTCTGCACTGTTGCCCCCTGCGACGAGTTTCTCGGTGTCGTGACCTATCCGGATCCGCTTCCGGGCGGTTCGGCCGAGTTCACGGTCAACGTTCGCAACGGCGACAACGATCCGATCCCGAACGCATTCGTGGAAGTGGTTTTCCTCGTCGAGGCCAACCACGTGTTCTGCCCGGACATCGTCCTCGATGGCAATACCGATGACGTGGGCAACGTTGTGTTCAACATCTCCGCCGGTGGTTGCACCGAGGGCATCGACGCGGTTCAGATCGTCGCCAATGGCACGCCGATTCGTACGTACACCAACGCGAAGAGCGGCGACTGGGACACGGTGGCCGACGGCGTGGTCGGTCTGTCGGACTTCATCTTCTTCGGTAGCAGCTACGGTCCCACGATCAGTGGCTGCAGCGACTTCTTCAACGATGGTGGCACCGGGCTGGACGACCTGATCGGCTTCGGTGAGATGTTCGGTCACGAGTGCCCCTAATCGAGTTTCATCTCGAATCTAGCGGCTAGATCGTTCGTGCTTTGGCGGCCCTGATTCCCGCGGGATCAGGGCCGCGCTCTTTCTCCTCACTACCTTCTCTACGTCTGCTTCTTCTCAACCAGGGCACGGCCCTTGGCACACAGGCGATCGCAGCGCTCGTTGAGCACATGGCCGCTGTGGCCGGCCACCTTTTGCCAGACGATCTCGCGGCCACCGGTCAGCGCCGCCAGTTCTTCCCACAGATCGCGGTTCTCGACCGGGCTCCCGGTCACCGTCTTCCAGTCTCGCTTCCGCCAGCCGTGAATCCACTTCGTGATGCCCTTGATGACATAGCTGCTGTCACCAACCGCACAGAGGGGGCCCGATGTCTCTCGGAGAAGCGTGATCGCCCCGGTGAGTTCCATGCGATTGTTGGTGGTGTATCGTTCGCCCCCGAAGAGTTCGCGATCGTCCGGCAAGACGACTCCCCAGCCGCCGGGACCCGGATTCGGCCGGCTGCCGCCGTCGAAGGCGCCCAAGGGCCGGCCGGCGCCGTCGCTCCAGGGGGGACCCGAGCGGCGGGAAGGATCGAACACGGCCAGGATCTCATCGATCCGGGAGGCGTTCTTCGGGAACGTGTGGCCCTGGGGGTTCTTCTCCACGTGCACTGTGCGCCGCTTGCCGTCGCGGTACCAGTTGACGACGCTGCCGTCGGCGAAGGCGAGCTTGATGCCGTACTGAATCGGGCTCTGGTGGTAGTCCACGGCTCCTCCATAAGGATGATGGTTCCGACCGGTCCTGATGCATGGAGTCCGCGAGAGCCCGGGTCGGCTGTGACACCGGCACGACTGCGGCCGGAAGGGCTCGTGGCACCAAGATCGAGATCACTGCGCCAAGAGGCACCCCGCACAGCGGAAACAGCCCTTCGGCATGTCCACCCATCGGTTATACTCCAGCTGGGTGACGCGTACCAGCTTCCCCTGGCCTCGTCACCAGGAAGCGGTAACGCGTGCGATCGCGATGGGCCAGCTGGCGCCGGCGGCACTTGCCCTCGTTCCGGCAGGGGGGGATCGAATGGGCAGGGGGGGACGACGTGTGCCTGTAGCCGAGCCGCTCATCAGCATTCTGTTGCCGG
>CAZZIF010000539.1:0-2492 GCA_964654025.1 uncultured bacterium
TTCGGCGGCGCGGGCGCCCACGGTCTCTTCATGCAGACCTGGGGAGCCGGGCTGGCCTACTCGAACGGGGTGGGCACCAACACTCGCAGTGGCCTGCTGTCCTACTACGCCGAGCGCTGCGGGGATGGCGTCGCCACACTGCGCTTCGTGGGCGATATCCTTGCCAATGCACCGGTGACGCTGAGCGACGAGTTCTACCTCGACTACGCTCTCGCGGGCTGCTTCGGCGACTACCGAGGCGGCGACACGTATCTTCGCCGTGGCCGCGCCATGGCGGCCGACTGGGCCGATGGCATCACGCCGGAGAAGGTGCGCGAGTTCAAGGAGGCTTTGGCGGGTTTCCGGCGCAAGTGGCAGGAGACCAGTACGGACCGGGGAGCGGAGGTGACGCTGAGTGCCGGGAACCTGCTCGACCAAGTGATTGCGCGTCTGCCCGCTGTGCTGGGTCCGGTCGTGCCGGGCTATGGGGCGGCAGCCACTCCCGAGGCCGGAGCGGTCAGCTTCATGATCGGGCCGGAGGAACAGATCCAGGCGGTCGAGCAGTACCTGGCTGCCGCGGAGCAGGCCCGGAAGGGGAAGGGCCCCACCGCGGCGGCTCAACCAGAAGCGGATCCTGGCGCTGCCCCGCCTTCTCCGAAGATCCTGCGGCTATACCCGCGCGATTTCTGGATCGATGGAGAGACCCTGGCCCATCCGTGAGCGGGTGGGTTCACCGGCTGACGGTGCCCTCGCCCGCAGCCGGTGCGCTCGCCGGCCGAGCCGCTGGGCAGTCTGGCTTTCGTCCAACTGGAAGCCTGTGCTATTCTCCCCTGTTCCGAAGCATGAGATCGTGTGGCGGCGTCCGGATGTCCCGCCACCGCGGACACCTGGTAGAGACCGCCGGCATCCCAGACCGGCAAGGAGGGGTAGGATGAATCTGACAGATCGAGCCCGCCAGCTCACCGAACGAGTCGTGGCCAACAACCTGTGGCGCCAGCGCCAGTGCATCAATCTGATCCCGTCAGAGAACACACCGAGCCTGCTGGTCAAGATGATGGAGATCTCCGATCCGGCCGGCCGCTACGCCGAGCACCGCACCATGAAGGGCAACGAGGTTTACTTCTACCAGGGCATCGATTTCATTCGCGATATCGAAGAAGCCGCTCGCGAGCAGATGTGCACCTACTTCGATTGCCCGCGGGCCGAGATGCGGGCGATCAGCGGCCAGATGGCCAACGAGGTGGTCTTCAAGGCCGTCACCAACTTCGTCAATCGTAAGAGCGAGGAGGGTGCTCCCTGGCGCCGCATCCGCTCGGTCATGAACAACGATCTGACCAAGGGCGGCCACCTGTCCTCGCAGCCGATGGGCGCCCTGTTCAACTATGTCGAGCGCGGCGACGACGGCAAGGAGAATGTCACCAACTTCCCCATTCGCAAGGACAATCTCTACAAGATCGACACCGATGCGCTGGGCAACCTGCTGGCGGACAGCAAGCCGGAACTGATCATCTTCGGCAAGAGCATGTTCCTGTACCCCGAGCCGGTGAAGTTCACCTACGAGGCGGTCAAGGATTGGGACCCGCGGCCGATCATCATGTACGACATGGCCCACGTCCTCGGGCTCTATGGCACCTTCCAGGAGCCGTTCGCCGAGGGAGCCGACATCGTGACCGGCTCCACGCACAAGACCTTCTTCGGCCCCCAGCGCGGCATCATCGCCTCCTCGATCGAGAAGAAGACGCCGCTGTCGAAGCTGTGGCTCGACATCAAGAGCCGGGTCTTCCCCGGATCGACCAGCAATCATCACCTGGGCACGCTGCTAGGCTTGCTGATGGCCGGCTACGAGATGAACGCCTACAAGCAGGACTATCAGACACAGGTCATCAAGAACGCCAAGGCCTTCGCGCAGGCGCTCAAGAAGGCCGGCCTCGACGTGCAGGGCGATCCCGCCGACGGATACACCGAGACCCACCAGGTGCTGCTGCGGGTCTCCGAGCACGGGACCGGCATGGAGATTGCCCGTCGTCTCGAAGAGAACAACATCGTTTGCAACTACCAGGCTCTGCCGGATGACGAAAGCTTCTTGGACTCGAGCGGTCTGCGGCTGGGCACGCCCGAGATGACCCGTTTCGGCATGAAGGAAGCCGACTTCGAGCCGCTCGCCCAGCTGATGGCCGACTGCATCATCCGCAACGAGACGGTCAAGGACGAGGTAGCCAAGCTGCGCGCCCGCTTCAGCGAGATGGGTTACTGCGTGCCGGCGAACGAGGCCCTGCCGATGGCGGCGCGGATCCTCGAGTCGGCCATGCCAAGCAGCGACTATGCGAAGGCGTTCATCGAGAACCTGAGCGCCACGCTCTAGATCCGCGCGGGCAGTCGGGGATTCGAGCGCCACGGGTTTACCGGGGGGGGCACTCGCGGATTCGAGCGCCATGAGTTGACTCGGGGGCCGGCGAAGACTCGAGCGCCACGCGTTGACTCGGGGGGGGGAGATATTCGAATGCGTGTGCTGT
>CAZZIF010000540.1:0-1126 GCA_964654025.1 uncultured bacterium
TCGCGGGCAACCTGGCGCAGCCAACCAGGGACCACCGACATCGCCGCTTCACGACCACGCACCGACCAGAGTTCGGCGCCAATAATCGAGACCTCAGAAGCCGGCTCCTCATCCTCGGAGTCACCGCCAGACCTCTCGGCCTTTTCCTCAGCAGAAGCCCGCTTGTCATCGGCCTCAAGCTGCTCCTCCTGGCCGAACTGCCGCTTCATCACCTCATCGATGTCGTCCGTGCCCAGAGCAACGTAAGCCTGATAGCTGGCCTCCTCACGCTCGACCAACCCATCGCGGCCAGCCTCCGACAACGCACCCAGAAGCCTGGCTAGCTGCTCCTCACTCTTCTGCTTCGCGGGGGGGTAGTTCAGGTCGTAGTAGCGCTCCACCGTCTTCGGCAAGTAGTAACCCAAGTCCTGAAGACGCACAGCACGCTCGATCGCGAAGTCGATGACGGGACGGAACAAGCCCTGCTCGAAGAGCGTCTGGCGCCCAGTGATCTTCCAGATCGCGGGAACCTCCATCGCCTCACCAATCGCCAGGTTCCCAGTGCTCGCATCGCCATACCAATGCTCACCGAACCCAAAGGGCCGGATCGCCTGCAAGAACGCTGCCCGGCTGGTCGACTGCTGGTTGCTCACCGCACCCGTGCCCACCTTGATCGGCTCCAGGTCTACGTTCTCATTCCCAACCTGAACAGCACCAGGACCAGGGGCAGGGGATTGAAACGTCTCTGCGGAATTGCGAACTACCGCTGAGGACCGTGTCCTCACTTTCTTCTGCCACGCAAAAGCCGCCAGCGCCTTGGTCACCGTCGCCATATCCGCGACCGTGCCAGAGTGAACCTTGGCCCAATCATGGGCTCGATACACCTCAGGAAGCCCGCGAAGACCGAAGCTGTTGGAGTAGAAGTGCAGGATCGCCACATCAGGCTCCAGATCCGGGCACGACTGGATCAACTCCAACGCCTCGGGATCATCATCCTCACCAGGGAGCAACGGGTCCGGCGCACGGAGATCACGGTAGTAGCGCACCTGCTCCCGCTCCGCAGTCTCCCACCTGCCCTTCGCGAAGTTGTAGCGGCTAGGGCGCCACACGCGCTTGTAGAGCAGCGGCTTCCGGCGGTTCTCGGGAT
>CAZZIF010000540.1:1136-2492 GCA_964654025.1 uncultured bacterium
CCGCCTCCGCCGCCGTGTGGTACGTGGACAAGGACGCCCCGCCCGGCGGCGACGTGCTCGCTCATGCAGTCGACAATCTCCTCGACCGGGAGATCAGCCATCTTCACCGAACTGTCGGCGGGGCTGGTGTGGATCGTGAAGAACCGCTCACCCTCCAACATCAAAGCCCGATTGCTGAAGTGCATCGCCTGCACCGAGGTGCACACAAGCTGGTTGTCGGGATCGGACCAGAACCGATCGATGACCTTCTGGACCCGAGGATCTACGGCGCGGGGAGCTGCCAGCCCCTGCCCGAACGTGCCACTCGCAAGCAGGGACTCAGCCTGGGCGATGCCACCATCGATCATCCAGAGCTTCACACACTGCCCAATGATCGTCTTCCGAGCAGAGGCATTCAGATCGTAGGACGTGCCAAAGGACTGGCCGAGCCGCTTCCACTGCGCCTCGTCCTTCAGCTCCTGCTGGAGCTGACTGAGCGCCGACTCCGAGACCCGCGCCAGCTCCAGGTCGCACTGGGCCCACGCACGATCAGCAGCAGCCCATGCTTCGGACCGCACACCCTGGGACGGGGCCTCCGGCTCCTGGCTCTCCACAGCTCGACTCCACGGCAGGCGCATGGCTCTTGTCACCTCGCTCCTCTCTAGAAGTCTTGACCACAGAGCCGCTACGCCCTGCTTCACTTGCGAAGTCTTCTATACACGTGAGGCCAACAACACATCGGCCCGGAATACGCACAGGCGTGAAGTTGCCCTGCGCTAGCTGGGTGGGCATGGGTATTCAGGGGGTGTCGAACATAGTTAAAGGCAGGTTAAAGGCTGTAGACCCGCACCACTACAGGGTTTGCGGGCTATGCCTGTAACCCTTTAGCCTTTAAGCGTCCTCCATAATCACGAATACCGATTATTGAGGAGTCTTAAAGGTTAAAGAGCTAAAGAACTCCGGAGGTGCAATACATAAGGTAGAGAAGGCTGGGAACTGTAAGAGGCTCAAAAGGCAGTTAAAGATGGCCCATTCCAAGGGACCCCGTTATAGGCAAACGCCTCTAGAAGCGCCTACCAGCCACCCGAAGGTGTGGGAACACCAGGCTGCCCCTCGGAGCGCCTCTGGCGGCCAGGAGCGAGCAGAGAGGGCGCCCCTCGTTCCCCGCCCGGAGTCCGGTGCTCCACCATCTCCCGCCCCCGACCCTGTCCCCCGGTCTCCACTCCAGGAGTGTGCAGCGAAGCAGAGCGGGGAGCGGTCCGCCCCACCGTGCCTCGGGGCGTCAGCGGTGCGAACAGACTCCCGTGTGCCGCGGCCGGGGTAGCGAGCGAGAGTGGCGTCAGCGGCGCGAGCAGACTCCGGTGTCCCCCGGCCGAG
>CAZZIF010000541.1:0-2486 GCA_964654025.1 uncultured bacterium
CGCCTGCTGCCCCGCGGGCCGTTTGGCCTGCGCAAGCTGCCGCTGGCGGAACGCGTGGAGGTGCTGAAGGCCTCGGTCTGTCACGGAACCCGTGTGCGGCTTCGTTCGATCCTGCTGACCAGCGGCACGACGATCGTGGGGCTCGCCCCGCTGCTCATTCGCTTCGATGAACTCGAGGGACGCGATATCTGGGAGAACCTGGCGCTCTCCTCGATCGGCGGCCTGACCGCAAGCGTCATCCTGATCCTCCTCTCCCTGCCGGCGGCCTACTACGTTTCGGTGCGGCTCGCCTGGTTCCTCTATGAGCGCGTGCTGCGCAAGGGACGCCGGGACGTGATGTCTTAGTCTCCTTGGCTTGGCTTCCCGGCGTCACCGCCGGCGGGGCGCTGGGGAGGGCGGGATACGGACGGCACCTCGGGCGCGGCGCAGAGCATGGCAGGCTTGGCCAGGGCCGGCTCGACCAAGTCGGGCTCTGCCGGGGCCGTGAAGCTGGGGGAGGAAGGCTAGGGGAGGAAGGCTAGGGCCGGGAGGGGCCTGACGTGATCTCGTCCCGCATGATATACTGCATCGTAGTGGAGCCATTCGGTCATACCATGTGCCGATGATCCCGTTCCCGTACATCTCAACGAATGGAGGCACCCTATGCTCTGCGGCTTCTCGCGTCATCTCTGTCTACCCTGTCTCGTTCTGATGTCTCTCGCCCTGACGTCGCCAGCACTCCAGGCCGAGGTGATCTACGTCGATGCCGGAGCAACAGGCCAGGGCGATGGAACGAGCTGGGAGGATGCGTTTACTGATCTACAACTCGCGCTCGATGCGGCGCCCGCCGCCGGCGATCAGATCTGGGTGGCGACCGGGGTCTACTACCCATCCGCGGAGGTGGGCGGGACCGGCCAGCGCTACGCTTGCTTCTCGCTCGAGAACGGCGTGGCGCTCTACGGAGGCTTCGCCGGAGGAGAAGAGACGCTCGAGGAGCGTGACCCCGAGCTTCACCCGACCACGCTCTCCGGGGATGTCGGCGTGCCCGGCGAGATGACCGACAACTGCTACCACGTCTTCTACCACCCGGCCGACTCGAATCTCGACGAGACCGCTGTCTTGGACGGTTTCGTGGTGACGTCCGGTTGCGCCAACGAGTCCGGAGGCGATCGTGCCCGGGGTGGGGGTATGTACAACGAAGATGCGTCGCCCACGATCGCCAATTGTGCGTTTGTGAGCAATCAGGCCTCGGCGACCTACAGCTCCGACGGGGGCGCGGTGTGCAACCAGGACGCGTCGCCGCGCTTCTCGAACTGCACATTCACGGACAACCTCTGCGGCCGCTTCGGCGGGGCCGTAGCCAACCTCTGGGACGCGTCGCCCGTCTTTGTGAACTGCGATTTCACTGGCAATCACGCTGGTCTGGAGGGCAGCGGAAACGGTTTTGCCGGGGCGCTTTACTCTTTCGGAACCTCTAGCCCGGTGCTCTCCGGATGTACCTTCACAGGCAACTCGGCGAACTTCGATGGCGGAGCTGTGGGTAACGAGGGCTCAGGTGTCCTCGCCTACTTCGTGGGCTGCCGGTTCACCGACAACACGGCCGTGCTCTACGGCGGTGCGGTCTACAATCGAGACGATGCCGATCCAACCTTTGTGCAGTGCATCTTCGAGGGCAACCAGGGCACGGCAGGGAATGCGCACGGCGGTGCGATGTACAATCACACCGCCAGTCCCGTCATCAGCAACTGCGTGGTCTACGACAACGAGTCGGGTTGCGTGGGTGACGGCATCTACTGCTACCAGTTCTCCGATCCGGTGATCACGAACTGCATCATCCTGGGGCAGGACGGGATCTACAGCGGCGGGGGGTCGGAGCCGAGCGTGACCTACTGCGCCATCGAACAAAGCGGCTTCGAGAATCCCGAATGGCACAACATCACGGGCGATCCGGGGCTGACCGATCCGCAGAGCGGTGACTTCCACCTCATCAGCAATTCTCCGTGCATCGATGCCGGCAGCAACGATGCCCTGCCACCGGATCTGGCCGATCTGGACGGTGACGGTGACACGACCGAGCCGATTCCCTACGACTACTTCGGTGATGGGCGCCGGCACGACGTGCACGAGGTGCCTGATACGGGCCAGGGCACGCCGCCGATTGTCGATATCGGCATCCATGAGATGAGCGGCAGCGGTTCGGCCGTGCCCGATCGCGCCGAATCGGTTCCGGTTCGTATCCGCCCGAACCCGGTTCACGTGGCCGGCCCGAGCACGTCGATCGAGTTCGACCTCCCGGCGCCGGCTCGCGTGCGAGTCGCGATCTACGATGCCGGCGGCCGACTGATTCGCACGCTGGCCGACGGGGTTCGGCCGGCGGGGCCTCAGGTTCTGGCCTGGGACGGCCGGGACGGGTGCGGGCATCCGGTGGCCTCCGGTATCTATGCCTGCACGGTGCGCAGCGCCGAGCGCGCCACGGTGCGAAGGCTGACGGTGGTGCGGTAGGAGCT
>CAZZIF010000542.1:0-2479 GCA_964654025.1 uncultured bacterium
CCTCCTCCCCGAAGAGTTCAGCCACGGCGGCCCGCGCCCGCTCGATCTCCTCGGGACTCAGCTTGGCGAGAGCATTCTCGATCTTGACGTCCTTGCTGAGCCCGGTGCTCTTCTCGGTGGCCGTCACGCGCAGGATCCCGTCCAGATCGAGTGCCATGTGAATCAACACTTGGTTGCCGGCGGGCACCGGCGCGAGCCCCTCGATGAGAAAGCGGCCGATCAGCAGGTTCTGGCGGGCATCGGGGTGCTCGCCCTGGAAGATCTGGACATCAACCGCTTCTTGCTCATCGAACACGGTGGCGAAGAGTTCGGCCTTGCTGACCGGCAAGGGGGTTCCCGCCGTGATCACCGGCACGAACTGGTGTTCGGTGAGCTCGCCGTCGACCTGCCCGAGGGCGGAGGTCCCGAAGGTGTAGGGCGTGATGTCGATCAGCACCTTGCGCTGATCCTCGCCCATCAGACGCGCCGCCATGACGCCCGCCCCGTAGGCCACGGCCAGCTCGGGGTGCACGTCTCGCCGCGGGCGGCGGCCGAAGATCTCCTCCAAGAGTTCCTGAATGGCCGGCATGCGCGTCGCGCCGCCCACCAAGATGATCTCCTCGATCGCCCCGGGCAGCATCTGAGCCCCCGAGAGCGCCTGGTGCACCGCCGTGCGCATGCGGCGCCGTAGGGGTTCGATCAGTCGATCCAGATCCATCCGGCTGAGCTGGGCCTCGAGATGGAGATCGGCACCGTCGGCCGAGCGCAGGTTGGCAGCCGTGATGCGGGCATAGGGCTGGTCGGTCAGGTGGATCTTGGCGCGTTCGGCGATCTCGCGGATGCGGTGCTCGGTCTCGCGGGTAAGCTCACCCGCATAGACAGCCTCGGGCAGCTCCGGGCCCCGCAAGCGGCTGCGGATCCAATCGGCAAGCAAGTCGTCGACGTCGTCGCCACCGAGGTGGTTGTCGCCGTGGCTGGTGAGGACCTCGGTCACATCGTCCTCGACCCGGACGATCGACACATCGAACGTGCCGCCGCCCAGATCGAAGGCCAGGACCGTTCGAGCGTTCTTCTCTTCGGCACTCTCGTAGGCCAGACACGCCGCGGTGGGCTCGTTGACGATCCGCACCACATCCAGGCCGGCGATGCGCCCGGCGTCGCGCGTGGCTTGCCGTTGCGCATCGGAGGCCTGGGCGGGGATGGTGATGACCGCCCGCTCCACGGGCTCGCCGAGGCGGCGCTCGGCACGCGCCTTGAGTTCGCGCATGATGATCGCGGCAATCTCCTGGGGAGCGTAGGCCTTCTCGCCCAGTGTGATCTTCTCCTCGCTCCCCAGACGGCGTTTGATCGAGCGTACGGTCCGGTCGGGATAGAGCGCGTACTGGTTGCGGGCCTGGGCGCCGACCAGGAGCCCGCCCGCCGGATCGAACCCCACATAGGAAGGCAGAATCGCCTGCCCGTCCTCCTCCACGACCTCGACCCGTCCGCCGGTCCAGATCGCCACCTCGCTGTTGGTCGTCCCGAAGTCGATCCCGATGATCGGTTTCTCGCTCACGGTGCCTCCTCGGCCGAGGGCTGTGCTCGCCCGGCCATCTCTTCAGGTGCCACGGATCCGTCACCAGCCGCCACGATGACCTCGGCCAGCTGAAGCAGTCCGTCGCCGGTACGATATCCCTGTCTGAGCACGGTCGTCACGGTGCCGGGAACCCCCTGCTCGCTGCGGCCGGCCGCGCGCATGGTTCGCGGGTCAAACGCCTCGCCCACCGCCGCGACCGGCATCACGTTCAGACGCCGCAGCGCATCGTCGGCCTCGGCGAGCACCAGTCGCACTGAACGCGTCGTCTGCTCGATCTGCTCCCGCGCGGCCTTCAGCCACGGCCGGTTCGGGAGGGCGCCGGCGCCCGCGGCTTCGTGAAGGCGCCCCAGGCTCTCGCGCACGCGAACAAGCTCGGTGAGCACCTGGGCCCGCGCCTCACGCCGGGCGGCCGGGATCATGCTCTTGAGGCTCTCGGCAACGCCGCCCAGCTCGCTTTCCCGAACCGCCAGCGCCTCGTTCAAGGTCTCGGCCGAGGTCTCCGCCGCCCGCGCTGCCCCGTGAGCGGCACGACCTTGCATGCGCACCTCTTGCTTCAGGGCAGCCAGCTCGGCATAGAACGAATAGAGGTCGGGCCGGCCGGGCGGTTCGGGCGGGCCGGCCTGCGGCAACTGCGGCTGCGCCGATCCTGAACGGTCCGGCTCATCGGGGTCGACGGCCGCCTCGCGCTCGGCCGCCTCGCGCCCGGTCGCTGGCGCGACCGCGGCCGCGACCGGCGGTTCAGGGGCCTCGCGCACCCACGCTTCGAACTCGGCCAGAAGCGCCTGGCGCCAATCGTCCGGCGCCGTATCGCTGTCATGCTCCTGGCCGATCATGGCCGGTCTCCTTCATCCCCTGGCATCGCCGCTCCCGGCTTCCCCCTGCTCGGCCTTCCCCCACTCGGCCTTCCCCCGCTCGGCCTTCCCC
>CAZZIF010000543.1:0-2468 GCA_964654025.1 uncultured bacterium
CATGTGTGCGACCTATACAGGGGTGACCGGGGTCCCTACCGCGACCGGTGATCCGGCAAACCCTTAACTTCCCCTCTCGCGTCGCACCGCAGAGGGTATCCCCTCGGTGAACCCATGTGGCGTTGGTCCCCGGTGACCTGAGAGACTGGCCGGGAGCGAGCCAGAGGTGGCGCCGGTCGTGCGCTTCCATCCAGTCCAGGTGGTGGCGGATCGGCGTAGGCCGAGGTCAGGCATGGAGGTCCTCAGCGAAATCTTAAACTCAACTGACGCTGTGGACTATGGGACTATGTCGGGGTCCTGGTTTGCGACCATGCTCAGGCGGGAAGGGGCACGAGAATCGCCAGTTCTACTCGTCCGCGTCTTCTCGCAATGGCCGGTCGGAAAGGGCCGGCTTACCGATGTCGTCACGGTGATGAAGGGGCAGGACCTTGGCGGGCAGGACCTTGTCGGGTCCGAAGCGGCTCTCGATGCGGTCGAGGGCGTCGGCCAGCCGCTCGCGACGTTCGTGCGCTGGAGCCGCGAAGAGATCGAGCGTGGCACCCGCGCCGGGATGGATCGCCGAGACCCCTACCCCGATCAGCCGGATGGGCCGGCGTGTCCAGTTCTTGTGAAAGAGGTGTCGCGCCGCGCGGTAGATCTCCTGGCTGTCCGCGGTCGGGACCGATAGCGTGGTGCGCCGCGTGAAGGTGCTGAAGTCGCCATAGCGCAGCTTGATCTGGACGATGCGCCCCGCCACCCCATCGCGGCGAAGGCGGCGCGACACTCTTGTGGCTTCGTCCAGCAGCATGCCCTCGAGCACCTCGGGATCGTCCTGGTCGCGCCCGAACGTGTGCTCGTGGCTGTAGGACTTCGCCTCCCAGTCGGGCACGACCTCGCGCGCGTCTTGCCCATGCGCGAGCCGGTACAGATGCTCGCCGTGCGCACCGAACCGGGCGGTGAGCATCGTGCGATCCTGCGCCGCCAGGTCGCCCACCGTCTGGATCCCCATCGTGTGCAACGCTTCCTGGCTTCGCGGGCCCACGCCCCACAGTCGCGCGATGTCCAGACCGTGGAGGAAGCTCGTGAGTTCATCGGGCCGCACGATGGTCAGCCCATCGGGCTTCTCGTAGTCCGAGGCGATTTTGGCCACAAACTTCACGGGCGCCAGCCCCACCGACGCCGTAAGATGCGTCCGGCTCAGGATCGCCGCCTTGATGCTCTGGCCGATCTGGCGGGGTGATCCGAACAGGCGCTCGGTGCCGGTGAGATCCAGGAAGGCCTCGTCGAGCGAGAGCGGCTCGACCTTGGGCGAGTAGGACCGGAAGATCTCCATGATCTGGCGCGAGGCTTCTTCGTACTTGCCGAAGTGGCCGGAGATACGCACCAGATGCGGACAGCGCCGCAGCGCCTCGGCCATCGGCATCGCCGAGTGGATTCCGTACGTGCGGGCTTCGTAGGAGGCGGCACTGACCACACCGCGGCCCTCGGCCGATCCGCCGACCACGACAGGCTGTCCGGCCAGCGATGGATCGTCGCGAATCTCGATCGAAGCGTAGAACGCATCCATGTCCACATGGGCGATCAGGCGCGGCCAGGGCTGTGATGGCGATGGATCCATGCGGCCATTGTCCCGTCCTGGGGCCGTGGATTACAAGGACGGAGAGCCCGGTTTCGGCCTGGCCGGAGGAGGCGGCGCGCCTGAGTGCGGGCCGGGCTGCTCGTGGCCGGCTGTGGCGTATCCAGGGTCTGGCACGCTACAATGATAGACGGCTCTCAGAATGCAGACGACCCTCAGAAACACAGTAGAAAGGGAGAAGCATGACATCAGGGGAATCTCTGCGTCCGCGCGGAGTGTGGGAACGTTTTCTGGCCGCCAACGCGCGTTTCGCCGAAGGGCGGCCGACCCATCCACGGCAGACGGAAGCGCACCGCCACCGCCTCCTGGAAGGGCAGACGCCGCACGCCGCGATCGTGAGCTGTTCGGATTCGCGCATCGTGCCCGAGATCATCTTCGATCAAGGCTTGGGGGATCTGTTCGTGATCCGGGTGGCGGGAGGTGTTTTGGGGCAGGTGGGGCTGGCCAGCGTGGAGTACGCGGTCGGTCACCTGCGCGTGCCGCTCGTGATCGTCCTGGCGCACTCCTCCTGCGGGGCCGTGACCGCGATGCTGAGTGGGCGTAAGCCAGAGGGGCACCTGGCGGCGTTGATCGACGAAATCGCCCCGGCCGCGGGCAATCGGACCGGTTCGGAGGCTGAAGCCGTGACGGCCGAACGGATCAACCGTGTGGCCAAGGCAAACGCGCATCTTGTGGCCCGGCATCTGCGCGAGAGCGAACCGATCATCGCGCCGCTCGTGGCGCGTGGTAGCGCCGAGATCGTCACGGCCTATTACGACATGGAGAGCGGCCGGGTTCATGAGTTGACCGAAGGTTCGTGAATTGACCAAGGGTTCGTGAGTTGACCGAGGGTTCGTGAGTTGACCAAGGGTTC
>CAZZIF010000544.1:0-2468 GCA_964654025.1 uncultured bacterium
CCCGCTCGGCCCGCTCGGCCCGCTCGGCCCGCTCGGCCTGCTCGGCCTGCTCGACCTGCTCGGCCTGCTCGGCCTGCTCGACCTGCTCGGCCTGCACGACTCGCCCGACGCAAGCGTACCTATCCGGTTACCTCGTCTCGCCAGCCCTCGAACGCTCTAGCATGCCACAGGCGCGGGTACAGATAAAGCCTGCAGCGGGTTGCGCTGCAGGCCCGGCGCGCGAGCCGTCTTGGGTCACAGAGAGAGCCTGGCCCCCTACTGCGCCTTGGTGCCGAACTGGCTAGGTACCGATCCAGCCAGGTACCGATCCAGCCAGGTACCGATCCAGCTAGGTACCGATCCAGCCAGGTGCCGATCCAGCCAGGTACCGATCCAGCCAGGTACCGATCCAGCCAGGTGCCGATCCAGCCAGGTGCCGATCCAGCCAGGTGCCGATCCAGCCAGGCGCCAAACTTGCTAGGTGCCGAACTTGCGGTGTTCCGACCCGCGCGAGGATGGCGGGTCGAGCGATCGCGAGCGCTCTTCTTCAACCGCCGACTCCACCAGCGACTCGGCCGAGAACAGCGTCTTCTGCGTGCTACGCGGCTGGTCCTTGCTTCGCTCGATGCCCTCGAGCTGGATGGTCCGCGCCGCAACGTCGAGTTCCTGCCCCAGCTGATCGAGTTCACTGAGCTGCTGGCGGGCATTGCGGATCGTCTTGCGCCGCAGCGAAGGGTGCTGTTGCTCGGCCGTGTCCAGCAGTGACAGGTAGGCCTCCATCGAATCGCCGCTCTTCTCCAGGCGAAGGCGGACCTCGTCCAAAACCGATACGAGGTCCTTCCACCAGGTCAAGGCCCGCCGGTTGGCCTCGAACAGGCGGTACTTGAGCCGGTGGTGCTTGACCCAGTGGCGCACGGCCCGATCGAGCAAGAATGGTGTCAGGGTCTCGCGATAGAGAATCTCGGCCATTCCGGCGCGCAACCAGCGCTCGGGTTCCGCCATCGAACTCGAGGCGATGCCCAGGATGGGAAATGCGCTGCGCGAAACAAACCGCACCCGACTGACGAACTCGGGCTCGGCGAAGGCCCGGTCCTCGATATCGAGCAACATGATGTCGCCGACCCCGGCGTAAGCCACATCCAAGCACTCCTGCTCACCGGCCACGTGACGAATTCGCCGGCGCCGGGGCACCAGGCCCCGGATGAATCGGGAGTCTTCGGACTCGGCGACGACCACATGCAGGCATCGTTTCACGGCGTTCCCCCCTTGTTGCTGTGTGCCTGCGCCCGAGATGAGCGGGCGAACGCACATGCCTTTTCCTCTCTTTCCATTCGGCATCCGAGAGAGAGGGCTTGAGGGGGGTTCCTGGCGGGCGGGGGGCGTGCCTCATTCCAGCCGGTGGCGTAACAGATTATCTGAGAAACGGTTCCGGCCTGGTGAAATCGGGACGGTAGAAGGACGGCGCCGTGGGCGCTTGCACCCAGCCCTCGAAGGGTCCGTAGTGGTCGGCCCACCGTCGTGCCCTCGCATACTCAGCCTCGGAGACTGGCCGCTGTAGGAGCGGATGGTCGCATCCAGCCTCGGGATGGAATTGCGCCAGCAGCGAGAGGGCAGGCCGCGGGCGGAGTTGAGCGAGATAGCACAGAATCTCCTCGGTGCCGGCGAGTTCGTTGGGCAACACCAGATGACGGACAATCACGCCACGCCGGACCAGCCCATCGTCGCCGCATGCCAGCGCCCCGCATTGGCGGACCATCTCCTCGAGCGCCGCTTGCGCGATCGGCCAGTAGTCTGGGGCGTGCGACAGCGCGGTCGCGGCCTCGCCATCGGCGTACTTCACGTCGGGAAGGTAGACGTCGACCACCCCATCGAGGCCACGCAGGACCTCGGGGAGTTCGTAGGTGCCCGTATTATAGATGAGCGGAAGCCGCAGCCCCCGTTCCCACGCGATCGCCCAGGCCACCATCAGAAGCGGGAGAAGATGGGTTGGCGTCACCCACCCGATGTTGTGTACGCCCTGGTCCTGTAGCCCGAGCATCTGGTCGGCGATGCCGGCTGGATCGTACTCGGGCATGGGGATTTCGAAGGCACTGATCTGATGATTCTGACAGTAGGTGCAGCGAAGGTTGCAGCCGCCAAAAAAGAGGTTGCCAGCCCCGCCCGTGCCGCTCACCGGCGGTTCTTCTCCGTGATGAGCGACCGCCGCCGAAAGCGGCACGGTTGCCGCGGCGCCGCAGAAGCCGCGCTCGCCACGGAGACGATCGGCGCCGCAGCGACGGGGGCAGATGTCGCAGGCGCCCAGGCGCTCCCATAGCGCCTGGGCCCGGCTCCTGAGCTCACCAACGCCAATCCGCATCGGCGGTCCTCAGCCCCGTCCGTTTCCGCCCGCGGGGGCGACATCGCCCGCGGGGAGGACCTTGTCCGCTGGGACGACCTCGCTCGCGGGGACGGCCCGGGCGAGCATGGCAAGGAAGAGACGCTCTACTGCA
>CAZZIF010000545.1:0-2461 GCA_964654025.1 uncultured bacterium
GTGGGGCTCGGCGTGGGGTTCGGGGTGGGGTTCGGCGTGGGGTTCGGCGTGGGGTTCGGCGTGGGGACCCGGGTGCTCCTTTGCGTAGGCTTCGGCCGCCAGAGCGGCCGCGCGCATGAGACGGCGCCACTTCTCGGGTGGAATGACGTCCTGTGGCGGTCCCACCGGCCGGCGGCGATAGCGAACCTCGACGACCACGAGGACGTTGCCTCGGCGGGCCAGAAGGTCCAGCTCCAGGGCGCCAAAACGCAGGTTTCGTCCCAGAACGCTGTAGCCGGCCAACTCCAGATAGCCGGCCGCGATGGACTCTGCCGCCCGGCCGCGTGCCGTAGAGCTTCTCGGCCAGCCGTGGCGGCTCGGCCGCGGGGCATGGCTGCCTGATCCCGGCTCAGCGCTGCTCGGCCGCGGGGCATGGCTGCCTGACCGTGCGGAGCTGCGCGGCGCAGGCGAACCACGTGGCCCGGTGGAGCCGTTTGATGAGGCGGGGTGCTCCCGCCCAGGTCGGTTCCCTTGTGATGGCATGTCCGACTGAATAGCCATTCGCATGCCATGAGTCCGCTTCATAGGCAGCGTCGGCCACGTCGGGTCGGGGATCTGCGGTCGGGGATCTGCCGCCCCACCGGGTGGCCAACCCACGGTGGGGATCCGGTGGTGGGTCTATGATCAACGCTCAAACCGCCCGGGAAACCGCAGTTTTCGACACGATTTTCGACACGCTCGAATCTCACAACCTATTGAAAACAAACTTCTTGAATGAAGATTCCGGAATCCAAATCTACAGAGATCAGGCAAGACGACGACCCTGAACACGACGGCCCTGAGAACACGACGACCCTGAGAACACGACGACCCTGAGAACACGTCGACCCTGACACAGGCTACCGACGGCTACTCAGGTGGGCGGAGCGGAACATGGACATGCTGAGGCGCGCCAGACTGTCTGTCAGCATCCTCTTGCGGTAGCAAGGATGGCGGCTACCGGGGCGAAGGTCTTCCTGTGAATCTCGGTCGGGCCCAGCAGCGCCAGCTGGCGAAGATGGTCTGGGGTTGGGTAGCCTTTGTGGCGGTCGAAACCGTAGCCGGGGTACTCCCGGGCAAGCTCGATGAGTTGCCGGTCGCGGACGACCTTGGCAATGATACTTGCTGCCGCGATCGACGAACAGCAACCGTCTCCGCCAACCAAGGCTTGCTGGGCAACGGCGCAATCGGGCAGCTCGAAACCATCGACGAGGAGCGCGTCGGGTTGGACGGAAATGGAGGTCAAGGCATCCACCGCGCGCCGCATGGCGAGGAAGCTTGCCTCGCGTATGTTCACGGCATCAATCTCATCGGGGCCGGCCTCACCGATGCCGATGTGCGCGCCACACGCTCGCAGTGCTTCGTAGAGCTGTTCCCGACGCAGAGCGGGCAATCTCTTGGAATCATCAATCCCGCCCGGCGCCCGCTTCGGCAGCACGACCGCGGCGGCTACCACCGGGCCGGCCAGACATCCACGGCCCACCTCGTCGATTCCAGCGATCACGCGAAAGCCCCGCCGGCGCCAAGCGAGTTCGTGGCGCCGATCGGGGCGATGTCTGCGCAGCGGCTTCGTCCGCCGAATGCCGGTCGTTCGCTCGGCTGGCTCGGTTAGCCCGACCGGCTCGGTTCGCTCGACCGGCTCGGGCCGCCCGTCCGGCTCGGCGAGTTCAACCGATTTGCCTCGTTCGCAACACTGGCCATTGTCGGAGGCGTCGGCGCTTGTCCGGTTCGCCGGCCGGTCGTTGCGGCGGGCGTTGCCGCGGCAGGTCACGGTGCCCGCCCTATTCGGCCGTCTCGGTCTCCGGCGCCGGAGCGGGCGAAGGCGCAGGCGCAGCCGCAGCTGCCTTCTTGCGCGCACTCTTGCCCGCACGGTGCATCGAGAGCTCACGAATGCGCGCGCTCTTGCCCTTGCGGCCCCGCAGGTAGGTCAGCTTCGCGCGGCGTACGCGGCCCCGCCGCACCAGCTCGATTGACTGGATGCTGGGGGAGTGGATCGGGAAGATACGCTCGATCCCCACGCCGTCGGTGATCTTGCGGACGGTCACCGTCTCGCTGATACCGCTGCGATTGCGCATCATGACCGTACCCTGGAAGGCCTGCTGGCGTACCTTGTTGCCTTCCACAACCCGCACGCCCACGCGAATCGTGTCGCCCGGGCCGAAGTCCGGGATGTCGCTCTTGAGCTGTTGCGCCTCGATATTGCGGATCACGTCCATTCCCCACCCCCATGGCTCGGGCCCCCGGGCCTTTCCCGCGGGCCTATCATGCCGAATCGGTTGATCGCATCCGTCACGCTGAACTCGGCCACATGTGCCAAGCAAACGCGACGCTTCCATTCACTCCAGAGCACCAGCTCACCACCGGCCCCGTGGCCCAAACCACGCCAAGCCGCCCATCTGGCTCACCACCGGCCCCGTGGCCCAAACCACGCCAAGCCGCCCAT
>CAZZIF010000546.1:0-2460 GCA_964654025.1 uncultured bacterium
ATGCGCCGCAGGATACGCGGCAGGATGCGCCGCAGGATACGCGGCAGGATGCGCCCCAGGATACGCCGCGGGATGTCCTGCAGGGACTCGCCCGGCTCTACGGCCGCGTACAGGCTGGGCTCGGTTATCGGAAGATGCCATCCGAGTACGGGGCGTTTCCCACCGATCCGTACTCACACACGCCCTACTCGGGAGGCGCGAAACAGCCCGGTATGACCGGTCAGGTCAAGGAAGAGATCCTCACGCGGCTGGGCGAGCTTGGGGTGAGCGTCGAGGCAGGGGCGGTTCGGTTTCGCCCCCTCCTTCTCTCGCGCAGCGAATTCTTGGAATCCCCGGCGGAGTTTCGTTACTACGACGTGGAGGGGCATCGCCAAACGGTTCCCATTCCAGAGGGGGGCCTGGCGTTCACGTTCTGTCAGGTGCCGGTTCTCTACCGGCGGACGAAGGGAAGGCCGGGAGTTCAGGTGGTCTTCGCGGATGGTTCGTCGTACCGGCGCACGGGGGCGACCCTCGAGGCCGACTTGGGGATAGAACTCTTCGAGCGCACGGGGTGCATCCACCATATCGAGGTCGAGATTCCAGAGAGCGATCTTCTTCCCGATGCAGTAGCCCCGGGAAGCGATCTTCTACACGATTGAGGCGGGAGGCTGACATGCGCGTAAGGCCAACGCAGAACATTCGTACGGGCATTGCCGCTATCCGGTCTTCCCTGGCCGTTTCGTTCCCGCTCCCCATGCTTCTGTGCCTCATGGGGACCTTTGGTCAGGCAAGCGGCCAGTGCATTCTCGCCAATCCGAGTTTCGAGATCGATGGGTCAGGAGGAGCCGTATTCGGAGGATGGGAGCAATTCGGTCAAACCGGCGTGGTGAATGTGCCCAGTCACGGAGCCCAGGCGGCCCGAGTCAGAGGACCCGGAGGGACGGGGTGGGATGTTTCCGGTTACTGGCAACGTCTGGACTGTCAGGCAGGTGAACAGTGGGAAGTGACCGGCCATGTCCAGCATCCTTCTGCGAACCCCCTCACCGGAGCCTGTGCCGCTATCGTCAACATCGAGTGGCGCGACGCAGGTGGCGACCTGATCGACTACGATTCGTTCCCGGTCGCGGATGCGAGCGCGCCGGCAGACGAGTACATCGGCTTCGACGTGCTCAGCAGTGCGGCGCCGGAGGGCACGGCCGCCATTCACTTCTTGCTCGGTGTCCTGGAAGGACCCGGTGATCCTTCCCCCGATGTCTACTTCGACCAGGTGACGATCTTCAGCACGAGTCCGCCCACCATGGACGACATGCAATGGATGGATTTTCCGGGCGGGAGAACCGTGGAGTTCGGCGACCACACCTGGCGCGTGAAGGGACCGGGCTACTATGGCCCCGGGCCGAATGTCTTCAGCGACAGCCCCGATTGCGTCTGGGTGGATGGGCAGGGTCGGCTGCACCTCACGCTTGCCGATCAAGGTGGGTACTGGGCGAGCACCGAGGTCGTTCTCGAGGATGCGCTCGGATACGGTGACTACATCGTGAGCACCGTCGGACGTTTGGACCTCGTGGACATTCAGGCCGTACTCGGCATCTTCCTCTGGCAGTATGGTCCCTGCTGGGATGAATCCTACCTGTGGTGGAATCCTTACAACGAGATCGACATCGAGTACAGCCGGTGGGGCTACGCGGGAAACGAGATCGGGCAGTTCGTCGCCCAGCCTTACGACTGGCCGGGGAATCGCGAGCGATTCGAGGCGACGTTCGCGGAGGGGGAGATCACGAGCCATGCGATGCGCTGGTGGGCCGACCGGGTGGAGTATCGCGTCTGGCGGGGAGGGCCTTTCGACGAATCCCCCGAGACGATGATCCATGCCTGGACCTATGCCGGGCCTCACATTCCTCGCCCCGAACAACCGCGCATGCACCTGAACCTGTGGAAACTCGAGGGCACGCCCTCATCGAATCAAGAGATCGTGTTTCACGATTTCGTCTTCGTCCCTGAACAGGGGATGTCTGCCGTGCCGGATCCCACGACACCGCCAGCATCGGTTCGGCCAGTAGCGCGATTGCTGTCGGCGCGGCCAAGCCCGTTCGTCTCCGAAAGTGAGATTCGCTTCGAGCTGTTCGGCGAGGCAAGGGTCGATGTGGGCATCATCTCGGTTGACGGCCGTCGAGTGCGAACGCTCTCGAGTGGCGTGCTGCAGCCTGGTGTGCATGCGGTGCGCTGGGATGGGCGGGATGACGGTGGGCGGCTGCTGGAGGCGGGGTCGTATTGGATTTGGTTGGGTGGGGGGGAGTTGGATCGAGTCCACCGCACAACCCTGGTCCGTTGATTGTGGTGCGAAAAATCCCGTTGCCGCTGGCCGGGAGCCGGCGGCCGAGAGCTGGGAGTCGGGAGCTGGGAGCTGGGAACTGGGAGCCGGGATCGTGCGGGCAGGCCGGACGAGACGCTCCGCCCAAGCCCGTCCCCGGGGTCTCTTCC